>CABZXY010000005.1 GCA_902529795.1 uncultured Alphaproteobacteria bacterium
TTTATGGAGCAGATGCCATTTTATTAATAGCAAAAATTTTAACAAGAAAACAAATTGAAGACCTTTATCAATTTGCAAATGAATTAAACTTAGATGTTTTAATTGAGATAGAAAGTATTCATGAAATATCAAAAATTAAGAATATTAAAAGTTCTTTAATTGGAATAAATAATAGAAATTTAAAAGAACAAAAGATTAACATAGATAAATCAATTAACTTAAGTAATTTAATAAAAAATAAAAACTTTATTGTTAGTGAAAGTGGAATTGATATCAAAAATATTAAAAAAATTAAAGAAGCAACAAATATTAAAACTTTTTTAATTGGAGGGAGTATTTTAAATTCTAGTAAGACACTCAATTATATTAATAAACTTTATAACTCATAATGACTCTAACTCATTTCAAAAAAAAAAATCAAACTATAGAGATGGTGGATATCTCTAAAAAAAAGAAAACAGCAAGAATAGCTGTTGCTGAGTCTTTAATTAAAATTGATAAAGGTCTTTATCAAGTATTGTTAAATGATCAAAATTTATTTTCTAATTTATGTGCTACAGCTAAAATTGCAGGAGTATTAGCGGCAAAAAATACTTCTCTACAAATTCCCTTAACTCATCAAGTACCTATTGATCATATTACTATTGAATTTAAATTTTTAGATAATGAATTTTTAAAAATAATATCATCTGTGAAATCAAAATATACCACAGGCCTGGAGATAGAGGCTTTGACAGCCGTCAGCACCTCATCAATAACAGTATTTGATATGTTAAAATCTTATAAAAAAGAAATTATTATCCAAAATATTCAAATCATAAAAAAAAGAGGTGGGAAAAATAACATTGGATGATATTTTTAATGCAATAAGATTAATTGAAAAATATCTTCCAAAACCGACTTACACCCTAAAGAAAACAAAATCTCTAACTTGTAAAGATTTAATAAACGACAGATTTGCTCTAAAAGAAAATATACCTCCATATAATCAATCCGCAATGGATGGTATAGGAGTTATATCTAAAAAAGATGCTTACATTTTAAAAGGCAAAACACTACTTGATAAATATATTGACTATAAGATTAAAGATAATGAATGTGTTATCGTTAAAACAGGGTCTCTTATACCAAATTCAATAAAATATATAATTCCAAATGAGTTTTACTATCAAAATAAAAATATATTTCATATTTTTAAATATGATTTTAAAAATACATTCATAAGAAAAAAAGGACATGTTTTTAAATCAGGACAAAAGTTTATCTTAAAAAATACATACTTAAGCAAAAAAGAACTTTTTACTTATAATTCTTTCAAAAACATAAGTGTAAAAATTAAAAATAATCTTTCTTTTAAAATTATTTCAACTGGAAATGAATTTACAAAAAATCATTTTATAAATCCTACTAATGCCTCATATTTAGAGAATTATTTAAATTCTCACAATCAAAAAATAGATAAAAATATTCATATTAAAGATGATCAAAAAATTTTAGAAAAAGAACTCAAAAATAGTAAATCTAATATAACTATTGTCATTGGCGGCACTGGTAAAAGTGAAGATGACTTTGATTTTAGAAATTTTAAGTTATTAGTAGATGGTTTAAATTTAAAGCCAGGTAGACCCTTTAAGTCATTTATTAAAAATAAACAAATTTTCTTATTTTTTCCTGGAAATCCATGTTCATCTTTTGTTCTTACAAACATTTTAGTCAATTCATTAATTCTTAAATATCAATTTTCAAAAGTTCTTAATTTTGACAATGAAATTGATATTGAGAAGATTAAATTTAATTTTAATAGTTTAATGAGAAAATCATTTCTATTTGGATTTATGAAAAGTGATAAAAATATCAAAATATTCAATAATCAAGAAAGTTCAAATATTTCTAATATATTAAAATCAAATTGCCTTATTTACTTCAATAAGACCAAAAAATTGAGAATTTATAAATTAAATGACAAATAAAGCAAAAAAACTATTTGATTTTATTCAAAGTTATATTCAAAAAAATGGCATAGCTCCTTCCTTTGATGAAATGAAAAACTTTATGGGTTTAAAATCAAAATCATCAATTTTTCAATATTTAGATTATCTTAAAGAAAATAAATATATCGACAGAGACAAACTTAAATCAAGATCAATAAAACTTAAAAATGAAATTCCTTTGTATCCAGAAATTTCAGCTGGCAAAGCCTTAGAAGCTGATTTAGCAAATATAGAATATGTTCAATTAGAAAATTTGATTAAAAATAAATCACGAAATTCTTTTGCATGCAAAGTTAATGGTGAGTCAATGAATGCTTATGGAATCCAAAATGGAGATATAGTAATACTAGATAGTAATAGCGATTATAAAAAAAATGATATTTGTGCTGTACAAATAGATAACAGCGAAATATCTCTAAAAAAAATTGAATTATTAAAAGAAAATATAAAAATATATGGGGATGTTGATAATTTTAAACCAATTACTATAAAAAAAGATAGGGTAAAAATAGTAGCAAAAATGATTGGATTAATCAGGAACTATAAATGATAAAAACAAGATTTGCACCCTCTCCTACAGGTAACTTTCATATGGGCGGTCTTAGAACAGCCATTTATAATTATCTATTTGCCAAAAAAAATAACGGTACATTTCTTTTAAGAATCGAAGATACCGATCAAGAAAGATCAAAAAAAGTATTCGAAGAAGAAATTCTTCAAATATTTAAAATTTTTGAGCTCAATTATGATGAAATCAATTACCAATCTAAAAATATTCAGAAACATAAAGAAATTGTTAATACTTTATTAGATCAAAATTTAGCATACAAAGAAAATTATGGCCCTTATCGCTTTAAAGTTAATAGAGAAAAAGAATTTTTTGAGTACGAAGACTTAATATTAGGAAAAATTAAAATACCTTCAGAAAACATAGAGGACTTTTCAATAGCTAGATCTAATCAATCTCCAACTTTCATTTTATCAAACTTAGTTGACGATCACTTAGATCAAATTACCCATGTAATTAGAGGTAACGATCATTCAATTAATACTATTAAACAAAAACTTATTGCTGATTCTCTTTCATTTAATCAAATTAAATATGCTCATATTCCTCTTATTCATGACTTAAATGGTAAGAAACTTTCTAAAAGAGATAACATAACAAATGTTGATTTTTATTTAAATGAGGGTTTTTTAAAAGAAAGTATTTTCAATTTTATCATAAAATTGGGTAATAATTTTAATGATTTGGAATATTTAAATATCAAAGATGCTATAGATAATTTTGAAATTTCAAAAATAGTATTATCTCCAGCTAAATTTGATATTAAAAAATTAGAATTTATAAATCAGCATTATTTAAATCAACTTTCATTTCAAGAGTTTAAACTTCATATTAATTCCGAAAACCTAAAAGCTACTGAAAATTATAATTTAGATATTATTTATAAAGATATTTTATCTAGAATAACATCATCAAAAAAAATAAATGAAGAAATCGAAAACTTATTTAATTTTTTCAATAAAAAACAAACTGTTGATCTAAACATACAAGAAAAAAATTTAATTCAAAAAATTTATAAAGCTATTCAAGATTTGCATAATGAAGAAGATCTTATTGAAGCTCTTGAAAAAAATGATTTATTTTTAAAGAAAATTGGAAAAACTTTGAGAAAAATACTTGTAAATTTTGAATCGAAACTTCCAATTGATAAATTAATATTCTTTTATGGCATTAGTAATTTTAAAGAAAGATTGTTATTATATCTAAATGATTGATGAAAAAAGATTTAAAATTATAGATAACAAAACTGGTAAAGAATACGAATTTGATGGCTTAACTGGTTCAATGGGGCCAAATGTAATTAATATTTCATCTCTCTATAAACAAACAGGACTTTTTACTTATGACCCAGGTTTTACTTCAACTGCTGCTTGTAATTCAAAAATAACATTTATTGATGGTGAGAAAGGCATACTTCAATACAGGGGTTATCCAATTGAAGATCTGGCAAATCATAGTACTCACCTAGAGGTATGTTATTTACTTCTTCATGGCGAACTTCCATCAGAAACTGATAAAAATGAATTTGAAAATATTATTAAGAATCATACTTTATTAAATGAGCAAATAACTCAGTTTTACAGAGGATTTAGAAGAGATGCCCATCCGATGGCAATGATGATTGGAATAGTTGGGGCTTTATCATCTTTTTATCATGACTCTCTAAATATCGAAGATCCAGAGCATCGAATGATAGCTACTCATAGGCTTCTAGCTAAAATACCAACAATTGCTGCTATGGCTTATAAATATTCAGTTGGTCAACCATTTGTTTATCCATTAAATAAACTTAATTATGCAGAAAATTTTTTACATATGTGTTTTGCTACACCTGCTGAAGAATATGAAATTAATCCATTATACTCAAAAATAATGGATCAAATATTTATTCTTCACGCTGATCATGAACAAAATGCTTCTACTTCAACAGTTAGAACCGCAGGTTCATCTTTGGCTAATCCGTATGCATGTTTGTCTACAGGAATATCATCTCTATGGGGTAAATCACATGGTGGAGCGAATGAAGCTGTCATAGATATGATAAATGAAATAGTAAATAATGACTTAAAACCTAAAGATTTCATCGAAGAAGTAAAAAATAAGAAAAATAAAATAAGACTAATGGGTTTTGGACACAGAGTTTACAAAAGCTACGATCCCAGAGCGAAGGTACTGAAAAAAAGTACAGAGGATTTATTTAAAGAATTAAAACTAAAATCTAAAGAGTTGGAAATAGCAAAAGAAATAGAAGAATTGGCTTTAAATGATAATTATTTTAAAGAAAAAAATCTTTATCCAAATGTTGATTTCTACTCTGGAATTCTATTAAAGGCTCTTGAGATACCTACTTCTATGTTTACACCTATTTTTGCAGTAGGAAGAACAGTAGGATGGCTCTCACAGTGGAAAGAAATGATAGAGGATAATGAATTTAAAATCACACGACCAAGACAACTTTACACAGGAGAGAAAGATAAAAAATACAAAGGTGTTGGAGATAGAGAAAAGAAATCTATATTTAACCTCCTCTGGCTTAAGAAGACTTTTTTAAATAATCAATAATAATATCTGGTTTAATTTCTTGTATATTAGATTTTTTTAAAGACTCTATCATTGAGTTGGTATAATCATAAAATTTAACTTTATTATTAAACAAACGCTCAAATTCATTTGTTAAAATACTATGATTAAAATTTGATTGTATAAACTCCATTATATATAATTTTTTATTGAATATATTGATCAGAGATAAATAATTAGATTTAACAAATATTTTAAAAATTAAATAATTAAGCCAATTAGCCTTATAAAATACAAAGTGTGGAATATGAGAAAAGCTAAGTTCTAAATGAACAGTGCCAGAACAAGCGAAAGCGAAATCTAATTTTGATAAACTATTATAATACTCACTGTTATTCAAAATAAATTGATAATTTTTTGATTTAAAACTTTTTTTAACTAGAGTTTTAAATTCCTTGGTTACATAAAACTGAAAATTAAAATCATCTAATTTTTTTAAATCATTAATTAAATTATTTATTATTGGAATATTGTATGAAATTTCTTGATATCTGCTTCCTAAGAAAATGCCAATGTTTTTAATTGGGTATTTATTTCTTTTATTTAATACAATATTATTTAATAAAGGATGACCAATATAAGAATATTTTTTTTTATCGTAAAATTTTCTTTCAACTTCAAAAATTGAAAAAATATGGTCAAAATATTTATTTATAAATTTTGCTTTATTTTTTTTCCATATAAAAACAGAAGGGCCTATGAATTGACAATATTTAGTAGAATTTTTTCGAAATTTATTAAGATAAAATTTTGAAAAATCAAATGAGTCTATAAAAAAAATATGGCTGAAATTATTATTTTTTTCAATTAAATTTAAAGAATTTCTCAAACTAAATATATAAGGCAGATTTTTTATAATATCGATAAATCCCATTAAAGATTTGATTTTAATATTAGTTAAGTCTTTAAAAGGTAAATTTTCTTCAGACATGCCATATGTATAGAATTTATCAATATTATTTTGAAAAAAATGGTTCTTTAGTACGACCTTTAAATTTTCTCTAGCAGATTGTTCTAAAGTGACAAATAATATTTTCAATTAAATTACTATTAGGCTTAATTTTGATTTATTGATATTTTTGATAAATGAGCTTTTATTTGAAATAATAATATTTTTATTTAAAAGACAAATAGCTTTAAAATTGAATTTAATTAACAAATTTAAGGTTTGATTTCCAATAATAGGAAAATCTATTTCATTTATTTGATTTTTTTTTATAGATTTTATAAATATTAAATTTTTAAATTGTTTATCTAGTTTTTTAAATTTATTTATCATATGGTCAGTTCCAAATATATCTTCAATTGTAATAATTCTATTGCCATCCATAACTAAAGACTGAGATAAATTAAGAGAAAAAATTTTTTTAATAATTAATGAGTTTTTTAAAACATATTCATATATTTTTTTATGATCTTTTCTTAACCTTTGATCATTATAATTTATTAAAAATTTATTAAAAATAATTTTTTGAGACAGTAATTTTAGGTTTTTACTTTCAATGAATTTTTTAAGAATTTTTGATTGATTGTTAATATCATTTGAAAAAAAGTTTTTCGTTAAAATTAATTTTGAAGTTAAAGAAAGTTTTAATTCATTTATCGGTGGCAAATTTATATATCCAATAATTAATAAATCTTTAATTTGTCTTTTTTTTATAAATATAATTAATTTTTCTATGTCTCTGATATCAAAATAAGTAATTATATCTTTATAAAATTTAGATATTTTGGAATTATGGGATAAAAGAATTATATGATTTAATCTTTTTTTGCTACTTATAAAGTTTGCTGCTTCAAAAGCAAAATCACCTGATCCTGCTATGATAATTATTTCATTTTTGTATGTGGCCAAGTTTTTGATTTAATATCTTATTATAATCTATAAATACAGAGTCGACTTTATTATCATTATCTAGCTCAATTCCATTAATGTACTGATCATGAATATTGCTAATTCTATTTATTTCTACTTTATCAAAATTTTTTCTTCTAATCCCAACCAAATTAAGCCCTCTAAGTTTAGCTCTATTTCCAATAGCTAGGCTAAATGGTAAGACGTTTTTATCTATACCGCTCATTCCCCCTATCATTGAATATGATCCTATAGTTACATACTGTATAATTGCTGATAAACCACCTATAACTACGTTATTCATAATATTCACATGGCCACCCAAAGTAACTTGATTAACAAAAATATTATTATTTTCTATTTGGCAGTCATGAGCTATGTGAACACCAGTCATAAATAAGTTATTGTTTTGAATATTTGTTTTCATCCCACCGTATCTAGTTCCCTTACTTATAGTGACGTTTTCTCTAAAAATATTACCATCTCCTATATTTAAAAAGCTTTCTTCTCCTTTAAATTTTAGGTCCTGAGGATCACATCCTATGTGAGAAAATGGATAGAATGTATTATTTTTACCAATGGTTGTGTTTCCAGATACTACAACGTGTGATTTGAGCTCTGTATTCTCATCAATAGAAATATTTCCATTTAAATAACAATGAGGACCTATTTTTACGTTATTATTTATACTAACGTTATCAGAAACAATGCTACTGGGATGTATTTGGTACGTCATGAATCATTGCTGAGAATACACATTGAGCATGTATAACATCATTTACAATGCATTGACCTTCAAATTTGTAAACATTTTTTACTTTATTTAATCTATTTACTTTTAAGTTTAATACATCTCCAGGAGTAACGGGTTTTCTAAATTTACATTTGTCTATAGTCATGAATGAAACACCAGGATTATTCATTTCTTCTATTAATTTAATAGCTACTGCAAAACATGCTGTTTGTACTATTGATTCTATGACTAAAACTCCAGGCATAAGGGGTCTGCCTGGAAAATGTCCATTAAAAAAGGGCTCATTAATAGTGACACATTTAATTGCATGGGCACTTACATCTGGGGTACAGTCTATTACCTTATCTATAAGAAGGAATGGGTATCTATGAGGTAGTATTCTTTTAATTTCATTAATATCATACATTTTTAAGTTTAATTATTGATCTTTTCCATTCTTTTATATCACTAGCTGGAAAACCAGCAACAGTAGAGTTATCTTTAATATTTTTTGTAACACCACTTTTCGCAGCAACAATTACATTATTTCCTAATTTTATATGTCCAGCAAAACCAGATTGGCCTCCTGATGTAAAATTATTACCAATTATAGTGCTTCCAGATACTCCAGATTGAGCAGCAACACATGCGTTGTCACCGATCTCAACGTTATGACCTAAATGTATTAAATTGTCTAACATGCAATTTTTTCCCAGGTAGGTATAGTCAATTTTTCCCCTATCTATAGTACAATTAGAACCTATACGGCAATTATTATTTATAAATACTATTCCGATGTGAGGATTTAAATTTTTCACACCTCTATTGTTAAAAGGGAAACCAAAACCACTAGAACCAATAGTTGTATTATCACCAATAATTACGTTATCTCGAATAATTGAATTTTTAATAACAACATTATTTTTAATTATACAATTCTTACCAATTTTGACACCTCTTCCAATAAAACAATTTTTACCTATATTGACAGACTCATCTATGGAAGAAAATTTTGAAATATAGGAGCCATTATTTAGATCTAAATCATCTTTAAAATCTATTAAATCTTCATGAAAATATAATTCATTAATTATTTGATTGTATGATTCATTAAAATTGTTAGTAAGAATTACATTTTTATAAAGATCGATATTTTTTTTTTCATTAGTAACAATCAAGATATCTTTAAAATTAATTTCATTAGTTTTATTTATTCTATCTAGAAACAAAATAGAGTTTTGTTTTAATATTTTTAAAGATGAAATATCTTCAATATCAAAATTTTTTGAAAATGTCTGATGTATTATATACTTAGATAATAGGCTTAATACTTTTTCGACATTTAAATTATTTCTTTTAGGAAAAAAATCATATCTGTCAAAATTAATCATTAAAAAGAAGTTCCTATACTTAGTGTAAAGGATCTAGTTTTATCATTTTCATATTTTTTTATTGGTACAGCATAGTTAAAAGAAATAGGTCCAACAGGTGTTAAAATATCGAGAGCTAATCCAGCCGATGACCTGATATTAGCTGAAGGCTCTGATGCATAGTCACTATCCCATATAGAGCCAATTGTTGTAAATAGTTTGATGTTAATATCATCTTTATCATCAAATAAAAATGAACTACCGTATCCTAAGGTCGAGGTAAAATATTGGTTTCCACCTAAATAAATATTATTAGATAAAGGGCCTATTCCCCTATAGTCAAAACCCTTAAAATTCAAACCACCAAGAGAAAAAGCATCTTTTGTTTTAATTTTTGAATTAGGTGAATAAGCATATCCATAATTATTATCAAAAAAGATAAAGTTATTTGTATTTTTAAAATTGAAATAATTTTTATTATTAACAATTATTTTATATAAATCGTTATCTGATATTCCTTCAGGGGATATTAAAAGATTTAATCTTATTTGATTACCATCACTTGGATAAAAAATATCATTAAGAGTATCATAATCTATTCCAAATTTTAATGTGTAGTTATCAAATGTTGAGATATTATCTGATATGGCAGTTACGCTACTATCAGAAGAAGAGTGTCCTTTGAAGTTCTCGTATGAAACACCAGAACTTATTTTTATAGAGTCATTATATTTAAAGTTTAGTGTATACCCTAATCCATATCTTGTAGCCTTATATCCAAAAGAACCTATATAATCATTTTCTTGATTATACAAACTATATGAGTTGGAAAAATTTGGATTACTGAGCGGGTAACTAATATAATTAATATCAAATTTCAAATCCTCTGAATTTATTGAAAAATTTGATTTTATTCTATTTCCAGTTCCAAAAACATTTGCGTCTTCTATGCCAAAATTCACACCAACACCAACATCAGCATTAAAAGATCCAGCTAAAAGCAAATTACCGGTTTTAGTATTTTCATCAATATAGATATCAATATCTGAAGAGTTTTTTTCAAAACTCACATCATCTGTGATCGAATTAATATAGGGTAATCTTGTAATTTTTTTTAATGACTTATCAATTTTATTTTGGTCATAATAATCACCAGGTTCAAATTCAAGCTTAGATCTAATTGTTTTATCTTTAGTAATTGAATTGCCACTAATATTAATATTATTTACAATAAATAAATCCCTTTGTAATTCTTTGAAGGTAATATCAATATTTTCTTCATTAGCTATAATTGAAAAATCTAAAATTTGATTAGGTTGATTGTTTTGAGCAAATTTATAATTTGAATTTTCAATAAAATTTGAAATTATGTCAAAATCGTAATAATTGTTATTATCATCTATATCTAGTATTAGTTTTTTTGTTAATACAGATAGAAGATTTTCACTCGAATCAGAAAGATCAAAATTCAATTTATTTATTTTTGTTCTATTTCCCTCTTCAATGTAGAAGCTTAGAGTTTTCAAATTGAATGCGTTATTTTCAAGTTGATAGGAAATTTTTGAATTAAAAAAACCGAAATTTGAGTATTCTTTTTTTAATGAGGATATATCCCTCATAAACAAATCCTCATTAAAATTAGAGCCTTTTGAAAAAATATTAAAACTACTTACAGACTCAGATGAAATAATATTTTGTAAATATTTTTCAGATAAAGAATTGTTTCCAAAGAACTTTATTTTAGATAGTTTTTGAACTCTTCCCTCGTTAATAGTAAATATCAGATTTACTCTATCATTGGAAAAAGATTCAACCGAAGTATTAATTGATACTTCATTAAATCCTTGACTTTTATAAATACTATTTAAAATTTTTAAATCTTTATCAATAGATTTTTTTATAAGTAAGTATTCATTTTTAGAGTTTAAATTTTCAATAAGTATATCGTCTTCTAATCTAATATTACCATTAATGAATATGTTATTAATAATTTTACTTTCAAGAAGTTTCAAATAATATGAATTTTCATCTTGATTTAATGAGATATCATAAATCAGATCAGAATTATTTAAATCTTTAATCAAAATTGAAATATCATTATCTGATAAATTGTTAGAGAAAATATCTATATCTGAAATTGTTTGGATATCATTAGAATTTAATTTATTTAAACCAGAAATTTTTAGATTTTTAGAATAAGAAATATCAAAATTGAATAAAATTGGTATTAAGAATAATAATAAAAATTTTAGTGAATTAATTTTTAATAACTTAATCATATCTTTTTTTTAAATCATCAAGAAAATTTAATACACTTGAATAATTTTGAAAATTTTTTTCATTTTTGTTTCTACTTATATTATCCATTATATATGGAATGATTTGATTGTAATTAATTTTATTGTTTAAATACAAGTATTGAGCACGATTATTTAAAATCATAAATTTAATTATTTCAGAATGCTTGAAATCTCGTATTTTTTTTAAATATTTGAAAATTAAAAACCTTTTATCATCAGGCTTTTCTAGGGCTAAATTCTCCCTATCTAGAAAAAAATAATCAGAATTATAAGTAGATTTTAAATCATAAAAAATTCTTAATGGATAAGATAAAGGTATGATCATATCATTTTTAAAACAATTTATAGAAACAGAGCCATCCTTAAAAATAACAATACTATGAATTAATGCTTGTTTAGAAATCAGAAAATCTATTTTATCTAATGGAATATCAAAAATATATGAAAGTTCAAAAATTTCTAAAATTTTATTAATAAAATTTGATGAGTCGATTAAATTATTTTTTCCCATTTTCCATTTTGGGTGTGAAAGAACTTTGCTGATAGAAACATTATCTAAATTTAATTTTTTATTAAAATAAAACGGACCTCCGGAAGCTGTAATATATATTTTATTAATATTATTTTTATTAAAATTGGAATTTACTAAGGAAAAATGTTCTGAGTCCATTGGTATTAAAAAATTATTGGAGTCATCTATGGATTTTTTTAAAAATTTTCCACCTGCAATTATCATTTCTTTATTAGCAATAGATATATATGTGTTTTGATTGTGATCTAAAATTATCTGAAGATATTTAAGAGAATAAGAACCATAATCCAAAAAATAAATAATTTGAAACTTATTTTTTTTTAAATGTTCACAAAATTTAATACTTGAATTCGATTTTGAAAGTATAAAGTGATTTCTAATTTTATATTTTTCTTTTTGAATTAATATTTTTTTAGAATTGGAATAACATGAAATTGTAAAAATAGAAATTTTATTCTTAGAACAAAATGACAAAAGTTTTGCTCCAAGTTTACCTGTTGATCCGATAATTAGAATATTTGGTTTCAAAATAAAGTTGATATTATAAGTATAAAAGGTAAGAAAAAAATACTATCTAATCTATCTAAAATGCCACCATGACCAGGTATTAAGTTTGAAAAATCTTTTATTTTTAAAGATCTTTTTATATACGAAAAATATATATCTCCTAAAAAAAGAGAAATGCTTAAAAATATTGAATAAAAAATACTAAAATCAAAATATATAAATAAAATTAAAGATATAATAAAAGAAGATATTGTTCCGCTCCAAGTTTTTTTAGGACTTATTTTTGGAATTATCAATGGACCTTTAAAAGTATTGCCAAAAAGATATGCAGAAGTGTCATTTATAAAGGAAATCAAAAAAAATATATATATAATATTTTTTTCAAAATTTATAAAATTTAAACTTAAAAAAAAACAGCCTAATAATAAGATAAATATATTATTTAATTTAAATTTCAAAAAACTTATCAAAAATAAAATTAAAGAAATAAATATAAAAAAAATTAAGGGCAAATTGTTAAAAAAAAATAAAAAAGATATAAACATTAGTATCAATGAAAAAAATAAAAATTTTAAACTTACTATTTTGGAATATAAAATGTCGTAAATGGTAAAAATAATTAAAGTAATTATTAAAAAAGAATTTAGCTTAAAAATATAAAAAAAAATTAATATCGCTAATATAAGCGATCCAGAGAAAATTCTTTTTTTATCAAATACCAAATTTCCGCTCTATTTTTTGATATTTATATAAAATATTTAAAAAATCTTTTGAATTAAAATCAGGCCATAATTTTTTAATAAAAAAAAATTCTGTAAATGAAATATTAAATAGAAAAAAATCACTTATTCTTTGAAAACCACCAGTTCTAATTAGAATATCTGGCTCTTCAGAAACTTGTAAATTTTTTTGAATATTTGCTTTGTTGATAGTTAAGTGTTGTTTATTTGTCTTTATAAAAGATTTTATCAAGTCATTTTGGCCACTATAATTAATTAGAATGATCAATAATTTTGAATTATTTTTAGTTCGATTTTCAATATTTTTAATTTTATTTTTAATACTCTTTCCTAAAAAATTTAAATCACCTTTAAATTTATATGAAAATGTATACTGATCTTCCTTTAAAGACTTTTCTAAAAATTTATCTAAAACTTTTATTATCATATCAAGGGTTTTTTTAGGTCTTTTTAAGTTTTTGGAAGATAAGGCAAATGCTGAAATAATTTTTATTTCTGTATTTTGAAAGATAAAATTAGCTAATTTTATTAGGTTTTCAGCTCCCTTGGAGTATGAATTTAATTTTGATGTTCTGTTTTTTTGGGACCATCTATTATTACCGTCCATAATAAAAGAAACATGATTAATGTTATTAGACAAAATCTAAACTTTTAAAATCTCAGCCTCTTTTTGTTTAGAGAGCTCATCAATATTTAGAATAAACTTATCAGTAAGTTTTTGTATTTCATCTTGAAATTTTTTACTTTCATCTATTGATAAAGCTTTATCTTTTTCATAATTTTTGACTTCGTCGATTGATTTTCTTCTAATATTTCTGATAGAAATTTTAAATTTTTCAGCTGTTTCATTTATTATTTTTACTAATTCTTTTCTTCTTTCGGCAGTTAATTCAGGAAATTTTAATAAAATATTATTACCCTCAGTTTGTGGATTAGCACCCAAATTAGACTCAAGAATTGATTTTTCAATTAATTTTACTAATGAAGAGTCCCAAATATTTATTGATAAAGTCATATTATCAATATTATTGATATTAGATAGTTGGGGTAAGGGCATCTTTGATCCATAGCTGTCTACAACAATAGCTTTTAGAATATCCGGTGATACCCTACCTGTTCTTATATTTTTTAAATCATTAGAAAAAGCATTCAAAGTTTCGACCATTTCATCAGAGCTTTTTGTAATTTCAAACATTAATTTACTAAAGAATAGGAGCCTTTGCCGTCGATTATATCAACAATATTTGAACTATCCGTAATTGAAAATATGATGATTGGCAAATTTCTATCTTTAGCCAAACTGATAGCTGTAGCATCCATAACTTTGATATCTTGATTAAGATAATCTGAGTAAGTTATTTTTGATATTTTTTTTGCATCTTTGTTTTTAATGGGATCTTTATCATATATTCCATCGACCTTAGTGCCCTTAAAAATAATATCTGATTTCATCTCAGATGCTCTTAAAACTGCAGCGGTATCAGTAGAAAAGAAAGGGTTACCTGTGCCTGAAGCAAAAATCACAACCCTATTTTTTTCAAGATGTCTTGAAGCTTTATTTTTAATATATGGCTCAGCTACACGGTTTATACTTATTGCACTCATTACTCTCGATGGAACACCTATTTTTTCTAAATTTGATTGAAGAGCTAATGAATTCATTACAGTACCCAACATTCCCATGTAATCTGAGGTAACTCTATCTACAACTCCATTTGAAAATGATGAGCCTCTAATAAAATTTCCACCTCCAAGAACTATAGATATTTTTAAGCCCTTATCAGTTAAAATTTTAATGTTTTTTGATAAATCATTTAAAATATCAAAGTCAAAGCCCTGCTCATTACTTCCTGCTAAAGACTCACCTGAAATCTTTAGCATGATATTTTTATACATTTTAAATAGTATATAAATCCATAGAGATTATGTTAAGATCTAAATTATTTGATTTAGATAGCTCAGATACATAGTTTGATACAGTATTTTTAGGATCAGTAATTAAAGCCTGACCCATTAAAGTATTTTCTTTTATAAATTTATTAAGCTTTCCTTTTAAAATTTGTTCTTTTTTATCATCAGGGGTATTTTCAATTTGTTTAAGTATTATTTCTTTTTCATCATTTAGAACTTTAGGATCTATGGATTCTTCATTTAAACCCATGGGCTTCATTGCTGAAACTTGCATGGCAACTACTTTTAACTCATCTGAAATTTCTGAAGCTTTTTTTGTATCATTTGTTGAAATGCCTACTACTGATGCAATTTTTGAGCAAGAAGAATTATACTTATTATGTAAGTAATAAATAAAAATTGAATTCTCCGAAACATATTTTTTATATGAAATAATCTGAATATTCTCACCAATTTTAGATATCAAGTCGGTCAGAGCAGAATTTAAATCTTTATCATTCAAAGATATTAAGCTTATATCATCAAAATTTCCTTGAGGTTTAATGTTGTTAGACTCATGGATAGCCTTTGTTAATTGATTAGCAAATGATAGGAAATCATCATTTTTTGCAACAAAATCTGTTTCACACTTAATTTTACATAGAGAAAAAGAATTTAAGGAGGCTTCATGATTATAAAATGAAATCACACCCTCGTTAGTTTCTCTATCCTGTTTTTTTTGAGCTTTTAATATACCTTTTTCTCTTAGCCATTTTATTGAAGCATCAAGATCATCTTTATTTTCAGCGAGAGCTTTTTTGCAATCAAGCATTCCACTTCCAGTAGTCTCTCTGAGTTTTTTGATTAATTCCATGCTACTCATTATTCTTTTCTCCATCATCAGAAGTATTTTCATTAGTATCAGAAGCTAATACTTTTTTGAAACTATCTAAAATAAATTGAACAGATTTAACTCCATCATCGTTTGCAGGGATTGGATAATCGATTAAATCTGGATCGCAATTTGTATCGACAATACCTATAATAGGAATTCCTAATTTTTTTGCTTCTAAAACAGCGATATGTTCTCTATTTGTATCAATAATGAAAAGTACATCGGGCGTCGATTTCATTTCGACAATACCACCAAGAGTTTTCTCTAATCTTATTTTTTTCTTCTCGATATCTGATAATTCTTTTTTGGTAAAAACAGTTTCATCAGAATTTAAAATATTTTCATAATTATTAAGAGTATTGATTGAATTTTTAACTGTATTCCAGTTAGTAATCATTCCGCCAAGCCATCTAAAATTAACAAAATAATTATCTGTTTCCTTTGCAATATTTTCTACAATTTCACCATGTTGTTTTTTAGTAGAGACAAATAAAAACTTTTTTTTATTTTTAGAGCATTCTAAAGCAAATTTCAGAGCATTTTCAATTAAGGGCAATGATTTTCTAAGATCTAAAATATGTGTGCCATTTTTTTCACCATAGATAAATTTTTCCATTTTTGGATTCCAACGTTTTTTGTTATGACCAAAATGAGAGCCATTTTTAAGTAAGTCTTCTAAAGATATTTCTAAGTTCATTTATAACCTCCGGTTAGTCTTTGATTAATGCTAAGGAAAACCATATTAGGCACCGGAAAAACATTAATCTGTTTTTTTAGGGTTTATATTAGTTATTAGCTTTTATTTCAAGAATTAATTGAGGCTAATAGTTAAAATTTTATCAGATTTATTAATTTTTACCTCGTTGAGTGAGTCATTGTTGTCTAAATCAAAGAGATCTTGGAATGATAAATAAGAAATTTCATCAATGAGTCCGTCATCTTTTAATATTTCAATCTTTTCGATATTGACATTATAAAATTCGTTTTTTATAGAAGATTTAATTTTTGTTTTAATAAAGTTTGCTTGGAGAGATTTCATATCAAATTTGTCATCAAATAGCCTTAAATCAAAGTATCCACTTTCGTTAATAACATTTAATAAAATATATCTTTTTCCATTTTTAGTTGTCTTATATTGAGATTTGATAACATAAAAATAAAAATCCTCAAATATTTCAGACTTACTATCAATTTTTTCCTTAAAAGAATTTAAATTTAATTTTGATAATAAGGATGTTTGTTTTTTTTGAGAATATAAAAATCCATAACTTTCAAATTGAGCATCAATTTGATCTATTTTAATTATTTTCTTATTTAAAAAGAATTGGCTGTCATCCTCATCTGAAAATAAAGAATTTTCATCTTTTTTTTGAATAATGGTTTCCACGTTAGAGAACAGCTTAGAGATGTCTTTATGAATTGATTTAAAAGAATTTGATAAAATTAATTTTTCAATTTGTCTTTTATTAAGTACAGATCTAGATAATCTTTTATTAAAGTCGACTAAAGATTTATATACACCTTTTTCTTTTCTATTATAGACTAATTCAATCATAGACTCTTCACCCACTCCTTTCAGAGCAGAAAGACCATAAAGAATTTTATTTTTATAAATTGTAAATTTAGAATCAGAAATATTTATATCTGGTGGGATAACTTCAATATTTTGTGAGGAAATTTCACTTAGTATAATGAATATTTTATCTGTGTTATTAATAGAATTATTAAGTAGCTCACAATAAAATTCCTCAGGATAATGTGCCTTCAAATAAGCTGTGTAGTATGTAATGAAAGCGTAAGCAGCTGCATGACTTTTATTAAAACCATATTCAGCAAATTTTTCTATTAGTGAGAAAAGTTTTGATGCATCTGAGAATTTGATCTTTCTATTACCTGCACCTTTTATAAAGTTTTCTTTTTGGCTTAATAATTCTGATTTGATTTTTTTTCCAATTGCCCTTCTTAATAAGTCTGCTTCACCAAGCGAATACCCTGATATAACCTGTGCAATTTTCATGATCTGTTCTTGATAAACAATAATTCCATATGTTTCTTTTAATATCGGTTCTAATAAGGGGTGGTCGTAAATTATATCTTCTTCACCTTTTTTTCTTTTGATAAAACTATCAATGAATTGCATAGGACCAGGTCTATTTAAAGCCAAAACTGCGATAACTTCTTCTAAATTAGTTGGTTGAAGCTTTACAAGAGTGTCTACCATAGCGGCACTTTCTACTTGAAAAACACCACAAGTAAGACCTTTCCCTAAAAGTTGAAATGTTTTTTGATCATTAAAAGGAATTTCGTTCAAATCTATATCTGTATTGTGATTTTGTTTAATAGATTTTAGTGTTTCGTCAATAATGGTTAAATTAGCTAATCCTAAAAAGTCGAACTTTAGTAATCCTGCTTTTTCACAATCTTTCATATTAAATTGAGTAGCCATTATTTCGGAGTCATCATTTTTAAATAAAGGAACATTTCCATATAAATTTTCAGAAGATATAATTATTCCAGCAGCATGAGTTGAAGCGTTGCGCAGAGCTCCCTCCATAGACTCAGCTTTATTTAACATGTCTGACTCTGCTAAGTCTCCAAGTTGATCACTATGATTTGCTTTTAGCTCTGATATAGATAATGGGTGCACTGGATTATAAGGAATTTTATTGACCATACGATCTACTTCAGAATATGGAATACCCTCTACTCTACCTATATCTTTTAGAATCGATCTTGATTTCATAGTTCCAAAAGTAATAATTTGTGCAACATTTTGATAACCATATTTTTTTTGGACATATTCTATAACTTCATCTCTTCTTGACTCGCAAAAATCAATATCGAAATCAGGCATTGAAACACGATCTGGATTTAAAAAACGCTCGAAAAGTAGCCCATATTGAATTGGGTCAACATCAGTAATCAATAAAGACCATGCTACTATCGAACCTGCGCCAGATCCCCTACCTGGACCAACAGGAATTGATTGAGACTTTGCCCATCGTATAAAATCAGAAACAATTAAAAAATAACCAGAAAAATTCATTTTAGTGATTACATTTAATTCATACTCCAATCTATCACGATAAATCTTTGATTTTTTATTGAAATCCTCAATAGAGAAATCTTTAAACAATTTCTTCAATCGAAGATCAAGACCACTTCTTGACTGTTTGATGATCTCTGTGTCCTCATCTGAAGCGAGTCCTTTTGAAAAATTAGGCAATGAAATAGGCTTTTCTTTAATTAAAAAATTAATTTTTTGAGCAATCAATTGACTATTTAAAACTAAAGAGTTGTCAGAAATATCTACCGACTTATCAAGTGAATAGTTATTAATAATTTTAAAAGTTGAATTTTGCAAATATTCACCATTTTTTACACAGTGAAGAATTTGCATGGCATCAAAATCATTTGTAGATTTATAAAAACTAAAAAATGAATTAAATAAAGGAATTTCTAATTTTTCTGATACTTCTTTTAAAAGAACATTATTCAAATTTAGGTCGTATTCAAAAAATAAATTATTTTCAAATATTTCTTTTAAATTTTTAATTTCATTCAAAACTTTATTAAGATTTTTTTGGTTAACAGAAATATCATCAAAGTAACTGTAAAGACCTCCTAATATCAAAATGTTACCATTGGAATAATCCTTAATATTATTTTCATTCAATAAGAAGCTATTATTAGTATTAACTTCAGTTGATAGGATATTTAGATTTTTAAAGCCTTCTTCACTCTTACTTAAAAAAGTTACTCTTTTTGAGTGCGCTAAGGTTGAAACATAATCTATATCTAGTCCTATAATTGGCTGTATGCCTGCTTTTTGACATTTAATTGAAAATTCTAATGATCCAGAGAGAAGCTTATAGTCAGTCAATCCAATAGCACTCAAATTATTTTTAGATGCGAAATTAACAAGATCGTCAATTTTAATATTCGATTCACATATTGAGTAATTGGAATAATTTCTAAGTGAAACTAACATTTAATTAAATTTTTCTCCTTTATTGTATAAGAGTTATCGAATTTCTTTTTAAATGAGATATCGTGACTAGCCACAATTGAAGATACCTTAAATTTTTTCGAGGACTTAATTATTAAATCAATAACCAAATCAGCATTTTCCCTATCTAAAAAGCTTGTTGGTTCATCAGCAACTAACAATTTAGGCCTATTGACCAAAGCTCTCGCCACACAAACTCTTTGTTTTTGTCCATTTGATAACTGGTTTGGATATTTGTTTTTTAAATCTACAAGTTGAAAATAATCTAAAATTTCATTAATAGCAGATAAATTATTTGTTTTTAATTGAATATTTTCGAAAGTATTTAACTCAGAGATTAAATAATGATCTTGGAAAATAATACCTATGTCATTTTTTAAAAAATTGTGATGATTATTAGATAACTTTTTATTTAGAAAAAAAATCTCGCCCTTTTCAGGTTTATCTAAACCAGAGATGATATTTAGCAAAGATGACTTACCACACCCTGAAGGGCCAAATAAAAAAACATTCTCATTTTCATTAATTTCAAAAGTAATTTTTTTAAAAACTTCAAAATTACCAATATTTGAATTGTAAATTTTAGAAATATTTTGGAGTGATAATAATGTCATCTTAATACAAGGTTAGGTTTAATTTTTAAAATTCTTAAAATAGGAATATATGAAGCTATTAATGCCGAAGTAATAGAAATAGAAATAATGAATATAATATCATTTATTTGGATACTATAGGGCATTGAAGCCAAATATCTAATTTCGTTATTCCAAAGTTCGTAATTTAATAAAATTGATAAAAAGTTTTCAATTGAGTCAATATTAATCGATAGTATTAATCCCAGACTTGTTCCTAAAATTATTGAGAAAATTGATACTAAAAATGAATTAATGAAAAACAGAGAGCATATTTGCATTTGACTGATACCCAGTGATTTTAACAAAACTATATCCTTATATTTTTCTTTAATAAAAAAAATTTGATTTGAAATTATAGTAAAAGAAGAGATTAAAATTATGAAAAATAAAATGATAAACATAACATTTTTTTCTGTTGCTAGAGCTTGAGCTAAAGATTGATTTTGATCACTCCAAGTATCATAAATCATAGGACTAAGATCCTTTGAGTCTACTTTTGTATTTCCTTCATAAACTTCAAAAACTGGATAATCTGAGATATCTTTGAAATAATTCTCATTACTGTATATAAAATATTTATCGTAATCATAAACACCCGTATTAAATATTCCTTTAATTATAAGTACGTGTGAATTTAGGACAGGGCCCAAAATAGTCATTGATGAACCAGGGATACTAATTTGAAGACTATCTCCGGCTTTTACATCTAAGGATCTAGCCAATTCTGTTCCGATAAAAACCCAACTCTCTGTAACATTTTCAATTTCAAAAAGATTTTCATTTAAACGTGGTATCTTGTAGAAATCTTCAATTGTCATTGATTTCATCAAAAGTCCTTCGATGCCCCTATCATTAGTGGTTATAACTCGTTGTTGATAGTTTTTTACAATTTTAGCATCTGGATAAGTCTGTTGAAATTTGGATATTTCTTGATCGTTTGTTTCATAAATAATGAAATCACCATTAATACCGCTCAGTGATTTGATAAGCTCTTCTCTAAAACCATTCATAACTGACATAACGGTTATAAGTATGGATATGCCTAATATTAAAGCTAAAGAAGAAAGTATTGTAGATACAGAAAAAGCTTTATCTTTTTTAAAGTTAAAAATATAGGATATGGAGAGTTTAAGGAGTATATTGTTCAAAAGAAAAATTCTCTACCTCATTATCACTTAAGAAAAGTTTCTCACCAGTTGATCTGTTAATGATTTCATATTGATTATTCTGTTCATGATTTTTTCCAATAATCACTGTCCATGGTACTCCAACTAACTCAGAATCTTTGATCTTTTTGCCAAGACTTAAATCTCTATCATCTAAAGAAATATTTTTATATTTATTAGAGAGTTTTAGGTATAAGTCTTGATCTGCAGTTAACTTTTCATCCTTTAAAGCAGAAATTATATTAATTTTAAATGGAGATATTTGGAAAGGCCACTTAATTCCTTTATCATCATGATAGGCCTCAATTATAGCGGCAGTTAGTCTTGAAACACCTATTCCATATGATCCCATATGTAAATTAATTCTTTTACCCTCATTATTCAGCACATAGCATTCTAAAGGTTCTGAGTATTTAGTACCAAAATTAAAAATATGACCAACTTCAATACCTCTTCCGATCACTACATCTGATTTATTTTTATCTATCATTTCATCAGAAGCAGAGTACATGGAGGTGATTTCTTCATAACTTTTATCAATTAAATCATCAGATACTAATTTAGAGTCATAGGCTAATTCGCTTTCACCCGTTTTAGCTAAAATTTGAAATTCATGAGATAAGTCTCCACCAATAGCTCCTGTTGCAGCTTTTACGGGAATGGGTTGCAAACCCAGATCTAGAAATGTTTGCAAATAGCATTTAAAGAATTTTTTATATGTATCTACAGCGCTCTCATGATCAAGATCAAAACTGTAAGCATCTTTCATTAAAAATTCTCTTCCTCTCATCACACCAAATCTAGGTCTTATTTCATCACGAAATTTCCATTGGACGTGATATAAGTATTTTGGAAGACCCTTGTAGGAATTTACGTAATCTTTAAATAAATCCGTAACAACTTCTTCATTAGTTGGTCCATAAAGAAGCTCGTTATCATGACGATCATGAATTCTTAGCATTTCTTTGCCATAATCAGAATATCGACCACTTTTTTTCCATAATTCTGATGATTGAATGGTAGACATCAACATTTCGTTACATCCAATACTATCTTGATTTTGACGAACTATTTCTTCAATATTTTTCAAAACTCTAAATCCTATAGGGAGCCATGTATATATACCTGACGTATGTTGTCTAATCATAGAGGTTCTCAACATTAACTGATGAGAGATGATTTGTGCCTCTTTTGGCGACTCTTTTAAGGTATTAAAAAATAGGTTTGAGAGTTTCATTTAAAATATTCAAATATATTATTTTCATATTTTATTAAAAAAAAGGAAATTATTATTGAAATTGTTAATGATATCAGAAATTTAATACCCAAATAGGATTTTTTTGGCATCCCCTCTTCAAACTGAGACCTTTTAATTGGGAGTATGGTCATGAAAATTATCCACCAAACAATAAATAAGAAAAATAAAAACTTCATACAATAGACAAATGAATGAGAAGTTCTGGTTTAAGAGAAAAATTCTTGGAAAAAGTTTTTTTTGCGATGTCCTCTAATTGATCATGAAGAGAGCGCTCATTCATTTCATCTTTCATAAACAGTATTTTATTTAGTAAAGACTCTTTAATTTGTTCCTGAATAAATTCTTTGTCAAACTCAAATGGGAAACCTTTGGTATGCAGCTCAGATTTCAAAATATCTAATTTTTTGTTAAGAATAATATTCACACTGACAATTCCATTATTCAATATTTTACCTCTCTCAGAGAGAAAGTTCATATCCTCAATGATAGAATTCTGAATGACAGGAAGTTTTTTTATTACAAATTGATCAATAAGTTTATGATTTTTATCTTTTAAATCTAATTCACAAAGATCTCCACTAAGAAGTAATAAAGATTTTTCTATATTTAATTCATGAGCTATCTCTAAATGTTTTTTTAGGTGTAAATATTCACCATGCATGGGAATTAGAGAGATAGGTTTAACATATTGATAAAACTCTTTAATTTCTTGAATTCCTGGATGACCAGAGACATGAACAAAGTCATCTTCGTCAGAAATAATGTTTAAACCTAAATAGGAAAAAGAATTTTTAAGATATGAGATAGCTTTTTCATTTCCTGGAATTTCTTTTGATGAGAAAATAATATTATCTTTTGGACTCAGTTTAATATGATTGTGGGTATTATTTGCAATTTTAGACAAAGCAGAGTTTTTCTCACCCTGACTACCTGTACAGATTAAAACAACGTTGTCTCTATTATAGTCAGCAAAAAGTTTTTCATTCAATATTTCAAAATTATCAATCAACTTCTCTTCAATGGCTGTTGTTATAGCTCTCTTTATACTTCGACCTACGACAAATATCTTTTTTTTGTGTTTTATGGCATTTGAAATGACAGTTTTCAATCTCGCAATATTAGATGAAAAGCATGTAACTATTATTCTTCCATTTAGATTCTCAAATAATCGATCAAAAGAAGGGTCTAATTCTGACTCTGATCTGGAAATTTCTTTGACACCCGCATTAGTTGAGTCGCCAATTAATAGGTCAATATTTTCATCTTTTAGGATTTTAAAGTTATCATAATCAAAGGGATCCCCAGTTACTGGATCTTTATCAATTTTCCAATCTCCAGTATGATAAATATTTCCATCATTAGTTTTAAAAAATATTCCTGTTGGATCTGGAATTGAGTGAGTTGTAGGAATTAATTGAAAAGAAAAGTTTTTAAAAGAAATTTCTTGATAACTTTTGATGATATGGAATTTTTTTTCAAAATCAGGAATTCTTTTGAATTTATGTTTAATATAAGCGTAAGTAAACTGATTACAGTAAATTGGAAAATCGATCTTATCAAAATAGTATTCAAGACCACCAACATGATCTTCATGTGCATGGGTCAATATCATAGCTTTCGGTTTAATAGAAGGATTTAAGAAGATGTAAGGATCAGGTATAGTGATATCAACACCGGGTAAGCTTTCATCAGCAAAAGAGATCCCAGCATCGACAATTATTTGCTCTCCTTTAAATGAGTATAAATAATTATTCCCCCCTATTTCTCCTATACCACCAATGGGCAAGAAAAAAGATTGGTTTTTAGAATTTAATATATCTAAGTTACTCATTTTTTAATTATTTGGTGATAAAGAGAAATGCCTAAAAGAGTTAAGTCTTCTTTATACAAATATTTTTTTTGATTATTAAGCACATTGCTAGCATATCCCCCTGTAAAAATCACTTTAAAATTTGTGTTAAATTTTTTTTTGATGATTTTGATATATCCTTCAATCATAGTCTTATAGCCAGTATTAAAACCAGACAAAAGTGCATCTTTTGTATTTTTACCAAAAACTTTATTTGAATTTTTTAATTTTATTTTCTTAATTCCTGATGCTAGTTCTACTAAACTGGAATAGGATGTGGTCAAACCTGGAAGAATAACACCTCCAAAATATTTATTTTTTTTTACGATATCTAGTGTTGTCGCAGTCCCTAAATCAATAATAATAAAATCCTCTTTATTGGGAAAAAGATGATTAATTGAAAGAACATTAATAATCCTGTCTATACCGAGTTGTTGTAAATTTACAGAAGAATGAACAAATGATTTTAGAAATCTTTTTTGAATAAAATAAAAATTTTTTTTATTTGAAAAAGTTTTCTTTATATATTTGTCAACTTCCGGAACAACCGAACATATGGATATGTTTTTATACTTTTGTAAATCTTTTGAAAAAATTGCTTTAATTTCACTTAATTTTTCTTTGGAATATTTAATTTTAAGAGTAGAACCCATAGAATTCTTTAAAAAAATAGCTTTTTTAATAGAAGTATTTCCAATATCGATTGCTAGATTCATATTAATTCACCAAAAAAGATATTTTCATAACGATCATGTAATTTTATACGTAAAGAAAGATCATTTAGAACCTTTATGATTTTAGTATTTTGATTAAAAGAGGGGTGATTAACTCTAAATTTTCTCAAAAGATGACTATTTAGATATTTTACTAAGTAATTATTAGATATATGGGAATTTAAATTGGCATCTATGAACTCTAAAATTTTGGAAGAAACTTCAAGAATGGAAAATTTTTGATTTAAAATTTTCGATAGAGAGATTGATGTTTTAATGGGTTGATTATTAAGATTAAAACCAATACCAGTTTGAATATAACTTTTATTTCCAATTATTTTAGAGGTTGAAACTACACCACATATTTTTTTATCATTAAAGTACAAATCATTGGGCCATTTATATTGAAACTTAATGCCATAGTTTTTTGAAAAAAACCTGTGAATCAAATAACATACATAAAAACTATTTTTTAAAATTTCATCCGTATTTTTTTTCTGGTTAATAGTGAGATATATATTTCCTCTGGGACTACTCCACTTCTTAGTCCCTCTTCCCACGCCAGCAGTTTGTTCATAGGATTGAACTGCAATATTATGTTTCTCAACTAAAGAAAAATTGCTCTGATTATTAAAAATTTTATTAAAAGTCGTGTTGGTGGAGTCTAATAATACTTTATACAAATTTATTAAAATAAAGAATCAAATAGATTAATTAATGGATCTGGATAAAAGAAAAATAAGGTAATAATTATGGCTGAGGAGATGAATATAAATGAACTTAGCTTATTATTGTCTAATAATAATTCTGTTTCTAACTCATTAAAAAACATATTCTTAATTACTGACAAATAATAAAATGCAGCAATAACTGAACTTATAACTGCAATGACAGATAAGATATAGAAACCATCGTTAATAGAAGCTGATAAAATAAAAAATTTAGCAAAAAAACCTGCAAAAGGTGGGATCCCCGCTAACGAAAATAAAAATACTAACATCGAGATTGCCTTTGATCTTGATGATGCTTTTAGTCCATTTAATCCAGTTAAGAGAGTTATTTCTCCCTCAGAGGTACGTAAATTTAAGATAACAGAAAATACACCGAACGTTGTGATAAGGTAGATAATCAAATAAAAGAAAATTGTTCCCTCAGACATATATTGGTAACTCATAATTGCCAAAAGCATAAAACCAATATGATTTATAGAACTAAAAGCTAAAAGTCTTTTGATAATCTTTTGTGTAATTGCACCATATACCCCTACAAGCAAAGAAATCGCACATACTATTTGAAAAATATAATAAAGGGAGTCTATTTTAGAAATATTCAACTCGTGATAAATCCTGAATAAGAAAATTAAAGAAGCGAACTTAGGTAAAGTAGCAAAGAATAAAGTTGATATTGTTGGTGACCCCTCGTATACGTCCGGAGTCCAAATGTGAAAAGGAGCAGCTGATACTTTAAAAAAGAGTGCTATTAAAACTAAAGCTAAACCTACTTCACTAATAGTCGAAAAATTATCTAAATTTTGAAAAGTGAATGAGGCAGTATCAAAATAAATCATCGAAATACCAAACAATAAAAATCCTGAAGATAGAGCGCCTAAAGAGAAATATTTAATACCCGCTTCGTTGGAATTTAAATTTTTAGTGTTAAATGCTGCCATCAGGTAAAGAGAAAGGGATTGAAGCTCTAAGCCGATAAAAGCTGTTAAAAAATTATCACTTGAGATAAGTACAAAAGAGCCAAGAATAGCAAAAAGAATGAAAAGTATATATTCGTAACGAAATAAATTTTCATTTTTGAGAGGCCTTCCAGAGAGCAAGATGAAAATTATTGAGCCAATAGATAAAATGATTTTTGAAAGTAAAATTAAATTTATTGTATTTAAAGAATACAAAGTGTTTTGATAAAGGCTGTGACCTTTAAATATCAAAAAAATAGTTAATAAACTAAATCCTGTAGCATTAATTGTAATTGTTGCTCCCTTATTCAAAATACCAAATGTTATGGAAATTAAAATTAAAGCTAAAATAAAAATTTCAGGCGCAAATGAGTAAAAATCAATCATTATAATATTCCTATAGATATACTGGCATCAATCATGTCAAAAAGAAGTTTTGGATAAACACCTAGTAAGACTGTTAAAAAGGCTAGGCAAGTAAAATAAAAAATTTCAATATTTGTTAAATCTGTAAGTTTTTTAATATCAGCTTTCACATTTCCAAAATTTACGTTCTTATACAAGAGCAACATATATGAGGCTCCTAAAATAACCCCTACGGCAGTGAAGATTGTTAAATATACGTTCACACTGATGGTGGACATGATTACAAGAAACTCTCCCACAAATCCACTTGTCCCTGGTAAGCCAACAGAGGAAAGCATAAAAACCATAAAGAAAAAGGAATATCTTGGCATAATATTAGTCACTCCACTGTAATCAGCTATCATTCTAGTATGATGTCTCTCATAAACGACTCCAACAATCAAAAATAAAGCAGCAGAGACTATTCCATGGCTAATCATTTGGAAGTATGCTCCATTCATGCCGTCTTGAGTTAAGGTAAATATTCCAATTGTAACAAAACCCATATGCGCTACAGAGGAGTAAGCAATCATTTTTTTCATATCCGTTTGACGAAGAGCAACAATCGATGTGTAAACAATAGCGATACAACTAAGACTAAAAATTAAAGGTTGAAAGTAGTAAGAGGCAAATTCAAAGAATGGAATGGATAGCCTCATAAAACCATAAGCACCTAATTTTAATAGAACTCCTGCAAGAATTACTGATCCACTAGTGGGGGCTTGAACGTGGGCATCCGGTAGCCAAGTATGAAATGGAAACATTGGAACTTTTACAGCAAAAGATGCGAAGAAACATAAAAAGAGAATTAGTTGAATATTTTCATCAAAAACAAATTTAGAAATGACTTCAATATTTCCTGTATTGGTAATTGAAATAATATAAATAATTGCAAGTAACATTAAAACTGAACCAGCTAATGTGTATAAAAAGAACTTGAAAGTTGCGTAAAGTCTATTTTCTCCACCCCATATACCAATAATTAAAAACATTGGGATTAAAACTGCCTCAAAGAAGACGTAAAAAATAACAATATCGATGCTTACAAAAACACCAATAATGAAACTTTCAAGCAAAAGAAAATAAATAACAAATTCTTTAACTCGATTTTGAATTGAATTCCAAGAACAAAGAAGACAAATAGGGACTAAAAAAGTAGTTAAAAGAATAAGAGGTATAGAAACACCGTCTACACCTAAATAATAATTAATATCAAATTTATCAAACCAAGTATGAAACTCAGTGAATTGATATCCATTTTGAGACTTATCGTAAAAGATTGGAAGTAATAAACTTAAAAGAAATTCACCTGTCGTAATCCAAAGACCTGAAGCAAATATTGTTTTATTTTTTAATTGTGCACTGTTTGATAGTGAGAGTGTGAGAGCTCCAATTAAAGGAGTTAAAATAAGAAGCGATAAAATTGGAAAACTCATTTTATGAAACTGAAATATAAAAAATAATTGTTATGAATAAGGTAAAACCTGTGATGATAATAAAGGTATAATCAAAAATAAAACCTGATTGAAACCTTTTACAAGCTTTAGCTATACTGGATACAACGGAAGCACTACCATTTGGTAAAAAACGATCAATAAATCCTTGATCTATTTTATTCCATAAAAACTTACCTAAATCATAGATCGGATTAACAAATACCTTGTTATAGAGCTCATCAAAATACCATTTATTTAGTACAAATTGATATATTGATTTAAATTGAGATTTAAGCGATTCTAGCTTTTGTAAATTAAATCCATAATAGTAAACAGCTAAAGCTACACCTATAGCCACAAAAGATTTTGATAAGATCGTAAAGATTGAAGAGTATGAGTGTTTTTCATTAGCTAAATAAATTATTCCATTCCAAAACTCCTTTGACCCATAACCAGAAAGAAGATTATTAAAAAAGTATCCAGCAAAAATAGCACCAATAGATAGCAAAATAAGAGGTGTTAACATGACAATTCCAGACTCGTGAACTTTGTTATAATCGTAATCGCCTTTGTACTCACCATGGAAAACTTTAAATATCAATCTAAAGGAGTAAAAAGCTGTCATAGCTGATACAATAGCCAGAATTATATAAACAAGTGAACCTAGTTGATCTAAATTAAAAGAAGAGCTCAAAATTAAATCTTTTGAAAAATAACCAGAAGAATAAGGGAAACCAATTATTGCCAGGGTACCAATCCACATCATAATTGCAGTAATTTTCATTTTTGAGAATAAATTACCCATCTTGTCCATGTCTTGCTCATCATGAACTCCATGAATTACCGAGCCTGAAGAAAGAAATAATAAAGCCTTAAAATAGCCATGAGTAATCAAATGGAAAATTGCAATGTTAAAAGCACCTAGACCACAGGCGACGAACATAAAACCTAGTTGGCTACATGTAGAATAAGCAATGACTTTTTTTATATCTTTTTGAAAAAAGCCTACTGATGCAGCAAAGAAAGCAGTGAGTAATCCAATGATTAAAATGAATGTCATGACAAAATCAGACATCACCATTAACTCGGAAAATCTCACAGTAAGAAATACACCTGCCGTAACCATAGTTGCTGCATGAATTAAAGCTGAAACAGGAGTAGGCCCCTCCATAGCATCTGGAAGCCATGTATGAAAACCAAACTGTGCAGACTTACCCATCGCCCCAATAAATAAAAAGAAGCAAGCGAAGGTGAGAGTGTCTATACTAAAGCCAAAGAAATTAATATGGAACAAAGGTAGGTACTCTCGATTTTGAACTATTTCATTGATCGATAAAGTATCTAAAAAAATATAAAGAGTGGCTATACCGATTAAAAAACCAAAATCAGCAACTCTATTAACTAAAAATGCTTTCATTGCAGCTAGGTTAGCTGATTTTTTATGGTGCCAAAAACCGATTAACAGATAAGAAGCTAAACCTACTCCTTCCCAACCAAAGAATAATTGAATGAGATTGTCACTAACTACTAAAGCGACCATACAGAAAGTAAATAAACTTAAGTAAGTCATAAAGCGAGTTTTAGACTTATCGTGAGCCATATATTCAATAGAATAAATATGAACGAGTGCCGAGACTGTTAAAACTAAAGTTAACATAATCAAGGTCAGTGAATTGACTGCGATACCCCAGTTAAAAAATTGTCCAGAGATTAATAACCAATCTAAGACGGGAATAATAACTTCAGCTGTGCCAGAGCTATAAAAGTTAATAAAAAAATACCAGCTTAGAACTGCAGACAGAGAAATTAAACCAGAAGAAATAACTTGAGCAAATCTTTCGCCAAAAAATATACCGGAAGGATAAGTTATTATAGTTGATAATAAGGGTAAGAAAAAAAGAAGTTTATAGCTTAGCATTAATCTCTTAATTGATTGATCTTCGTAACATCAATTTCTCCCTTATTTCTGAAATAAATCACTAAAATTGCTAAACCAATAGCAGCTTCTGCAGCAGCTATTGTAAGAATGAAAATTGAAAATACTTGGCCGTTAATATCATTAAGAAAGACAGAAGCAGAAACAAAATTAATATTTGCGGCTAATAAAATAATCTCAATACACATTAAAATTAAGATCATATTTCTTCTATTTAGAAAAAGACCAAAACAACCAATAATAAAAACAATCAATGATAAGATAAAAAAGTGGTTATAAGACAGGCTACTCATTGTAATTGATGCCCTCACCTGACTTGGTCTCAACTAATTTAATTCGATCTTTAGAGTATGTTGTGTTTTGTTTATCAATATTTTGTCTTTTAATTGAAGGACGATAAACATGGGTTAAAACAATGGCCCCAATCATCGCTAACAAAAGAACTATGCCGCTTAATTGAAAATCAATAAAATACTTAGTGTATAATACGTTGCCAATCTCCTCAGTATTATTAGAAGATTTAACGATTTCGCTTATATTTGACTTTGAACTTTTAAAGACAGTAAGATAAATAATTTCAGCTAAAATAACACCCGCGAATAATAAAGCTAAAGGAACATATCTTTTAATGTTGAACATTAAAGAAGTTATTTGAATATCCAACATCATCACCACAAATAAAAAAAGAATTGCAACTGCGCCGATATAAACAATTGCTAAAATAATCCCTACAAATTCAGCACCAATTAAAATGAATAAAAAAGTAGAATTTAAAAAAGCTAAAACCAAAAATAAAACTGAGTTAACAGGATTTTTTGAAAAAATTACAGAAATACATGTCACAATTAAAAACGATGCAAAAAAATAAAAAGTCCCTAAGAGAAACATTATCTAAACTTACTATCCCTTTGAATATTTTCACTTATTTGCTTTTCCCATATATCTCCATTACGTAATAACTTTTCTTTATCGTATAAAAGCTCTTCTCGTGTCTCAGTTGCATATTCAAAGTTTGGTCCTTCCACAATCGCATCAACCGGGCATGCTTCCTGACAAAGACCACAATAAATACATTTCGTCATATCGATGTCATATCGAGTTGTTCTTCTACTTCCATCAGGCTTAGGTTCAGCTTCAATAGTGATTGCTTGTGCAGGACAAACAGCTTCACAAAGCTTACATGCTATACACCTCTCTTCTCCATTAGGATATCTTCGAAGAGCGTGTTCACCTCTAAATCTTGGACTCAATGGACCTTTTTGATTAGGATAATTAATAGTCACTTTAGGTTTGAAAAAGTATCTTAATGTTAAAGCTAAACCTTTCATTAACTCAAATAAGGTAAAAGATTTGATATATTTAGTTATAAAAGACATCAGCTAGGCAACAATCCGAAATAAAATAAAAATGAAGATGTAATAACAACCCATACTAAAGTTAGTGGTAAAAATATCTTCCAACCAAGTCGCATTAGCTGATCATATCTATATCGTGGGAAGGTTGCTCTTACCCATAAAAATACAAACAAAATCAAGAAAACTTTTAAAACAAACCAAAAAATCCCAGGAATAACATTTAAAGGAAAAATATCTAGTGGCGGGTACCAACCACCTAAAAATAGAATAACTGTAAGTGAACTCATTAAAATCATATTGGCATACTCTGCTAAGAAAAAGAGACCAAAGGAGATTGAGGAATACTCAGTAAAGAAACCTGCTACAAGGGTAGCTTCATCTTCGGGTAAATCAAATGGTAGTCTATTTGTTTCTGCTAGAGCAGAAATTATAAACACAACGAACATTGGTAATAAAGGTATGGCAAACCAAAGATTTTTTTGACTTTCCACAATATCAATTAGATTTAGCGAGCCTACACAAATTAAAACTGTGATAATAACAAAGCCTATTGAAACTTCGTAAGAAATCATTTGAGCTGCTGATCGAAGTGCACCTAAGAAGGGGTACTTAGAGTTACTCGCCCACCCTGCGATTATTACACCGTAAACACCAAAAGAAGAAACAGCAAAGAGATATAAAATTCCAATATTAATGTTGGCTATAACATAAGTAGAACTAACAGGTATAACTGCCCAAGCAATTAAACTTAAAATTAAAGTCAACATGGGGGCAAAAATAAATAAAAACTTATTGGAACTAGAAGGAAGTAAGTTTTCTTTTGTAATTAATTTAATAACATCTGCGAAACTTTGAAGAATTCCAAATGGACCCACAACGTTTGGACCTTTTCTTAACTGCACTGCGCCAAGTACTTTTCTTTCTAAATAAACGAGCAAAGCAACAGAGACAAGAACCGGGACTATAAAGCTAAATATTTTTAAAACTCCAATAAAAATTTCAATTGTCATTGTATCCATAATTATGCTGATTTCTCCAATAAGGTTTTTGAGAGAATTTCCTCAACACACTTAGCCATGGTGATAGAGTTTTTAGAGATCACGTCAGCCATATAAAAATTATTTATTGGGTAAGTAGGTTTACAGTTTTCAATCTGGTTATTATCAGATGTATCATCAGATTTTTGAACAGAGATAATATTATTCCAAAATAATAGTTCAGGATAATTTTTAGATAAATCTTCTCTTAAATCTTCAAAACTTTCAATTTCAAAAGGTAGTGATAATTGGTTAGATAATTCCTTTAAAATCGACCATTCTTCTTTAGCTTGTCCAATTGGGTTATGACATTTTTTAGCCTCTTGTGGGCGTCCCTCAATATTGACAAAAGTCCCATATTTTTCAGTATAAAGAGGTGTAGGTAAGACAATATCCGCTTTAAAAGCACCTTCATCACCGTGATGTCCAAAATAAATTTTAAATAAATTTTCATAATCAGAATTTGCAATGACTTCAGAGCCAAAAGAAAGAACAATATCAAAATCTTTTTTGTTGATTGAACTAAGAGGCTGGCAGTCAATATTTATTGTATTCCCTATAAGAAGATTGCCAATTCTTGATGCATGAGGTGTTAAGAAATTTAAATTATTTTTTTTATCTGTAATAATTTTATTCTTATAAGAGAATTCAAATAATGCTTTTAGTGTTTTGATATCTTGGATATTCGAAAGAAAACCAGAACCGATAATCATTAAAGGGTTTTTTGATTTTTTTAATGCTTTTTGTAAATCCTCTGAATTTAAATTAGATAAATCTTCGCCTAGTTGATGGGTTGGATAGTTTAAGTCAAGATTTTCACCAATATTAAATATTTCAGCAAAATTATTATATGCCTTAAAAATTTTATGATTGATTATGGGGGCTTCTATTCTTGGGTTCGTTCCTCCAATTATGATTAAATCAGCATTTTCTATTTCTGTTAAAGGGGTATTAAAACGAATGCTTTCAACATTATTTTGAATAATTGCTTGATTGTCAGTTCTGCATTCTACATTGTTATCACCAAAGTTCTTCATAAACTTCTTAATGGCATATCCTGTTTCAATATCCACCTGATCACCAATTAGAGATAAAGGTTTTGATTGTTTTAGTTTTTGCTTAAGAGATTTAATAGCATCTGACCAAGATACAGGTTCTAAAGTTCCGTTCTTTCTGATATATGGTTGATCTATTCTTTGTTGGTAGTAACCATCATAGTTAAATCGAACTTTATCAGTTATCCATTCTTCATTAATTAAATCATTCGATCTTGGGGTGACTCGAAGGATTTCTTGAGCACGACTATCTATCCTAATATTGGAACCTACAGCATCAAAAATATCAATGGAGTCTGTTCTTTTTAATTCCCATGGACGAGCTTTAAATTGATAAGGCTTGCTAGTAAGGGCTCCTACTGGGCATAAATCAATTACATTTCCAGACAATTCAGATGTAATTGACTGCTCTAAGTAAGTAGTGATTTCAGCATTTTCACCCCTTCCTAACATCCCAAGTTCAGGGACACCCGCAACCTCCGTTGCGAAACGAACACAACGTGTGCAATGAATACATCTTGTCATTATTGTGTTCACGAGAGGGCCCATATTTTTATTATCAACCGCTCTTTTATTTTCTTGATAACGTGATTTATCAAAACCATAATACATTGCTTGGTCTTGAAGATCACACTCACCCCCTTGATCACAAATTGGGCAATCAAGTGGATGGTTAATCAGTAAAAATTCCATAACACCTTTGCGTCCAGCATTAACTTTATCTGAATTAGTGATAATGGACATTCCTTCCATTAAAGGCATAGTGCAGGAAGAAACTAGTTTTGGTGCTTTTTCAATTTCAACCAGACACATTCTACAATTTCCAGCTATTGATAGTTTATCGTGATAACAAAATCTTGGAATTTCTTCACCAGCTATTTCACAAGCTTGCATCACAGTTAAGTTTTTATCAACTTGAATTTCTTTATTATTAATTTTGACATTAATTAATGAATCTTCACTCATGATGCTTTTCTTTTTTGATTATATTTCTTTAATAATTCTGTTTTGAAATTTTTAATTAATCCCTGGATGGGCCAAGCCGCAGCATCACCTAGTGCGCAAATGGTGTGACCTTCAATTTGTTTAGTAACATTTTCAAGTAACTCGAGTTGCTCTGGTGATATCTCGCCTCTGACAAGTTTTTGCATCATCCTAAACATCCATCCTGTACCCTCTCGACAAGGAGTACACTGACCACAGCTTTCGTGTTTATAAAAGTGAGCAAATCTCTCAATGACTTGGGTAATATCATGGTTCTTGTTTACAACAATGACTCCTGCAGTACCGAGACCTGATCCATTATTTCTAAGATCATCAAAATTCATCAAAACAGTTTCACAAACCTCTTTTGAAAGCATTGGTGTGCTAGAACCACCGGGAATAATTGCCTTTAAATTTTTCCATCCACCCTCAACTCCACCTGCATGCTTTTCTATTAATTCTTTTAAAGGAATTCCCATAGCCTCTTCTATAGTGCAAGGATTGTTTACATTTCCAGATATACAAAATACTTTTGTGCCCGTGTTATTCTCAGCACCTATTGATTTAAACCAGTCAGATCCCCTTCTTAAAATTGTTGGAACAACTGCAATTGACTCAACATTATTAATAGTTGTTGGCATTCCATAGAGTCCAGCACCTGCAGGAAAAGGAGGTTTTAATCTTGGTTGGCCTTTTTTTCCTTCTAAGCTCTCTAATAAAGCAGTTTCTTCTCCACAAATATAAGCACCCGCTCCTCGATGGACATAAAGATCAAAATCATAACCGCTTCCACAAGCATTTTTTCCTATAAGTTTGTTATCGTAAGCTTCAGCAATTGCTTTTTCTAATTGGACATATTCGTGATGATATTCACCTCTAATATAGATGTAACACTTAGTAGCTTGTATAGCATAAGAAGCTATTAAACAACCTTCGATCAAAGTATGAGGATCATTTCTAATAATCTCTCGATCTTTACAAGTACCTGGTTCGGACTCATCTGCATTCACAACTAAATAATGTTGTTTGCCAGTATCTTTTGGCATAAAAGACCATTTTAATCCTGTAGAAAATCCAGCACCTCCTCTACCTCGAAGCTGACTCGATTTTACCAATTCAATAACATCATTTTGACTTTTGGATAAAATTTCTTTGGTGTTAGACCAAGATCCTCTTTTTTTGGCACCCTCTAAGAAGGCATCTTCAAATCCATGAAGATTTTGAAAAATTTTATCTTGATCGCTAAGCATTTTCTGAGCTCTTTCTTCCCTTTTGAGAACCAATTTTATTTGGAATATTATTTTTAATATTTTCTATAATTTGTTTTGTCGACTCTTGATCAAGGTCTTCATAAAAATCATTATTAATTTGTATCATAGGTCCATTTGAGCAGGCCCCTAAACACTCAACTTCCACAACAGTAAATAAATTATCTTCACTCGTTTCATTAATTCCGCATTTAGCTTGTTTGCATATTGTATCTGTTATTTTATCCGAACCTCTTAGCCAACACGGTGAAGTTCGACAAACTTGAATTAAATTTTTACCAACAGGTTGAGAATTATACATTGAATAAAAAGATGCCACTTCTGTAACTCTTATCTTTGGCATTTGAAGTGTTTCCGCAATCGCCTCAATACACTCAATACTAACCCAATTTTTATTCTGTTCTTGGGCTAAGTACAGTAAGGGCATAACTGCACTTTGCTTACGTTCTTTAGGGTAATTGGAAATAATTTTTTTAATTTCTTTTAAGTTTTCTTTAGACCATTCAAATTTTTCACCTGAACGAATAAAATTATTTGATAATCCTGGATGATTACCACTCATCGATCAATTTCTCCAAAAACAATATCAAGACTTCCCAAAATTGAGGGAACATCAGCTAATTGATGACCTTGAGATAAGAAATGTAAAGCTTGAAGATGAGGGAAGCCAGGAGCCCTTAATTTACATCTATAAGGCTTAGAGCTTCCATCAGAAACAAGAACAACACCAAACTCTCCTTTAGGTGCCTCAACTGCACGGTAGGTAATACCTTCAGGTACACGATAACCCTCAGTAAATAGTTTGAAATGATGGATGATTGCTTCCATTGAGTTTTTCATCTCAGATCTTTTAGGTGGAGTAATCTTGTTGTTTTCAACCATCACGGCACCGGTTGGTATTTGATTAATACACTGAAGAATAATTTTTACGGACTCTCTCATTTCCTCCATACGTACTAAATAACGATCATACGTATCTCCTGTCTTTCCAACAGGAATTGAAAAATTTACTTTATCGTAAACATCATAAGATTGGGACTTTCTTAGATCCCACGCAACACCACTTGCGCGAAGAACAGGACCACTACAGCTTAATCTAATAGCATCTTCTTTGTTCAAAATTCCTATATCAACCGAGCGTTGTTTGAAAATTCTATTTTCTGTTAGTAGTTCTTCGAGAGTATCAATGAACTTTGGAAAATTTTCAAAATAAACTTTCATTTTTTCTAAAAGACCATCAGGTAAATCTTGATGAACACCCCCAGGCCTAAAATAAGCAGCATGGAAACGAGCACCAGAGACAGCCTCATGAAACTCCAACATCTTTTCTCTTTCTTCAAATGCCCAAAGCATTGGTGTTGCCGCCCCAATATCCATGGCGAATGCAGGGATATTAAGTAAGTGATTTAAAATTCTTGTTACTTCAGCAAACATGACACGAATATATTGTGCCCTTTCAGGTGCCTGAATATTTAAAAGATCCTCTACGGCAATTGCAAAAGCATGTTCTTGACACATTGGAGATACATAATCAAGTCGATCAAAATACGGTATGGCCTGAGTATAAGTTTTTTGCTCAATAAGTTTTTCTGTACCTCTATGCAATAATCCAATATGAGGTTCTGCTTTATTAACAACTTCGCCTTCTAATTGAACAAGTAATCGAAGAACTCCATGTGCAGCTGGATGCTGTGGACCAAAGTTTAGAGTTACAGGTTTAAAATTTTCAGACATTATTTTTTTAATTCTTTTTGAATAGTATCTTTCATACCTTCCCAAGGGCTTTCATTGTCGAAGTCTCTAAATTCTTGTTTTAAACTAACTGGTTCATATACAACTTTTTTTAAATTTTCATCGTAACGAACCTCTTCATATCCAGTTAAAGGAAAGTCTTTTCTTAAAGGATGGCCTTGGAAATTATAGTCATTCATTAATCTTTGGAGATTTGGATGGTTTTTAAATTTAATACCAAAAAGGTCATAGCATTCTCTCTCATACCAATCAGCACACTCAAAAATTTGAGTTATAGAGTCAATATTTAAGTCTTCTTCGGAAATATTAGTAAAAACGAATAACCTTTTATTAAACTTTAAACTCAAGAAGGTATAAATAAGTGTATAGCGCTCATTAGAGTAAGCTGTTTTTGAGAGAATGTTATCAGTGGCAGTGATATCAACTAATTGCTCATAAAGTAATTCTTCATCTTCTTTTACTTTTTGAACAACTTCTATTATCGACTCTTTATTAACTAAAATGTTGTCAACACCAGACCGAATAGGAAAATGAAAATTACCGACTGAATATTTTTGAAGCAAATTAGGAGACAAAAGTTACCTATAAATCTTTCTTTTCTTTTTAATCTTATCCTGTAATTGCATGATGCCATAAAGCAATGCCTCTGCAGTAGGTGGACAACCTGGAACATAGATATCAACTGGAACAATACGGTCGCAACCACGAACAACAGAATAAGAGTAATGATAGTAGCCTCCACCGTTAGCACAAGAACCCATAGAAATTACCCATCTTGGTTCTGGCATTTGGTCATAAACTTTGCGTAGAGCAGATGCCATTTTATTAGTTAAAGTGCCGGCAACAATCATCACATCTGATTGTCTAGGCGAACCTCTTGGTATCACACCTAATCGATCTAAATCATAACGACTCATATAAGAGTGCATCATCTCTACACCACAACAAGCTAGACCAAAAGTCATTGGCCATAGCGATCCAGAGCGCGCCCAATTAATTAAATTTTCAAATGAAGCAGTGACAAAACCTTTTTTCTCAAAAACCTCATCAATGTTTAAAGATGAATTGTGTTCAATATTTATTCCCAATCTAATGCTCCATTCTTCCACTCATAAATAAATCCAACTGTTAAAATAAATAGGAAAAACATCATTGAGTAAAAACCTAATGCTCCAATATTTTTTAAACTAACAGCCCATGGAAATAAAAATGCAATTTCCAAATCAAAAATGATAAAAAGAATTGATACAAGGTAAAACTTCACATCAAACTTGGAACGAGCATCATCGAATGCTTCAAATCCACATTCGTAAGCAGATAGTTTTTCTGAGTCAGGTGAACTGGGTGATAAAATCTTGGAAAGCAAATACATTGCTAAAGCCATGCCCGCACCAATAACAATAAATATCAAAATTAAAATATAATCCACACTGTACATAAAGGTAATAATTTAGTTAAAAATGTTGCTTTAACTATTAATAAAATGACGCAACAGGGGGATTTTTTGGATACTAAAAGCGGCAAGGCTCGAACCCGCGACCTCCTGCGTGACAGTAAGGAATCCTAGGTCTTTTTAAGCCTATATTACCTTGGCTTTTTAAACACCCATAAGACTCGTTCACCAAGTGTTCACCTTTCTAGTGAAACACTACCACATTTTACGAAATAATGATTCAAATATTCCAATATTGGTGAACCGCTAATTGACCATGGATCATGCTCCGCGAAACGCTGTTTTAGGAATCATAGAACATGGTGTTAGCCTTCATGTTAACTTGTTACGGGGGTAGCATTTACTTCGTACCCTACGATTCAAAAATGCGTGTTAAACATGTATTAAAGTGTACCTTTGACTAATTTTGAACCCCCCTATGCGTAGCGTTTAAAGTTAACAAAAGTAAACATTTTAGGGTAACAAAAGGTAACATTATCTAAGAGAGTTCTATGCGAGAAATACGGAAAAACTACTAAGAACTCCGTATCAACAATTGAAAACATTAACAAAATAACCCTAATAACCCCCTCATAGAGAGAGCATTTTATTTGTATAGAGAAGTATTTCGATTAATTTCGCATTAAATTCATCAAATTTGGACAAATTTCGTTTTGATTTTAAATCCACTACGTACAATAATATATCTTATGAGATTAATTATCACCCTATTACTATTAATCCCTAGTTTGAGTTGGGGACTTACTTTTAAGGATGGAAAACAAGTTGATGGCAATGAAAAAATGCGAGATAAGGAATTAAAATCTGAGGAAATATCTTCAGATATCATTGGGAGATGGAGAGGTTTAGCTAATTGCGAATGGAATGGACGCTATGATTTAGGCAATGGAATTATTGAAGGTGTAATTGATCTAGTTATCAAAAAAGATAAGAAAGATCCCAAAAAAGTTATTATAAAAAAAGAAAAATGGCTTTGGCCATCTTTTGGAGGAAGAGTCAAAATAAAATCATTTAAGGTTAATGAGAATTCTTTCGAAATTGTAAGCAAAGAGCCTGTTGATGATAAGGATAATACCAGGAAGTGGTTTGGGAAAATGTCAAGCAATAATCATATTGAGGTCACTGATGAATGGAATAATTGCGATGCTCTGCTCTATCGAGCAGAGAATGTTAAATTTGAAGCATTTACTCCCAGCATTCCTATTGATTTTATAGATGGTGTTGAAAATGATCAAAAATATACGATTGAGGGTTTTTTAACTTACCCTCAAGAGCAAAAAGAAAAATATCCTTTAATGATTTTAATTATGAATTCTGCCTGTGACTTTGGGCAAAGAAATTTTACTTTAGGTCAGGATATAAAAAAAGCAGGTGTTGCTACATTAGAGATTGATAGCTGTCTTCCACGAGGCTTAAGTATTTATAATATGATTATTCAAGGCAACAGCAGTAAATTAACTCCCTGGATGGGGGCAGCTGACGCTCTCTATGGTTTAAAGCACATGCAATCTCATCCTAAAATAGATCCTGAAAAGATTGCAGTTATGGGTTTTAGTTGGGGTGGTTCATCTGCAGTTTACACTGGTCTTGATATGATTAGAAAGCCAATAATTGATGATGAAAATTTAAATGATTTTGCCTTGAGAATAGGGGTTTATCCTTATTGCAGATACCTAGATAAACAGGGTGTAACTAAAAATAAAATTCATTTTTTAACAGGTGAAAAGGATGAGACTACTCCTGCCTTATTTTGTAAAGATATGGCAAAAAATTTTAACGATTTTGGTGGTAATGCAACTATAGATATTTTTCCTAACGCCCATCATAACTTTGATGGATGGAGCAATTGGGATGAGGCGGAATTTTCTAATCAATGGTTTAGAGTAACTGAAAATTGCAAATACTGGCTTGCCGCGGATGGAAAAAGAACGTGGCGAATGGAAGATAAAGTAATTCATTTAGATAATTACGATACTTGGGATGTTTCTGCTGATAAGCATTACAAAGATTATAAAAAAGAATGTGAGCATTGGGGGGTCGTAGAGGGAAGAAACAATGAAGCGGCTATTAATTCTGCAAAAAAAACAATATCTTTGCTTGAAGAATACTTAATGTAAAAATTGAATCAATTTCAATTAATTTCGCATTAATTTCATCAAATTTGGAAGAATTTAAGTAACGACACGAATGAACTAGAAACGATATTAAACTTCTAATTCTTTTTTTCTTAGTTCAGGTAGTAGTGTTTTTAATCTTCTCTTCAAACTTATTTCTAACTTCTTTCTAGCTGACTCTGATAGATCAGTCTGAATAAAAAGGCTATTAAGTTTTGACTCAATCCTTTCGTATTCATGAAGAAGTTTTTCATAGTCCGATAAGTAACGATCCATTTATGCTCTCTTCCAAAATAGTTTATGTAATTCTCTTTCATCACTCTCTTCAAGTGACTTTCTAATTTCTGAAGCAATACAGATAACCTTCTTTGGCTTTTCCCATTTCCCAAAGCTATAGGGTATGGGATTGGGAAATCTGTTCTGCATTGAAATCACTTCCATTATTATTGTCTAAAAGTACATGGGGGGTTTTGCTCACCATATGTTCACCACTAGAAAGAAATTTTAGGGAATTAGACGACATGGTTTATTGATTCAATGTTTTTTTGTTGAACAGATAACTATTGAAAAAGTTAGGAAAAATATAACCCACTCCCTTATAAAAGTGGCGGGAGCGACGGGACTCGAACCCGCGACCTCCTGCGTGACAGGCAGGCGTTCTAACCAAACTGAACTACACCCCCGATTAATATCGAATGGTGGGCGATGACGGACTCGAACCGCCGACCCTCTCGGTGTAAACGAGATGCTCTACCAACTGAGCTAATCGCCCTATCTAATTCTAAAAATTAGACTGTGGACTTTATTAGTTCTTTTAGCTGTTTTCCAGCAAGAAATTTTGGCTTTTTTGATGCAGGAATTTGAATTGATTCACCCGTACGTGGGTTTCTACCAGTCTTAGCTTTTGTATTTGCTACTTTAAAAGTACCAAAACCAGCAATCTTCACATCCCCACCAGCCTTCAATGTGTTTGTGATAATATCAAATAAACTTTCTACAGCCTTAGTTGCATCTGATTTACCTACGTTATTTTTTGAACTGTATTCAGCAATGAGTTCATTTTTGTTCATACCGAACCTCCTTAGTGATTCTATTAGTTAATTGTAGTAAGAAAAAGGTATGAAAATCAACAATAATATACTAGTTAACGAATGATTTTTCTTGATTTTGCTGGTTTTTTTGTTTCATGGACTCACTTACTATGTGTCTCCAGTCTAATTTTTTATTGATTTTGCTTATTTTTCCATCCAAAGCAATATCAAGAACCTCTCTTGCAAACTCAACTTTTTTAATGGTTAACTTATTTTGAATATCTTTTTGTATCTCAATTAGGTCCTTTTCATTATCTTTTGGAATAATGACAGTCTTAATTCCATAACGAATTGCAGCTAATAATTTTTCTTTTAAACCTCCTATTGGAAGTACCCTACCCTTAAGAGTGATTTCACCTGTCATCGCCACATCTCTTTTTATCTTTATTTCTGTCAGAGATGAAATTAGAGAAGTGAAAATAGTTATACCGGCACTGGGGCCATCTTTTGGTATAGCTCCCTCAGGTACATGTAAATGGATATCTATTTTATCAAAAACCTTTGGATTTACACCAAACTCAACAGAGTTTGATTTAATATAACCAAGAGCTGCAGTAATAGACTCTTTCATCACATCACCTAGTTTACCTGTAGCATGGATCATGCCCTTACCTGATGATAGGTTAACTTCAATATTAAGAATATCTCCACCCACTTGAGTCCAAGCTAAGCCATTAGTAATTCCAACCAAGTTTTTCTTTTCTAAAACACTATCTTTGTATTTTTCGGGACCTAAAAACTTTTTAAGAGATTTGTCATCAAAAATAAATGGTTTTTTTGATCTAGATTTTGTTTTTTCTAATTGGAAAACCAATTTTCTAAAAAGCTTATCAAATACTTTCTCTAAACCACGAACTCCTGACTCTCTAGTATAGTGCCTTACGACTTTTGTAACAGCATTACGGTCCAATTTAAATTCTGATGATTTCAAAATATTTTTATTCATTTTTCTAGGAATTAAATATTTTTTAGCAATTTCAATTTTTTCTTTTTCTGTATAGCCAGAAACTTCAATCACTTCTAATCGATCAAGGAGTGGTCCAGGAATATTGTAAGTATTACCAGTACAAATAAACATGACATTAGATAAATCATAATCTACCTCTAAGTAATGATCATTAAAGGTGTTGTTCTGCTCAGGATCTAAAACTTCTAAAAGAGCTGATGATGGGTCACCTCTCCAGTCATTTCCTAGCTTATCAATTTCATCCAAGAGAATAATGGGGTTAGATGTTTTAGTTTTTTTCATAGCTTGAATAAATCTTCCAGGCATTGAGCCAATATAGGTTCTTCTATGACCTCTAATCTCAGCTTCATCTCTAATGCCGCCAAGAGAGATTTTAGCAAACTCTCGGCCTGTTGCTCTTGCGATTGACTTACCGAGTGAAGTTTTACCAACGCCAGGAGGGCCAATAAAGCATAAGATAGTTCCTGTCGCTTTTTTGGAGCGTTTTTTTACAGCTAAAAATTCTAAAATTCTTTCTTTGACTTTTTCTAAACCGTAATGGTCTTGATTTAGTATTTTTTCAGCGCCCGATATATCATTAATTTCTTTTGAAAAACTCTCCCATGGGATGTCTAATAACCATTCTAAGTAGTTTCTAATTACAGATGCTTCAGCTGACATGGGGCTCATTGACTTTAATTTTTTGAACTCATTAAGTGCTTTTTCTTTTGCTTCTTTTGAAAGTTTAACTTCATTGATCTTTTTCTCAATTTCTGTGTATTCGTTCGAACCATCTTCGCCATCACCTAATTCTTTTTGAATAGCTTTCATTTGTTCATTTAAATAGTACTCACGTTGAGTTTTTTCCATTTGTCGTTTTACACGATTTTTAATTTTCTTTTCCAGAGCAGAGAAATTTAGTTCTTTTGAAAAGAAATTTAAAAGATTTTGAATTTTTTTATTAATATCAATTATTTCTAAATTTTTTTGTTTTTCTTCAATACTAACATTTAAATTGTAATATACATTATCGATAAATTGATGAGGTTCATCTATATTTAAAAGACCTTCTAGGATGTCATTATTGTTGCCTATATTTTGAATATAGTTTTGAAATTCATTTTTTAAAACTCTCAAAGAAGCCTTTAACTCAACAGAACTCTTTTTACTAACTGTAACTGGTTCGAGTTTTGCTGTAAGGAAATTATTTGTAGCTTTAACGGCTGATTTTATTTTTACAATTTCTAGTCCTTCGGTTAAAACTTTATAAGTATTGTCAGGAAGCTTTAAAAATTGGATAATTTTCGATTTTACACCGTAGGTATAAACGTCGTTAACCTGAGGGTCATCAGTAGTAGGCTCTTTTTGGGTAAATAAATAAATAATTTTTTCGTTGTTGTTCATCGCATAATTAATAGCGTCAATAGATTTTGCGCGGCCAACAAATAAAGGTGAAGTTATTGAGGGATATACAACTAAGTCTCTGAGGGGTAAGATAGGTCCAATGATTTGATTTTCCATACTATAAAGATAGTGAGGAATTTCTAATTTTCACCTACTTTTTTTTTAATTTTTACTTTTTCTTTGTAAACAATAATTGGCTTGTTTGCTGCGACCGCATCTTTATTTAAGACAACCTTATCCACAGAATCTCTATCTGGAATATCATACATACATTCCAACAAAAGCTTTTCCATAATAGATCTTAGACCCCTAGCCCCTATTTTTTTGTCGACAGCGAGTTGAGCTATTTGTTCACGCCCATCATCAGTAATTTCAAATTCCACACCTTCAAAAGAGAATAAGGCTTTATATTGTTTTGAAATAGCATTTTTTGGTTTAGTTAAAATTTCTTTTAAATCCTCTAACTTAAGCTCATCTAAACTTGCACTTACAGGAAGTCGTCCAACTAATTCTGGAATAAGACCAAATTTAATTAAGTCATCATTTTCTAACTGTGAAGTCATAGGAACATCTTTATTAATTGATTTATTGAAGCCGATAGACTTCTTGTTGATTCTATTTTTAATGATTTTATCAATTCCTTCAAAGGCACCACCGCAAACAAATAAAATATTTTTGGTATCAACTTGAAGAAATTCTTGTTGAGGATGTTTTCTTCCACCTTGAGGAGGAACGCTTGCTGTAGTTCCTTCAATAATTTTCAATAATGCTTGTTGTACACCCTCTCCCGATACATCTCGAGTAATTGATGGGTTTTCACTCTTTCTTCCGACCTTATCTATTTCATCTATATAAACGATACCTTTTTGTGCCAAGCTCACATCATAATCACACTGTTGAAGTAGTCTTAAAATTATATTTTCAACATCTTCTCCAACATAACCAGCCTCAGTTAATGTAGTAGCATCAGCAATAGTAAAAGGAACGTTTAAAAATTTTGCAAGGGTTTGGGCTAGTAAAGTTTTACCACAACCCGTCGGTCCAATTAGTAAAATATTTGATTTTGAAATTTCAATATCCTTAGAGGGGTTCTGAACCCTTTTGTAATGATTGTAAACAGAGACTGATAAAATTTTCTTTGCATGGTCTTGTCCAATAATATGATCATCTAAATAATTAAAAATTTCACTTGGTTTTGGAATTTCAAAACTTTTTTTCGTATCAATTTTATCATCTTCAACAAGGATATCTTTACATAGCACTACACATTCATTACAGATATAAACATTTGGACCAGCTATTAATTTTTTTACTTCTTCTTGGCTTTTTCCACAAAAAGAACAGGATATTTTTTTATCTGAATTTCCAGCTGAGGTAATTTTGTCTTCTGCCATTACTTATTTTCTCTGTTTGTGATAACTTTGTCAATTAATCCAAATTTGAGAGCTTCATCAGGGTCAAAAAATCTGTCTCTTTCCATAGCTTTTTCAATTTCGTTAATACTGATGTTAGTATGTTTTTGATAAATCTCATTGAGTCTTTTTTTAGTTTTTAAAATTTCTTCGGCATGTATTTTTATGTCAGTTGCTTGACCTGAAAACCCACCAGAGGGTTGATGAATCATAATTTTTGCGTGAGGGAGAGCATATCGATGACCTGATTTACCCGAAGCTAGAATTAAAGAACCAGCTGAAGATGCCTGACCGATGCATACTGTATGAACAGGACATCGGATATATTGAATAGTATCGTACATAGCTAATCCAGCAGTCACAAGACCTCCAGGTGAATTTATGTAAAGATTGATTGGTTCTTCAGGATTTTCAGACTCTAAAAAAAGTAATTGAGCACAAATTAAAGATGCAGTTTGGTCATCAATTGGACCGGTTAAAAAAATAATTCTTTCTCTTAGTAAACGGGAGAAGATATCAAAGGATCTTTCTCCTTTACCAGATTGTTCAATTACTATGGGAACTAGGTTCATGATTATGGGATCCTTTTTTTATCATCTCCTCTAAACTTAACTTAGTTTCTTTAATTTTAAAAGTTTTCATAGAGCGATCTGCGATTTTATTTCTTAATAGATTGCCGTAAGCTGTTTCTGCTGCTCTTTGATCTACTTTTTCACCATAATATTTTTGAATGTGCTCCTGGAGTTCTTTTTGTTCCACCTTTACATCTAAATATTTAATCAATTCAGAAAAAATTAGATCTTTTTGAATATTATCACTAGTCATCTTTTTTAAATTATCTACTCGCTCTTTATGTTCGTCTTTCAAAGTAGTAATATCAATTTGATATTTTCTTTTTAATTCTAAATTCACAACTTCATCATGAATGTCTATTTTCTTTTTTTCAGAGAGAACTTTTAATAAACTTTCAATAAAAAACTCTTTTTGAAGGTAATTAACATCTTCTCTCAGTTTTTCAGATATTTTAGTATTAAGATCTTTTACAGAATCTAGTTTTAGAATTTTTATTAATTCATCATCATTTTTTGGATAAATCTTTTTATTTATGTCTTTGATTTTTCCATCGATTTGAACTTCTTTTGTAATGATTGAAAAGTCAGATTTATTCTTAATTTTTACTAGAACTTTTTTTAGATCTAAAAAAGTTTGTTCTTTTGTTTGAGTATTTAGATCAATTCTAACATCTTTTTGAGAGAAGATTTTTTTTTGTTGTTCTTCAAAATTAGTAACTTCAAAATCAATAACTGAATTATCATCTGACTCTTCTATTGATTCTAAGGAATAATACTCTTTTCTTACTTTTTCTTTAAATTCTTTAATATCTTTATCTTTAACTTCAGCAGTGATGTTTTCAATTTCAGAGTCTTTAAGATCATCTATTTTTAATTCAGGTCTAAGAAAATAAGATAAAGAGAAATTATAATTATCTTTAAATTCTATTTCGGGTTGAATTAAAGATTGTAATTTTTCCTTCTCACCTATTTCAGTAATGTTTTTAGATATCTCTTCATTTAAAACTTCGTTTTCCACTTCTTGTCCAATTTTAGATTTAATAATATTTAAAGGAACTTTTCCTTTTCGGAATCCTGCTATTTCAAAGGTGGGTTGTTTTTCATTAATCTTTTGATCAATAATTTTACCTATAGCTTCTTGATCTAAAGACACCTCAAATGAGGATTTATGATTTTTTGTTTCTATGTTTTTATATTGCATATTATTTCAGTTTTTTGGTGCGCCAGGAGGGACTTGAACCCCCACGAGTTGCCTCGCTGGTACCTAAAACCAGTGCGTCTACCATTCCGCCACTGGCGCGTATAAAGTTGGGGCGAGTAAGGGGACTTGAACCCCCGACCTCCGGTACCACAAACCGGCGCTCTAACCAGCTGAGCTACACCCGCCAAAAATTAGCATTAATTTATAGTATAGATATTATGCAAATTAAACATTATATTTGAGATCCGTAGTATGAAAAAAATTGAGGCAATTATTAAACCCTTTAAGCTCGAGGACGTGAAAGATGCTTTAGGCGAAATTGGTCTTAGTGGACTGACCGTATCAGAAGTTAAAGGTTTTGGTAGACAAAAAGGCCATACAGAGCTATACCGTGGCGCTGAGTATGTGGTAGATTTTCTGCCAAAAGTAAAAATCGAACTAGTAGTTGATGATAAAAAATATAAAGAAGCAATTGATGTCATTATTAAACAAGCCAATACGGGTAAAATTGGAGATGGCAAAATCTTTGTATATGAAGTTAGTGAAGCTATTAGAATTCGTACCGGTGAAAAAGGCAAAGACGCAGTATAGCTTTATCTATCACACTACCATAAAAAATTTAGGAGTATTTTAATATGGATAAAAAATCATTACAAAAACTTATTGACGAAAAAGGTATTCAGTATATCGACTTTCGTTTT
>CABZXY010000006.1 GCA_902529795.1 uncultured Alphaproteobacteria bacterium
TTCTGCTCTTGATTTTGGAAGAAAGTGTACCTCATATTCCGCGCCTCGGTACAATTCAGTGTGGCCTTTCTGGCGCCCATATCCTTTAGCCTCAACAATAGTTAAACCTTGAATGTCAACACCAGTCAGTGCTTGTCTTAAAGCTTCAACCTTATCGGGCTTGATAATTGCTGTTACTAATTTCATTTTTACCTCACTAATAATTTTTAGTATGCAAAGGGTTATAAGGAGTGAATCAGAAAAAAAATAATGCTAAGAAGTGAGAGAGACTATGCGCTAAAGTAATAGTTAAAAAAAGCCAACAAAATCAATAATTTAAGAGCTTGTAAGAGTTTTTTTGGGATCAAAAAAAGGTTTTTCAACCACAATGCCATTCTGAATTTTTTCATCAATTAAGATATTCACTGATTGACCAAGCTTACTTGCCGCAACATCAATCATAGCCAGGGCAATATTTTTCTCCAAACGGGGTGAATAAACAGCTGAAGTTACTTTGCCTATGTTCTTTCCATCCATTTGAATAGGCCAAAAAATGGTGTTGGGTCCTTGAAAGGGATCTCCAGAAATTTCTAAACCAACTTGAATGCGCTTAATTCCATCTTCATGAATTTTTTGTAAGGCTTTTTTACCAATAAAATTGATGTCACTATCTAAAGCCACCAAACGATCCAATCCTACCTCAAAAGGATTAGTGTGAATGTCCGCATCTGCATGATAGGAAAGCATTCCGCCTTCAATACGGCGAATACTTGAAGTATGACCTGGCTGTAAACCAAACGCTTTTCCAGCATCCATAATCAACTCCCAAAGTTGATCACCTTTTGAACCATCGCGAAGATATAATTCATATCCAAGTTCACTCGACCATCCTGTTCGCGAAACTACTAAAGGTATCCCTTCTAATTCCAATTCACGAAGCCAATAGTATTTTAAATCTTTGATACTTTCCCCAAATAACTTTTCCATAATCATTCCAGATTTTGGCCCTTGCAGTTGTAAAGGTGAAACATCTGGTTCTTTAATAGAAACATTTAATCCAGAATTGACTGCCACACCTTGTGCCCAAAATAAAATATCGCTATCAGAAAGAGAAAGCCAAAAATGATTTTCGCCTAATCGAAGTAAAACAGGATCATTAAGAATTCCCCCTTGTTCATTGACTATCAAAACATATTTACATTGTCCTACAGCTAGTTTGCTGAGATCACGTGGAGTTAAAAGCTGAATAAATTGATATGCATCAGGTCCTGTTATTTCTACTTGCCGCTCGACCGCGACATCGCAGAGAATCGCATCGTTCACCAATTTCCAAAAATTTTGTTCAGGACTTCCAAAGTCCCGAGGGATGTACATATGATTGTAGACAGAGAAGCCTGTAGCGCCCCATCTCACAGTTGCATCAAAATAAGGAGATTTTCTTATTTGTGTGCCGAAACCAAAGTTTTTATTGGACATTCCCCCCCTAATGTAGCCACTAACACTAACTTACATGTATGGCTTGAACAACAACAGAAATTTGAACTTAGAGTTTTTTTTGATTAATAACGACGTCAACTAAAATTGCTATTAATAAGTTGAGCATGGTAATCCCGCAAATGATGATAAAGCTGAAGAAATATATCCAAGCCCACCAATAAATATCTTGAATGGGCAACATGACCTGCTCCCATGAGGACAAAGTCAAAACTTGAAACAAGGTAATCATCGCTGTCCCTACATTTCCCCAGCGACTTGGGATAACTTCACTAAATAAAATTGAACCAATCGTAGAGTAGATATAAAGAATGATAAATAAAAGTAGACTGACATAAAAAACACGTTTGACAGACTGGAGTAGTGCCTCAATGATCATTTTTAGTTCTGGAACAACTGAGATAATTCTCAAAACCCGAAATACTCTTAGCAATCTCAGTAGAAGAAAGCTTGAATTATTCGGAATAGGAATCAAAGATATGCAAACAATCAAAGTATCAAAAACATTCCATCCACTTTTAAAAAATTGTGATTTTTTAGGCTCTCCTATAAATCGAATGATTATTTCAATTACAAAAAAAATAGTGATTGAATAATCAAGTAAATTGATAATTTGATTAGTAAATTCAGATAACTCGTAAGTGTTAACACCAATGGTAAAAGCGTTAAAAATAATGATAGCTATAACTAAAAACTGAAAATATCTACTCTCTTTTAGTTTATAAAAAATTGTGCTCATTATTATTTCAGATAAGATATCTTATCGTTCTAAAAGTAAAATTGTTTTATTTTTAGGTTCTAAAGAGTTGGCTGCTTAAATCTTTGACATCTTCATTCCAGAAAACATCTCTTTTAATTAATTCGAAGTCTAAGTCAAAAACCGTTGCCATGGCAGAAGCATATACAGATCTAGCATCAATGGTGCTTTGTAAATCCCTTCCCTCAAATAAGTTATTTTTCTTTAATCCTGGCCAATCTGAATAGACTTGAGATTTTTTTAGTAATCCACCAGCCATCAAAATTGCACTCCCATACCCATGCTCAGTTCCTCTACCTGAGTTCTCACTAACTGTTCTGCCAAATTCTGTGACAGTAAGAATTAGTGTGTCTTCAAAAGCATCTTTTAGGTTTTTTTGTAAAGTTTTCACAACAGTATCAACCTCATACAAGTGTTCAGCATGTTTTCCCTCAATATCACCTTGTGCTGAATGAGTATCAAATCCTTCAATATCAAATACAGCAACATTAGGACCGTTTTCAGATCTTAGCGTTTGAGCAGCAACCCTTGATAACGTTAGTAAATTCTTATCATTAACCAACATTGATAATGGTCGATTAATTATGAGATCTAAATTTTTTGCAAGCTCACTCTCCCCTTTTGCTTCGTAAATACTTTTTATTTCACTGAGAATTTTACCTGCAGGAACTTTTTTTCTAGATGGAAAGAAATTATTATTATTTTGAGATCCTCTTAGAATCAAGGGCATTGGTAAAGCTAATGCTAATCCATCTAAAGAATTATTTGTTAAATTAAGACCTCTTCCTAACCATCCGGTCTTTGAAGCGTAAGGTGTGAGCGATCCGGTTTCCATTAGATCTTGACCTTCAAAATGTGATCTTCCAGTATAAGGTATGCTCGTTGCATGAACTACTGCAGCTTGTTGGTTTTCGAAAAGCTCATGAAATGTTTGAAGTTTAGGATGAAGAGCAAAGTCAGTATTCAGCTTTAAGACATCTTCTATAATTATATTCTTTCTTAGTTTATTTAGGCTCGGATCAGAAATTACTGGTACCGCTGTTAAACCATCCATCCCCCCTCGAAGCATAATTACAATAATATTTTTCTTCTTTTTGGAATTAGTTAAACCTGGAAGTGGCATTCCACTGAAGAAAAGTGTTGCCAAACCACCTTTTAAAAAACTTCTTCTCGTACAATTCATACTCTGAGAACCTCCGGTCTATTCAAAAATGTAGTAATTTGATTGGACTTAATATTGTTATCTCTAAAAAGATCTTTGGTGATTTCATCAGCATTATCAAAGTTTTTATCAATAATGCTCGTCAAATAACCCTCAAAAACATCATTTTTAGTGTTTTCAGATTTTATGTAGTTGTAAACATGTTTGGCATAAACCAGTCTTCTAATCATCATCTCTGGAGATATCCACTCTTCTTCTGTATCGATATATCCATTAGGTTGTTTGAAATCAAACGGATGATGACCTAAGTCTTCCATGAGTTCTGTTATTTGGAATTGGGCTCTCGGCCAACTTTCAAAATCATGTTTCCAAAATGACTCTTCGCTCAATAAGAAATTTAGATCCATCATTTTGTTAACTTGAAGCCACCAAGTCTCAGGCATTAAGTATTTTTTATTATAATCGGGGTTTCTAAATGCCATTTCGATTACTGCTTTATGAATGGTTGGAAGATCACCATCAGATTTTTTCCAAGCATTCATTACATGCTCAATAATTTCTTGGGGGGGATTGTCATCGATAAAATACTTACATAACTTAGTTGTAATAAATCTTCTACAGTCCTCTCTTACACATAAATCATCGATGACTGCAAACAATTGATCTTTAGCGTTGATCGGAGTATCTTTGTTATTGTAAATTTTTCCAAAAATTTTTTTTTCTTTTGGTTCATGATAATAAGAATCAAAGATCACTGGATTTTTCCAATCCACATAATCATTCTTATAGTATTTAGTCTTCCACCCACTCATTACCTTAGATAGCTCAATAACATCTTGTTGGGTATATCCAGCATCAGGTGAGACTGTGTGTAATTCTAATAATTCTCTTGCATGATTTTCATTTAAAGCAGTATCTCCTTTGTAATAGCCTCCGGCTTTTTCTTGTCTTACATAGTTTGAGTTTGGGCCAATACTGTCACCATTATCTAAAGACTCCAGCATCGCAAAACCAATAGTTGCCTGTTTTACTAAATTGGCAAAAGAACCTGTTAAATTTTTTCTGATCACTTCTCTTTGATAAGGGCCAATTGTATGCTCTTTTAATCCGTTAGCGTCAATGACTGCAAAATGATTAGTCCAGAAATGAAACATTCTCTCAAATGCGGGCTGAGATGAACTTATGGCTGATTTATGTCTGATATGAAGTTCTAAGGATTGATAAAAATCAGTTCCATATTTTCTCCAATTTTTCTGTCTTGCCTCCTCATACTCCACTGCACTGTGTTTGAATTTTACAGTTAAATTATCCTCTGTTTCTCTCATTTTGCTTCGAAGCTTTATTTGCTCTGAAAGAGAGGGGGCGCCCATTAAATCGATGTCAGGAATTTTGTTAAATTGAGATTGTGCCCAGCTAAGTGGGTCACTTGGAGTTTTTTCGTTTAGCCCTAATCCAAAGGCTATTTTTCTATAGAAACCTTTGTACAAATATCAATGTTAACAAAAAGGCATGCAAAATAAAAATTAAAATTTTATGTCAATTCCATTTAACTAAATACATTGCCTCGTTCCTTCTAAGATTTGGAAGAGTAAAAGGTCCATTATAGGTGGCTTTTATGGGTGGTTCTCTAAACTTAATATTCTCTTTTTCCAAACTATCTTTTAAAATTGATGCGTGCTTGAGGAAGTTTTTATCTGAAGCAAATCCTGAGTATCCGATGACTGCAAAATAACCAGCATTAATACTGGCTACCTCTACTGAATTATTCAAGGGTAAAGGAGCATTATTTTGATCAAATCGGTCAGGCAAATAAAACTGCATGACTTGTTGATTACCTGAAGCATATTGAGTGACAGGTGTGGTCATTTCTATTTTTTCTGACTTTTGATTTTTACCTGAAATGTAGTTAAACAGTTTTTGAAATCCTCCATCTTCATTGTTGTAGCGAACTTGTATGACATATCGCTCTTGGTAGGAGCGAATTTCAAAATTTTCAAATTTTTGAACTACTTGATAATTAGCTTCTTCATAAGCCATAGTATTTTTTATCATGAAAAAAATTAGGAAAAAATATTTAATCAAAATCTTGTTGCATTTCTTTCGGGTCATCTCCCCAAATACGATTATCACGTGGTATCCATCCTTTAATTTTTTTTCGATCACTTATGCTAATACTCACTTTGAACATCTCTGGAGTTACTTCCAATAAATCAACAGTTTTTGGGGCTAATATCTCTCCTTTTAAAATTGTCAACCATGACTCGGGGTCATAAGACTTCAAGGCATAGAGTTCTGTGTCTTCTAATACCAACAGTGTTCTTTTTCGAGTCAATTGATTGTGATAGATCCACCCTTTAATCCCATTAAATAGTTCAATTCGATACCAATCGATATAATTGTTTCCAACGCTTTGATATTCTTCGATAACTTTGACGGGCATTCCTTTGTGTGTCAGAAAGAACTTTTCCGTTTGCTCTTTGAAATCTCTTAAATCTGGATAGTGGCGCAACCAAGACTCTGACTTAGATAGCGATTTATAATAAGGAACGTGCTTATCAGCAAAAATAAATTGAGGAATTAAAAGAAAGACTAAAATAAATTTTACCACTCTCCTATAATAATTTTTTAATCCAAATAAAGAAATTACTTAATTTTTTTCATGAAATGGTCATAAATTATACATAATATAATTTTTAATGAAAAATTATGACCTTGTTATTGTTGGGACTGGGGTAGTAGGTTTGGGCGCAGCAATAGCTGCAAAAAAATTAAAACCAAAAATAAAAATTCTTTTAATCGACCGGCATCAACAATGCACTGGTGCTTCTATTCGTAACTTTGGGTTTATTACAATTACTGGTCTTGAGTTGGGCATTATGCAAAAACGTGCTCTTCGATCAAAAGAAATTTGGCTTGATATGTGTAAAATAGCCAAAATACCTATACATCACCGAGGGCTTTATTTTTTAGCACATCACTTAGAAACATTACCTGTTCTTGAAAACTACTTGGAGGCAGATCAAAGATCTAACCTTAAATTACTTTCACTATCAGAACTTGAAAAACAAAATCAATTTCTCTATCAAACTAAACCTCATGCAGCTTTGTATAGCCCTGATGAATTAAGAATTGAACCCCGTATAGCTATTCCAAAAATTACAAACTATCTAAGCAAAATTAAAGGGATTGATTTTTTATGGAATCAAGATGTCATTGAGGATTTAGGTAATGCCCTTAGAACGCCCAAAAAGACAATTTCTTATGATAAATTATTTCTTGCAACGGGCAATCACCTGCAAGGCTTAGGTAGGGATTTATTTTTAAAACATAAAGTACAAAATTGTCGTCTTCATATGTTAAAAATCAAACCAGATCAAAGTTTTAAACTGGGAGGTGGGGTGATGAGTGATTTAACTTTAATGCGGTATCCTGGTTATCAAAATCTAGATTTTATCAATGCTGCCCACCGAATGCTCAAAAAAAATTATAAAAAAGAAATTCAAAATGGAATTCATCTAATTGCGGTTCAATGTGCTGACGGCTCTTTAATTATAGGAGACAGTCATCATTATACTGATCATGAGCATCTTCCTTTTGAGTCGGAGATCATCGATCAACAAATTTTAAGCTTAATGGAAAAGGTCTTGGGAATTAAAAACTATACTGTTACTGAAAGATGGATTGGGCACTATCCCTCAGGAAAAGATGACTATTTTCAACATTTTTATGATCGTGATCGTGTTCAAGCCGTGGTGACAACTGGTATTGGAATGAGTACAGGATTCGCTTTTGCCGAAGAAACAATAGAAAGGTTATTAAATTAATGAATTTGAACAAAATTGAATGTGTTATTTTTGATTGGGCCGGAACAGTGCTTGACTATGGTTGTATGGCTCCTGTTGGGGCATTTACTAAAGTTTTTGCAAACCGAGGTATTAATATCACCATCGCCGAAGCAAGGGCTCCGATGGGTCTCCATAAAAAAAAACATATTGAGGAAATTTTGAAGATCGAGCGAATAAAAAAAATGTGGGAGGATAAATTTGGTAAACCCAGCACCGATACAGATATACAATCTTTATTTCAAGACTTTATCCCACTACAAAAAGATATCTTAATCAAACATTCTAAATTAATACCTGGTACCTTAGAGATTATGCATCTTCTCAAAGAGAATCGTGTTTCGATTGGATGCTGTACCGGTTATGACCGTGAACAAGTTGATTTACTTTTAGGACCTATGAAAGAACAAGGTTTTTTTCCGGAAATCGTCATGACCTCTACCGATGTTGAAATTGGTCGCCCTTACCCTTATATGTGCTACCGGATTGCAGAACATTTTCAGTTAAAAACTTTAGCAAACTCAGTCAAAGTGGATGACTCTCCATTTGGCATTTTAGAGGGACACAATGCTGGTATGTGGACGGTAGGAGTTACTTTATCAAGTAATGAAGTTGGAATGAACCAATTAGAAGTTGATCAATTAAGCCAAGAAGATCGAAAACAACTCATTCGAAAAGCAGAAGAAAAGTTTTCTGCCGCCTCTCCTCACTTTTTAATTGAAACCATTGCTGACTTACCGAGTGTTCTCCAACAAATAGACGAACAACTTTAACTTATTTTTTATAACCAGACAGGATTAGACCAAGCAAAGTGACCTGAGTCATCAATTAAGGTCAATCGAAACCAGTCAGATTTAAAATTATCTAAATTGAATTCAGCTTTTGTTATATTTGTCCCTGTTGTATAAACTGCTAAATTTCCAGACCCTGCTAAACAAAGATGGCTTACAGGTGAACATTCGATAAGAATTTTTCGATCGTGTTGCTCGAATTGTAAGATATCCACTCCAGTGGAGGAATAAAATTTTCCAGCTTTCAAGGAGTCGATAATGGCATTTGCTGAAAGTTCACTTGCAGCCACCATTACCCAGCCTCCTCCTGCATCAGGAACTCTAAAATGGGAGTCGTCAGTTGCTGTAAGATTTATACGGTGATTTTCTTGAAGAAGATAGTCCGCAACGGCAATACCGCTTCCTCTTCCTGACTCAAAATAACATGAGTGATTATAAACCTCAACGCCATGCGCATGACTTACAGTCATGGCCTCCTCAAATGTTAAACTATACCATTCTGGATGAGCTAATGTTACATAGGCTCCTGCATCTTTTGCTCTTTGGACTAATTGGGGGGCTGTTTCCTGATCATCGGCAGAAGCAAAATCCAAAGGGAGCCCATTGGCAACAAAATGCCAAATACCATCGTTATCATATTTTTTTCCATAACAGTGAATTTCTGCGGATGGTATGGTGATAAAATCTGGTTCATTCAATTGAGTAGTATCTGTAATTTTGGAAGAGGCAAAGGAATAGTCAATCCATAAGTGATCAGACAGACATGTAAAATCGTAGCCTAACTCTTTGTATTTTTTTATAACCTCTTCTGGTTGGAGTTGGCCATCAGAGTTGACACAGTGGCCATGAAGATTTCCTCGATAAAACCGCTTTGATAATTGAGAAGGTATTATTTCCATTAGATGATCCTATCGATTAAATATTGCATTTATATGAAGATACTTTTTGCGATCACTATCAATTAAGTGGAATAAAAACATGCCGTTTGATGCTTGTTGTGTTTTTTCATGCTTGGTTGATCTACTTTACATCGACTACTTACTATGGGGCATCGAGTTTGAAAAACACATCCTTGGGGTTTTTGATAAATACTAGGAATTTCTCCCTCAAGCGTTTGGAGTGTTGTTTGTGTGTCAGGGTGAATCGAGGGAATTGATTGGAAGAGTGCTTTTGTGTAGGGGTGTTTGGGGTCTGTAAATAACTTTTTAGTAGGAGCAAGTTCAACAATTTTTCCTAAATACATCACAGCGACATCATCACAAAAATTTGCAACAACACTTAGATCATGGCTAATGAACATAATGGTTAATCCCATTTCTTGTTGAATGTTTTTTAATAACTGTAAGATGCCCGCTTGAATGGATACATCTAATGCAGCTACACTTTCATCGGCAACAATAAATTCAGGCTTAGCTACCAAGGAGCGGGCAATTGATATTCGTTGACGCTGCCCTCCAGAAAAAGAATGAGGAAATCGATTTAAATGATTAATGTTCAGCTGGCATTTTTGAGCAATTTCGATCACCCGATCATCTGTTTCCTTTTTAGAACTAGTAATACCTAAAGACTCTAGGGGTTCCGCAATAATATCTCGGACGGTCATCCTTGGGCTTAATGAGTTATACGGATCCTGAAAAATTAACTGAACTTTCGAGCGAAATAATTTTAGGAGATTTTTAGGTAAATGATTAGGATTGATCATTCCCTCCTGAAAATGATAGTGAATAGAGCCACGATGATATTCTTTTGCCGCTAATAGGGCCTTCCCGAGCGTTGACTTACCTGAACCCGACTCTCCCACCAAACCAAAAATTTTTCCCTTTTGAATATCAAAGTTCACATTATCAACCGCATTAAAAGAGTTAGTTTTTTCAAAAATATTTTTTTTTCCTCTTTCATATTGAACTTCCAAATTTCTCACTTCAATAAAACTACTCATGATATATGTGACAAGCAACTGTATGGCCGTCCTCGTGAGCAACCGTTAGAGGTTTTTGGGTTCGGCAGGCCTCTCCCATAATTTTCTTACATCGATTTTGAAAGACACATCCTTGGGGTCGGTCTTTAAGTAAAGGGACTTCTCCAGGGATAGGTATTAGTGGTTTCTCAAAATTATTGATATCAGGGGAGGACTCAATTAGTGATTGGGTGTAGGGATGCTGGGGGTTGGTTAACACTTGATAGGTAGTGCCACTCTCAACAATTTTTCCCATATACATAATTAAAATCCGATGAGCGGTTTGTGCTAAAAGAGCGAGATCATGAGTAATAAAAATAACACCCATATTTCTCTCTCTCACCTCACGTTTAATGAGATTAATAATTTGGGCTTGGATAGTTACATCTAAAGCTGTTGTTGGCTCATCGGCTATTAATAATTGTGGGTTAGTGGAAAGCGCCATAGCAATCATAGCGCGCTGCCGCATCCCTCCAGAAAACTCATAGGAGTATTGATCAATCAATGTTGCACTATCAGGGATGCCGACACTCGTGAGCACTTGAATAGAACGTTCGCGTGCCTCTTGCACAGAAATATTTTCGTGAATTTGAAGTTGTTCTACCATTTGATCACCAATGCGGATAGCGGGCGCAAAACTGGCCATAGGCTCTTGAAAGATCATGGAGAAAATTTTCCCCCGATAAGGAACCATTTTTAATTCATCATAATTTAATAAATTTTCTCCTTGGTAAAGAATTTTACTATTCGGGTGATAAAGAGTATTTTCATCATTAAGTTGCATGAGCGACTTAGCAGTAATGGTCTTTCCTGATCCTGATTCACCCGCAATTCCTAAAATCTCCCCATTATTCACAGTAAAATTAACATCCTCAAGAGCCAATAATTGACCTTCATCCGTATCAAATTGGATATTTAAATTCTCGACTTTGACTAATGACATTATTTTTGAACCTTGTAAGGATCGGCCGCATCTCGAATACCATCACCTACATAAACGAAGGCCATAACTAAAGCGATAAAAAATATGGTAGGAATATAGTACCACTGATAATTCAATAGGACATCACTCTTAGTTGCATTTTGTAGCATCACCCCAATACTATTGACAGGGTCTTGTAACCCTAAACCAATAAAACTAAGAGAGGTCTCTGCTAAAATCATATAAGGGAAGTTAATGAGTGTATCCACGATGATGTAACTCGTGAAGCTTGGAAGTAGATGTTTATAAATTATTTTAAACGTACTTGTTCCACTTAACTTAGCTGCTAAAACATATTCTTGATTGCGCTCAGAGAGCAGATGCGTTCGTAATCTTCGCGATAGTGTGGGGAAATCAACCATGCCAATGATTGTTGCAATATAGAAAAACCTCATCTCCGCACTCCAATGATCAGGGATGAAGGCTGCAAGGGCCATAAAGAGGGGAATAGGAGGGATAGTTCTCACCGCATCCGTGAAAGCCGATAAGATACTATCAACCCATCCCCCAAAATATCCCGCCAACCCTCCAACCATCAAAGACATACACAATTTTATAGCGAGCCCTAACACGCCCACAGCAAGCGATATATAAATTGCTTTTAATGTACGAGAGAAAATATCTTTACCTGATCCATCTGTTCCAAAAATATGAATTTGCCCTTGATCAATCCCAAATAAATGACGGTCCATGGTGATCCCAAGAAAATTATATTCCCACCCTTTGACAAAAAATTGAACATACCGTCTTTCTTCTCGGTTGACTGTTTCAACCCAGCGAAAATTTGTTTCAATTGAACGGGTCCGCTCAGTGGTATATAAAAAAGGCCTTATCGAAAATCCATTTTCATCCCAAAACTTTGGCAATTGGGGCGCCCCGTTAATATAATCTTTATCTGCTCCATCAATAGTTGGCTTATAGGGTGAGAGAAAATCAGCAAAAATACCCAAAGAAATCAAAAAAATGAGGAAAAAAGTAGCTATTTTTGCAGATTTATTTTTTTGAAAACGTTGCCAAATTAATTGACTTTGGGAGAGAATGGCTGTGCTACTCATCTTTGATTCAACATCCCCCTTCGCGTTCTGGGATCAATAATTGACAAAACGATATCCGTTACAAAATTGATAAAAATGATTGTTGCTGTCATTAGAAATATAATTGCACCCGCAAGTTGCTGATCATTAGATCGAACTAAGGCTTGGAGAAGCAAGGAACCTGCGTCTGTAATCGCTAAAATAATGGCTACAATCGGTAAGTCGTTAAAAATACGATTTAAATCGAAACCGATAGAGTTAATCAAGGGGCTCAGCGCATGGCGCGTGGGATAATTTAATAATAAGCGTCGACCTGTTACGCCTCGTGCTTTTGCAGCAGTAACATAAAGCTTTTTATTTTCATCAATGACTAATGCTTTTACGGTTTGCAACGCCAAGGCAGTTGCTGCCCACCCTAAAATAAATATAGGAAGCCAGGCATGGGAGAGAAAATTTAAAAATTTTGCCATGCTCCAGGGTGCTCCTTGGAATTCTGGTGAAAAAAGCCCTGTAAGCGTATCGCCAAAATAAATGGTAGAAAATAGCATGACCATCAAGGCCACCATAAAATTTGGCATCGCCAAACCGAGGTAACTAAAAAACTTTAAGGAACTATCAAGGGTTTGATTTTTGGTCGTCGCTGAAATAATACCAAAGGGGATTGCTAAAGAATAAGCGAGGATTAAAGCAACTAAACAAATTCCTAAAGAAATTCCAAATTTAGGAATTAATAATGTGCTAATATCAACACGCATAATACAACTTTGGCCAAAGTCACCTTGAAAAGCATTAACTACCCAGGTGCTATAGCGAATAAGAAAGGGTCGATCCAACCCAAGTCTTTTTTCTTCTGCGGCAATATCCTGGTAGGTAATATTTTGACCACTACTCTGTTTAAATGATAAATATCGTTCAGCACAATTGCCTGGAACTAATTCCATTAAAGAAAAAACAATAAAACTGATGAGCAGAAGAGTGATAATCGATAAACCAAATCGAACGGCGATGAATTGATATATGGTTTTCATATTTAAAATACGGACAGTATAAACTGTCCGTATTAAAATTTAATTATAAGTTAAAGCTTACTCAGCTAAGAACCACTGTTGTGGTCTATATGGGTAAGTTCTGTAGTACTCGTATGATGCAGTTTTGAATTCTGGGAAATTCTCCAGTTCATTTCTGTGATAAATTGGAGCAGGTCCAGCCACTGTACCAATAAACAGTAAGTTTTCTGTCATTGTTGCGACTAACTTTGCACCTAGCTCATTAGATTTATCAGAACCAACAACAAGTGTTTGAAACTCATTGATGTCATCAATCATATCTGTGATGTACTGAGGAGGTTGAACTCCAGAAGCACCATTGGTATCTAAGTACTCAGCCCATAACATTCCGTTTCTATGACCAAAGTAGTTTTCAAATGGAGGAACAAACAATTCATTGGTTGATAGAATCGTTGGTAACGGCTGACCTTTTTTCCATAAGTGTACTTCAAGCTCATTAGCAGATTGTGCAGTACGATATTCGTCAGTTGTAACCTGTTTAAATGTGGTTTTAATCCCAACATCAGTCCAGTTTTTTGCAACTAATTCTGCCTCTATTAAAGGAAGACCTTGATCTGAGAAGTTCATGTTCAAAGTAAATGGCTTACCATTGTACTCTCTTATACCGTCTCCATCACTGTCCACTAAGCCTACTGCATCTAAAAGTTTGCCTGCAGCTGCTGGATCAAAATCAATTTTATGATTGAGATATTTGCTGTCCACAAAACTTGGAGCGGGCGAGAATGGAATATACTGTTGAGGATTTCCAAGACCAAAGTAAGCTGCTTCGTTGATCGCATCGCGGTCAATTGCTAAAGACATCGCTTCACGGAAACGAATATCATTAAATACAGCATTCTTATCCGCATCAGCAATGTTGTAGTTAAAGCTAAATACAGGAATAGAAATACCTGGTTTGATATCTACAGAGTAATTACCTTTGTCCGCACCATCAAGAAGCTGAGGAGCGAATTCCAATGCAAGGTTTTGCGCCAAATATTCCACTTCTGAATTAGTTAACTTTAACATTCTAAGTTCATTGTTGTTTTGAATGAATGTTTCTGTTTGATCTGAGATATAAGGTAGCTGGTGACCCTGTGTATCAACCATGAAGAAGTAAGGGTTCGCAGCATATTTTCTACCTTCCGCTGTTTCTTCCACTGTGACGTACGCCTCTAAACTTGGGTAGGCATCTTTTGGAAGATTATCTACTTTATCCGCTGCAGATAGCATTGGAGATGGAGTATCTGTCCAACAAGAATTACCAAAGTAAGCTGATAGAACTGCATAGCCGTTTTCAAAACCAGCATCTTTTGCTAATTGATCAGCATTGCTGTTCACGTCTGGGTGGTATTGACCAAGAAAATGTTTTGGTGCAAAACCTTGACAGTATGAGGTTGCGAAGTGAGACAATAATCCTGGCTTTGCTGCAGGTAACACAAACTTAACTGTTGTATCATTAATGACTTCAACTTCCATTCGCTCCCCAGCAACTTGTAAGTAGTCATAGGGTTTTTCACGAACGTTGGCATCAAACATCATGTTGTCGTACCAGAACTTGACATCATCCGCGGTAAACGCTGCACCATCACTCCATTTATGTCCTGCTCTTAAAAAGAATGTAAGCTCAGTGAAATCTGCGTTCCACTCCCACCCTTTTGCAACATTCGGAACGATTGTTTGAAGATCGTCAGAAAAGCGAACAAAGTTTACGTGACGAGTAGAAAGCAAATCAGAAGTACCTGACTCAGTAGCGTTCGCTAACATTCTTAACGTTCCACCATATTGACCAATGGAATCATAAGGCACAACCACTAAAGGCTCAGATGGTAGTCTGTCAGCTACGGATGCTAATGAACCGTTTCCTCTAATACGATCGTTTTGCATTTGAATATCAGGGTTTTCTTTAAAAGATAACTGACACTTAGCAAGACTTTCAAATTCCTCTAACTCATACTGTTGAGGATACTCACCACCTTTTACTCCCATCATATCTGAAACTGTAATCGCCTTACAACCAGAGTGTGATCCAGCCTGGATATTTCCAAATGAGAATAAAAGAGAGGCAATTATTGCTAATAGTTTTAACATTAAATGTTCTCCTTAAATTAAATAAATAGAAGTTGGAGATTAAGCTCTAATGTTAAAGTAATTGGATAATAGTATGAAATTTATATTTAAATTTTGTTTCGATAATATTAAATCTTGAAAACGTTACTTTCTACTTCCGTGTTTTTGATATACCGACCGGGCTAATATCTTATGGTTAATTGTTTTTCTAATTTGAAATATGCTCTCTTTAGCAAATTTTGATGTTTCTTTTACACTTATGATTGGTTCTTTCCAGTGACTAGGTAATAACTGCTTTTCAAAGGGTGTGACTGACTCAGGATTGTGTAAGAGATTTACTGGAATATTTCCAAACTCAGGAAATATTTTTTTTATAAATTCACCTTCAGGATCTTGCTCTTCAGATTGTTTATAAGGGTTGTACATTCTAATGGTATTGATGCCCGTTGTCCCTGATTGCATTTGAATTTGACTGTAATGAATTCCTGGTTCAAAATCCGTAAAAAATGCTGCTAAAGGGGGAGCATAATATCTCCAGTCTAGCCATAAATTATAAGCAGCAAAAGAAGCAAGCATCGCCCTCATACGAAAATTAATCCACCCATGATTTCTTAAGTAAATCATGCAGGCATCAATAAATGGAATGCCTGTTTCTCCTTTAATCCACGATTGAAGTTTTTCTTCATCTTGATCACGAATATCATCATAAAGAGGAATGAAGCTTTTCAGCTCAATACTGGGCTCATCTTCTAATTTTTGAATAAAATGTGATCTCCAATATAATCGTGAAAGAAAGGCATTAATGGATTTGGCAAAAACTTTATTAGTCGATTGAATCTCAAATCTTTTTTTCTCTGCGAGCTGAAACGCTTGTCGTAGTGAAAGAGTCCCATGAGCAAAATGAGGGGAAAGGCGAGAGCAGCTATGCTCAGCCGTAATAGGACTAGACATTTCTCTTTGATAGTTCTCTCCCCTGCTCTCTAAAAACGTCTCCAATAAGTCATGTGCTTGATGACTGCCTCCCTTTTGCCTGAAAGGACATGGGGTTTTATCGTAAAAATTGATGGGTTTTTCATGCTCATCAAAATTTAAAATTTCACTTTGATCAATATATTTTTCTATATTTATCAATGGTTTTTTAAGGATTTGCTGTATGGATCCAGCCCAATGATCTCGATTATGCTTACCTCTTTTTACTCCAAAATAAGGATACTCAACCCATTTGATTTTTAAGTCTTTGAATAATGATTTTAGTTTTTTATCACGCTCAAAAGTCCAATGGATACCCGTTTCTTGCTCGCTGATTACTTCAGTGAAGCTATATTTTTGATGAAGTGATTGAAATATCTTTGAAGCATCTCCCGAGAGAATGTTTAAATGCAGTTTGTGCTTTGCTAAATCTGTTTTTAATAACTTTACACTTTCCCAAATAAACTCCCATTGTCTTTGAGACATATCTTTTTGTAACCAAAGTTCTGGCTCAATAATGTAGAGTAAAATTGAAGTTGAATTATTTGTCTTTAATAGAATTTCGTTATCTTGAAATCGAAGATTTTTTTTAAACCAGTGAATTTGATAGGACATCAAATCAAAATTTAATCCTGTATCCTTTTTTGAAGATATAGGCTAATGCGATAATATTTAAAAATAAAAATACAAAAATCATTATCAAACTGATAGTAATACTAACGTCAGCTAATTCATAGAAGCTCCAACGAAAACCACTGACAAGATATAAAACAGGATTGGCTAACGATACTGCTTGCCAAAATTCTGGAAGCCACTTAATCGAATATAGCGAACCACCTAAAAATACCATTGGGGCAAGTATAATAGTTGGGAATAAAGAGAGCTCTTCCCAATTTTTAGATAAAACTCCAATTAAAAAACCAAGGAGACTGAATGTCAGCGAAGTTAAAACTAACATCAAGATCATCACAAAAGGATGCATGATTTTAATTTCTACAAAAAATAAACCTGTCGCCAAAATTAGACCACCAATGATAATTGATTTTGTGGTAGCCGCCCCCACAAATCCTATAATAATTTCAGTGGTTGATAAAGGAGCTGCATAAATCTCATTAATAGTCCCTAAAAATTTTGGAAAAAAAATACCTGACGAGGCATTAGACACACTTTGAGTTAATAAAGCCAACATCATCATCCCGGGCACGATAAATGATCCGTATGAAACATCTTCAATAACAGGAATACGACTTCCAATAGCTGCCCCAAAAACAACAAAGTAAAGAGCCGCAGAAATAACAGGAGAAAAAATACTTTGAACAGTGGTTCGTTTCATCCGATCCATTTCATGCAAATAAATTGCCTTCACCCCTATCCAGTTCATGAGCTATCCTTTACCAATTTTTCAAAAATATTTTCTAATGAAGTTTGAGACGAATTAACGTCCTTTAATTTTAAACCTGAAAGCTTCATGTCATTTAATAAACTAGTAATACCCGTGCTTTCTGATTGGGAGTCATAGGTGTATGTAAGAGAGACTTCACTATTCATAGCTAAAGAGTAGTCATGGAGCATAGAGGGTATTTCTGTAATTGGTGTTTGGAGTTCGATAGTTAAGTTTTTTTGACCCATTTTTTCCATAAGTAAGTTTTTATTTTCCGTTATTATGATCTCGCCATGGTTAATGACAGATACTCGATCTGCAATGGCTTCTGCCTCTTCGATATAGTGAGTGGTTAAAATAATCGTTACACCTTGATTTTGTAAATTTTTGACAATGTTCCACATATCTTTACGTAAATTTATATCTACGCCAGCAGTCGGCTCATCTAAAAATAAGATTTGAGGTTCATGGCTTAACGCTTTTGCAATTAATGCTCTTCGCTTCATTCCCCCAGAAAGTTCTCTCAGGCGATTGTCTTTTTTATCCCATAAACTTAATTCTTTTAAAATTTTTTCGATATATTCTGGATTTTTTTTCTTACCCCAAAGACCTCGGGTAAAAGCTACGTTTTGAAAAACTTTTTCAAATGCCTCTAGTTGCAGTTCTTGAGGAACAAGACCAATCATTGATCGTGTGTGACGATAATCTTTTACAACGTCATGGTTATCCACTGAAATGGATCCTGAAGATGGGACTACAATTCCACAAATAGCATTAATCAAGGTTGTCTTCCCTGCGCCGTTAGGTCCGAGCAGAGCCAGAATTTCACCTCTTTTAATTTCTAGATTGACACCTTTAAGGGCTTCAAAATTACCCTCATAGGTTTTTCGAACATTATCAATTTTAATTAAAGTATCGGATGTCATGAATTAGTTGAGGTACATTATATTATAAGACATAAACAGCAATATGGTTTATTTATAATATTTTTGCTTTTTTACTTTTCTCAATTAAATAGGTGCTAATTAATACTGCAATTAAAGCGACAACAATTTTATAAGTTATTTTCTCTCCTAAAAATAAATAACCGAAAATAAGACCAAAGATAGGGATGATATAAGCAACCTGAGACTGAAACACCAACCCATTATTCTTTAAAATATAAAACCTCATCAACCATGCAATCGCGGTGGCCACTACCCCTAAATAAAATAAAGAGACTGTTGATGTCCAGGAAGGTCGTAATTCTGTAGGATTATCAACGATAAATAAGATAGGTAGAAAAATGATAACGGCCCAAATTAATATACTAGAAGTAACTGTTTCATTTTTAATATGTTTTAACTTCAATGAAAAAAGTCCACCAAGAGTGTAGAAAAAAGGACCTAAAATAATTATCAAAGCATAAAGAAAATTGGTTTGGTTGATTAAGAGATCATCAGAAAATAAATACACAATTCCTAAAAACCCAATGACAATTCCTAGGAGTTTAAGAAAATTAATTTTTTCATCTTGAATAAATAACTGACCTAAAATCGTGGCAAAGATTGGTGCTGTTGACATTAAAATGGCCGCCATATTGCTTTGGACTTTGACGATCCCAAAGGAGATAAAAAAGAAAGGAAGGATAAGATTCACAATTCCAATTAGCGCATACATCTTCCAATGTTCACCAAAGGCTTCGATTTTAATTCCTTTCATCCAACAATATAAAACCATCACCAAGGCTGCAAAAAAAATTCGACCAAAAGCAAGGGTCATCGGGGTATAGGTATCAGAAGCGATTTTAATATTAAAAAAAGCACTTCCCCAAATCGCAGCTAAAGTGATTAGTAAGAAAAAATCTTTAAGAGAAGCCTTATGCATTAATCAAGAGTAAACTGAACACGTTTATTCATTTTCCCTTTACTCTCATATTTTATAAATTTAAATTCCCCAATCTCATGGGTGTTGGCCACGTGGGTTCCTCCACAAGGCTGAAGATCAATGGTTCCTATTTTCACCAATCGGATTTGACCGTTAGTTCGAGGCGGTTGAACCGAAAGAGTGCGAACAAGTTCAGGTTGTTGATCAAGCTCCTCGCTCGTGATCCACTGATAGGAAATCGGATGCGCTTGTTGAATAAACTCATTGATGATTTGGTTCAGAGTTTCGAATTCAAAAGACTCTTCTCCTAAGTCAAAATCAATTCGACTTTTCTCCCAACCAATCGAACCTCCCGTGACATAATAAGGAAGAGCGGCACATAATAAGTGCATCGTTGTATGCATCCGCATTAAACGGAAACGGTGGCCCCAATCAATGCTGCCTTGAATATCTCCGGATGCACCTTCAATAGCGCTTTCCAGAACATGAGCAATTCCTTTTTCGTGCTTAATTGTATTAATAACATTGACTTTTTGGCCATTGACTTCAACGACGCCTTTATCTCCGGGCTGTCCTCCACTTTGAGCGTAAAAACAACTATCTGCAGTGATAATTTTTTCTTCCTCCACCGCTACAATGGGAGCATGGAATTCTTTAACATAGCTATCGTTTAAATAAATCATTTTTTACTCTCCTCTATTTTATACTCGACGCACGCCTCAATCCCACCTTGAGAATTGCTTTCCATTTTACACTCTTCATAGAAACCATAATACTCAAAAGTAGAAGCCACATAGAGCGCAATTCCCATGATCATAAAAACCGTAATGGCATAGATGATTTGTTTTGCTTTCATTAAATTAATCGATCCTGAAATCCTATCAGTTGTTTGTTGACGATCACATCGGATTTTTTTAAAGGTCGAAGTAACTCAATTCCCTCTAAGCTAATGCATCGACTCAATGCAACGTAGAGTTGTCCTGGGGCAAAAGAACCATGGCTCATATCTATAATAACTTTTTCAAATGTTTGGCCTTGGCTTTTATGAATAGTAATCGCCCAGGCTAGCCTCATGGGATACTGCTTAAAAGAACCTGTCACATTTTCTAACACTTCTTGTTGATCATCGTCATAGGAATATTGAATACGATCCCACTTCTCCTTTTTGACCTCATAGATTTTATGATTAATTTTAACCTTGATCTTTTTCTCAGCAATATCATGAATGGTTCCTATTGAACCATTAACCCATCTCTTCTCAGGGTCGTTTTTGATCATGATCACTTGAGCTCCTTTTTTGAGTTTGAGCACTTCATCCGTTGGGAAAAGTTCTTTGTAAAACTGTCCGGTAGCTTGAGCTCGATAAGAGAATTCTTCGCTGCTTAATTGTTTGAGGTAATTTTGATTAATTCCACTCGCACGAGCATTGGTTGTGGTCAAAATGATCTTCCCCTCATCCATTTCAAAGCTATCTACTAATGAGTCATTAAGATTATCAATTTGAGAATTGGTAATAGATCCATCTCGCACAGCATTTAAAAGGTAAATGAAATGGTCATCGGTTTGTCGATAAATGCTTTGTAATTCAAGGGTTTTGAACTGTGCGTCTTGAAAGATATTAGAATGAAAGAAAAATTGACCATTAGGATAAATTCTCTCAAGTAAACTAGACTCGTCCATATTAACAACTGGGGGTAATTGAAAAAGGTCTCCAAAAACGATGACTTGTACTCCTCCAAAAGGTTGGGTTAGTTTTTTACGGTGGACGCGAAGCGAATAATCAATGGCATCGAAGACATCAACTCGGACCATGGATATCTCATCAATAATTAAGGTTTCAAGATTTTGAAGTAATTCTATTTGTCTTACTTTTTTAATATGTCGTGTTTGAATTACTTTTGGTGGAAAACCAAAAAATGAATGTATGGTTTGTCCTTTAACTCGAATAGCCGCAACTCCAGTTGGCGCAAGGACGGCGGTGTTTTTTTGGGTAACTGACCGAAAATAAGCTAAGAGTGTAGACTTACCACTCCCTGCTTTTCCTGTAATATAAAAATGGTCTTTGGTGTTCTCTAACTGTTCAACAATGGACTCAAATTCCTCTGAAAGAACAAAGTCATCAGGTAAAAGACTGTTATAATTTTTTTTATATGCCATGAATAATATCACTAGCCAATTGGAAACATTCTTTGACAGTCGCTTTTTGTATTTGCAATCGAGATAGTTTTGGAGAAAACTTCAGTTGTTCAATATAAATATTTTTATCAAAGCAAATGCCAATGAATACTAAGCCAACAGGTTTGCCTTTAGTCCCCCCACCCGGACCAGCTACCCCAGTAGTTGAAAAAGTCATTTTGCTTTTAGTTATTTTATGAAGATTAAAGCACATTTGAGAGCAAACCTGCCTACTCACTGCTCCCTGACTTTTGAGCGTTGATGGGGAAACTTTAAGATATTTGATTTTTGCCTCATTGGAGTATGTAATCATCCCACTTTGGTAAATTTTGGAGATACCTGCTTGAGCTGTAAATTTTGATGCTAGCATTCCCCCTGTGCAAGACTCAGCAGTAGAAACGGTTATTTTATTTTCCATTAGATATTGAATAATTTTGGATTCCACGCTCATTAGATAGTTATACTTATTATAATCACCTAAAAATAACAACGACCGTTTAGATATCCACAAAATGCATATATTTTTGATTTATTTACTATTTTTTTTCAATAAATTTGGGATTTTTAGTTTTTAAATATGCATAAATTGCATATTATTTACTCTAAAGAATCACGGAGGTAGAAAATGGCAGATATGTTCTCAGGTTATTACCCCTTCCTTATCATGATCATTTGGCTAGTTGTAGGCATCATAGGTGCCCGCATGTAATGATGAAAATTTGAGGGTAGCTTCCTTACAGGTTACCCTCAATTACTGACCAAACTCTTCGCTTTTTCTCTTAATAAATATTTTTGAATTTTACCTGTTGAGGTTCGGGGTATTGTTTCAAAAAAATAATACTTAGGTACCTTAAATGATGCTAATTTTTCTTTACACCACAATCGCGCTAAACCCTCCTTCCATTGATGATTAGTTTTCATTTCAATAAAAGCACATGGAACTTCGCCCCATTTTTCATCTGCAACAGCAATGACAGCAGCTGCACTAACTCCTTCATTCTTTAAAAGTGTTTCTTCTATTTCGATAGAGGATATATTCTCACCCCCAGAAATAATAATATCTTTTGAACGATCTTTTAATTGCAAGTATCCATCAGGGTGCATCACAGCTAAATCGCCAGAATGGAACCACCCTCCCGCAAAAGCTTTTTCATTGGCTGTTTTATTTTTAAGATATCCCTTCATTACAATATTTCCTTGAAACATTACTTCCCCAATTGTTTTCCCATCAGCAGGAACAGTTTTAAGAGTATCAGGGTCAAGCACTTGCAAATGTTCCAAAGGAAGATATCTAACTCCTTGGCGGGCTTTCAGTGAGGCTTGAGAGGTCATATCTAAACCATCCCAATTGTTGTTCCATTCATTAATAACCGCTGGTCCATAAGTCTCTGTTAATCCATAGAGATGGGTAACTAAAAATCCTGCCTCTGACATTTGCTTTAATACACTCTCAGGGGGAGGGGCTGCTGCAGTAAAAAATTGAACTTGATGTTCTGGTTGATAATCTTGTTGGTTTTCCAATGAGAGAATTATGGACATGACAATAGGAGCACCACATAAATGGCTAACTTTGTGGTCTTTTATGCTTTGCCAAATAGGTTCTGCTCGCACTTGTCTGAGACACACATGAGTTCCAATAATTGCAGATAAAGTCCAAGGAAAACACCACCCATTACAATGAAACATGGGGAGTGTCCAAAGATAAACGGAGTGTTTGGGCATAGAAGCGACAAGTGCATTTCCTTGGGCTAGTAAATAAGCACCACGATGATGTGAGACGACTCCTTTAGGGTCGCCCGTCGTTCCTGATGTATAACCTACAGAAATTGCATCCCATTCATTTTCTGGCATCAACCATTTATAATCTGGATCTCCTAGTTGAATAAATTCTTCATAATCAATGACACTATGAGAGTTTAAGATATTGTCTATAGATAGGTCTTTTGTATCCACTTGCTTGTCTTGGTAGCAAACCAGTAAAGGTTCTACTTTACATAACCCTAAAACTTCAAGAATGACTGAGGATAATTCATGATCAAATAACAAAATTTTTGAGTCAGCATGATCTAATTGAAATGCAATAGTTGCTGGATCCAATCTTGTATTAATGGCATGGATAACTGCACCACACATAGGGATACCATAATGAGCCTCAAGCATAGGTGGGTTATTCATTAATAGAGTGGAAACCGTACTCCCTCGGGTCATTCCACGTTGAGAGAGGATTGAAGCTAATTGTTTAGAGCGCGTATAAAATTCTTTATATGTAAATTTTTGTGATCCATGAATAATGGCGATAAAATCAGGGAAAACATCTGAGGCTCGTTCAAGAAAGGATAAAGGAGTAAGAGGTTGATAGTTAGCAGGGTTGGGGTCGAGGTTTTGATTGTAGTGGTTAACCATAAACGAAAACTAATCCTCCCACTGGGGAGTTCTTTTTTCTAAAAAGGCATCAATACCCTCTTTGGCATCTTGCTCCAGCATATTTTCTAACATTACCTTAGAGGCGTACTCATAAGCTTGACTCAATGGCATTTCGCTTTGACGATAATAGGCTCCCTTGCCTTTTTTAAGAGTTTTAGAAGATTTAGAGGCTATTTTATTAGCTTTTTCTAATACATGCTTTTCTATTTCAGTACTTTCTAATGACTGAGTGATAATTCCCTTTTGTGCAGCTTCAGTAGCAGAAATAGGATCTCCTGTTAAAAGCATCTCCATGGCGTGCTTGGAAGAAGCATTGCGTGATAAAGCTACCATCGGTGTCGAGCAGAATAATCCGATATTTACTCCTGGTGTCGCAAAGACGGAATTAGAGCTGGCATAAACTAAATCACAACTCAAGGCTAACTGGCAACCGGCAGCGGTAGCCACACCTTCCACTTTGGCAATCACTGGTTTGGAATGGTTAACAATAGATTGCATCATGGTAGAGCATTGTTTGAGGATTTTTTGAAAATAAGCATGACCTTGATCAGACTGAGATCGAGCAGTTTTTAGTTCCTTTAAATCATGACCTGCTGAAAATACTTTTCCTGTTGAGCTTAGAATAATTACTTTACTTGCTCCTTGTTGGAGTTCATCAAGAGCCTGTTGTAGTTCACCAATCATTTTTTCAGAGAGAGTATTTTGAGTATCAGGTGAATTTAATTGAATGTTCACTACTCCCTTATCTAGATCATTAATTTGGATAAGAGAATAATTGCTCATGATTTATAAACTTACCTCAAACTCAACTTCCTCAGAAAGGGAGTTAGCAATAAAACAATAACGATGAGATCGATCATGCATCTCGTTCATCTCTTGTTCGCTCACAGTAAATCCATCATTAAATTGAACAGAAGGATTTAATCGAATTTTAATCACGGCCATTTGGCCTTTGGAATTTTTTCCAAGGAAAGCCTCAGCTTTATCTTCATAAGAAGATACTGGCCATTTCGCTTTGGAGGCAAGTGCTAGAAAAGTCATCATATGACAACTACTAATAGAAGCAGCCAGAGCCTGCTCAGGATTTGTGTTAGCTGTATCGCCACCCCAATCTGGTGCTGCATCAGCTGTCATTCTAAATTGATTATTGTAGGTAATCTCGTGGCTATTAGAGTACTTACCTTGAACCAGTTCTCCCTCTCCAAGCTGCCATTTTAATTGAATGAATAATTCAGACATAACTCAAAATAGTACGATTGAGCCAAAAGACCACCATAAAATCATTATAAATGAACCATTTTTCAGATAATTTAAATCACCAAAAGTACGTCATAATTGCGCTTGCTCAGTATTTCGAGAAGGAATAGAGTTTTCCTATAAAATGAGTTTCTTGGAGGAAGCATGAGTAAGCCGAATAATCTTGAGTCTTTATGGATGCCCTTTACGCCCAATAAGACTTTTAAAAAAGATCCCCGCATTATTGTTAAAGCGAAAGATATGCACTTTACCAGTGATGATAATCGTCAAATTCTTGATGGCACAGCAGGTCTATGGTGTGTGAACGCTGGTCATGGTCGAAAAAAGATACAAGAAGCGGTTACTCAACAAATTGAAGAACTTGATTACTCTCCTCCCTTCCAATTCGGTCATCCTAAACAGTTTGAACTAGCTAATCGTCTAGCTGAAATATTCCCCGAGGGAATGAACCATGTTTTCTTTTCTAACTCGGGCTCCGAAGCTGTCGACAGTGCCTTAAAGATTGCACTTGCGTATCAACGAGCACGAGGTCACTCCTCAAAAACAAGATTGATTGGCCGCGAGCGTGGTTATCACGGTGTTGGCTTTGGTGGTATTAGTGTTGGTGGTATGGTGAAAAACAGAATGTATTTTGGCTCGATGCTAAGTGGTGTGGATCATTTACGTCATACTCATAATCCAAGTGTCAATGCATTCTCTCAAGGTCAACCAGAACATGGCGCTGAACTCGCCGATGATTTGGAGCGCCTAGTTCAACTCCATGATGCTTCAACAATAGCAGCTGTAATCGTTGAACCGATTGCTGGATCTACAGGAGTACTCCCCCCGCCTCAGGGATATTTAAAAAGACTAAGAGAGATTTGTACCAAACACGACATTCTTCTGATCTTTGATGAAGTAATTTCAGCTTTTGGAAGATTAGGAAAAGCAACAGGTTCTGATTACTTTGGAGTTACTCCAGATATTATTACTTGCGCAAAAGGCTTAACTAACGCGACTATTCCGATGGGCGCTACTATCGTTCAAGATTATATTTATGAGTCCATGTTAGAAAATGCGGATGCTCCTATTGAGCTCTTCCATGGCTATACATATTCTGGACACCCCGTTGCTTGTGCAGCTGCACTAGCAACATTAGACATCTATAAAGAAGAGGGATTATTTGAGCACGCGGGTGAGCAAGCTCCAAAGATTGAAAAAGCGGCTCATTCTCTCAAAGGAACCAAACACATCATCGATATCAGAAACCTCGGTGTGATCGCAGCCCTCGAATTAGAGCCAAGAGGAAATGCTGTGGGTGCTCGTGGTTTTGAAGTCATGAAAAAAGCCTGGGATATGGGATTAATGGTAAGAGCTAATGGTGATACGCTAGCTTTCTCCCCACCGTTGATTGTTCAAGATAGTCAGATTGATGAGATGTTTACGACAGTAAAATCAGCCCTGGAGCAAGTAGACTAAAAACATCTCCGCTACAACCATTATCATAATTAAAAGCACCGCTGGGTTGGTAGAAGCCACATAACATAATCCACCTATAAAAGAAGACGATGCCAGGGACGACCATAATGGCGTTTATAATAAAAAAAACTACAGAGGTTAAAACCCGCATTGCTAGCTTCAATTTCATATAGGCGTTATAAAAAATACGAATAATTAGGCCTGTGGTAACAGCCGATAATAATAGAAAAGGTGCATCTAAATGAGTAACTAAAAATTCGTAATACATGATTTGTATCTTACACGGGTATCCTTTTTTTTTGTAGATCAACGTTTCAAGCAAGATGATTGACACCCTCAAAATAAAAGATACTCCTTTTTAAATGAATGGATTTTGGTACGGAATATCATTAATTATCGGTATTTATCTAGCTATTTCGTTAATGAGCGAGCCTTTAGCCCAGATAATTGGTATTGCCGTAATACCCGTCAGTCTCTTGTGTCTTATTTTAGGAATAATTATTGGTAATTTAGTCTCCCTTCCATTCAGTTGGGTGCGTGGAACCAACTATGTCAAAAAAAATATTCTTCAATTTGCCATAGTTTTTTTGGGTTTAAAAATTAGTTTAGCTCAAGTCTTGGATGTAGGGTTTAATTCCCTAGCACTCATTGTTAGTGTTTTTTTAATAGTCTTTGTTTTAGGATTAATCTTACAGAGAATATTTTTTAAAGAAAAAGAGCTCATTACTCTTATTGGAATTGGAACAGCTATTTGTGGTGTTACCGCAATCATGGCCTCATCATCCGTCATCAAATCAAAAGAACAAAATGTGGCTATTGCTATTTTAATTGTTGTGTTATGGGGGAGTATTGGTGTTTTTACCTATCCTTTTTTTGTGGAGTGGTTCTTTTCTACTGAAATCTCTAAAGGTTTATTTTTAGGAGTAGGAATTCATGATACAAGCCAAGTCCTCGCTGCCTCTTTGATTCATTTTGATATCAATGGAAACTCTGTTGTTCTGGAAACCGCCACGTTGACAAAATTAATTAGAAATTTATTTCTGGCTTTGCTTATTCCTTATCTTGCTATCAAAGTTCAATCGAACAGTTTTGGCCAAACAAGTTTGTTAAAACAAGTATCAAACAATATCCCTTCATTTGTGTATGGATTTATATTTTTTATTTTTATTCGAACTATTGGCGATCAGATATTGGTCTCTTCTTCTATCTGGGATCAAATACTTGCCTGGAACCATCAACTAGTCTCCGCGCTCTTTGGGTTTGCGCTTGTTGCGTTAGGCCTGTCTATCAAAATTAAAGAATTAAAAGATCTCTCCACCTCTTCAATTGTAATTGGATTGATGTTTAGCCTCGGAGTGCTCTTCGTTGCGATAATTATCATTCCGATCATTGGTTAAATTTAAAACTCTACAAATCGTTGTAATAAAAAAATAACAAAAGATAAATTTATTATAAACAAATAATTTTTATTATTAATATTTTACAGATTTTAGAAAAGGAGATTAACAATGCTTGGTGATAAAATTGGATCAATAACATTTCAGGAAACTAATAAACCAATGGACTCTGGTAAATATGGTTTACCTGCTATGGACATTACTGCTGAAGGGAAAGGAACGATGCTAGGCCATGATGTTCAGGCGATGGGCGCATTTACAGCCGAAATGAGACCAGATGGTTCATGGACTGGAAATGCCTATGCTGGAGTTGTAATGTGTGCAGAAGGTGTCGCCACATATAAAGCTACAGGTGTCGGAAACCAGAGGGAAGATGGAGGCACAACATTTAAAGGCGGTGCTATATTCGAAACCACATCTGAAGCGTTATCTGAATTGAACGGTAAGTTCTTCGCGTTTACCTACGAAGCCGATGTCGATGGCAAAGCAGTTTGGGAACTTTACCCCATGAACTAGAGGTTTATAGATTTCAAACCTCAGCAATAGTAAGGGTGGAGGCCACAAAACCTAGTTCCCTCCACCTTTTATGTCCTTAATTACCCACACTTTAATTTAATGGACTTGGTAAAAATATTGATTAATTCAATATTTTTAATAGCCTCTTTGGATGCAAACAGAAATCGAAAAACTGCTCAAATCAAAGGATTTAAGCCTTACTTCTGTTCGCCTCGCTGTTTTAGAGGTTCTTCATCATCATCCTCACTCCGATGCCGATACGATTTATCAGCACGTCAAAGGGGAGATAGCAACGACCTCCAAGCAGGCGATTTATAACAATCTCAGTGCCTTAGTGGAAAAGGGAATTTTACGAGAGATCAAACCCAAGGGTAGCTCTTCTCTCTACGAGACCCGAGTGAACGATAATCACCACCATCTCATTTGTCGTGAGTGTCAAAGTGTGACGGATGTGGCTTGTAAAAGTCATGCCCCTTGTTTGCACGTAGATGATCAACACGGCTTTGAGATTGACGAGGCCGAAATAGTTTTTTGGGGAACGTGTCCATCGTGTTCCTCAACACCGAATAATCAAAAAGGAGAAAACGCATGAGCGAAGCCAGATGTCCTGTCGCGCACGGGGCAAACTCAAATAAAGAAAAAGGAAATATCGACTGGTGGCCAAAAAATTTAAACCTCGATATTCTCCATCAACACGATCAAAAGACAAAACCGTTTAATGGGTCTTTCAACTATCGTGAAGAAGTAAAAAAATTAGACTACAAAGCTCTCGAGGCTGATATGCACCAACTGATGAAAGAAAGTCAGGATTGGTGGCCAGCGGACTGGGGTAACTATGCGGGACTGATGGTGAGATTGGCGTGGCACAGTGCGGGTACTTATCGTACTGCGGATGGTCGTGGTGGTGGTGGTACCGGTGATCATCGTTTTGCTCCTTTGAACTCTTGGCCGGATAATACAAACTTAGATAAAGCTCGTCGACTTTTATGGCCTATCAAGAAAAAGTATGGCAATAAGATTAGCTGGGCTGATTTAATGATCTTAGCGGGAAACATCGGATATGAGTCGACTGGTTTTAAGACCTTTGGATTTTCTTATGGCCGTGAAGATATCTGGCATCCCAACAAAGATATTTACTGGGGACCAGAAGCGGAAGCGTTAGCCTCCGATCGTCACGACGATAAAGAGGATGCGTCGTCTCTTCAAGGACCTCTTGCAGCCAACCACATGGCGTTGATTTATGTGAACCCAGAAGGATTTGAGGGTAACCCCGATCCTCTAAAAACCGCGCAACATATAAGAGAAACCTTCGGTCGTATGGCGATGAACGATGAGGAAACTGTTGCTTTAACAGCGGGTGGTCACACCATTGGTAAAGCCCATGGTAATGGCGATGGAGCAAACTTAGAAGTTGAGCCTGAGGGTGCGGACATCCATGAGCAAGGATTAGGTTGGATGAACAACACGACTCGGGGTGTGGGCCGTGATACCGTGACTTCCGGTATTGAAGGCGCGTGGACGACTGAGCCGATGAAATTTGATAACGGTTACTTTTATATGCTCTTCAACTATGAGTGGGAGCTAAAGAAGAGCCCTGCAGGTTCTTGGCAGTATGAGCCCATCAACATCAAAGAGGAAGATAAGCCAGTGGACGTGGAAGATCCATCCATTCGCTACAACCCGATCATGACTGATGCGGACATGGCGATGATCAAAGATCCTGCTTATCGGGAAATCTCAGAGAAGTTCTACAAAAACCATGAGTACTTCAAAGATGCTTTTGCCCGTGCATGGTTTAAGTTAACGCACCGTGATATGGGGCCAAGCAATCGATACATTGGACATGACTTACCGAAGGAAGATTTAATTTGGCAAGATCCCGTTCCAGCTGGTAACTCCAACTATGACGTTGATGCGCTCAAAGCAAAAATTAAAGCGAGTGGACTGAGCGTTCAAGAATTGGTCGCGACTGCTTGGGACAGTGCCCGTACGTATCGTGGTTCTGATCTTCGTGGTGGAGCGAACGGTGCTCGTATTCGACTCGCGCCTCAAAAAGATTGGGCAGGAAATGAGCCGGAGCGTTTATCCAAAGTGCTGGGTGTCCTCGAGCCTCTTGCCGCAGAAGCAGGAGCGAGTGTTGCTGATACAATCGTCTTGGCTGGAAACGTGGGATTAGAGATGGCCATTGAAGCAGCTGGATCAAAAGCTACTGTTCCTTTTAGTCCAGGTCGTGGTGACGCCACACAGGAAATGACCGATGTGGAATCCTTTGCTCACCTAGAGCCCATCCATGATGGTTTTCGAAATTGGAAAAAAGAAAACTACACTGAAAGTGGCGAGGAACTCCTTCTGGATCGAGCTCATTTAATGGGTCTAACTGCTGTGGAGATGACCGTTCTCTTAGGTGGAATGAGAGCCATGGGAGCTAATCACGCAGGCAATCAACATGGCGTCTTTACTGACAAAGTAGGTGCTTTAACTAATGATTTCTTTGTGAATTTGGTTGATATGGCCCATAAATGGAAGCCATCCAATGGACACTATGAAATCGTTGATCGAGCGAGTGGAGATGTGAAATGGAACGCGACGTCCGTGGACTTAGTATTCGGATCTAACTCGATTTTGCGTTCCTATGCAGAAGTCTACGCGCAAGACGATAATCAAGAAAAGTTCATTGAGGACTTCGTGGCAGCATGGACAAAGGTCATGAATTCTGACAGATTTGAATTAAATAATAATTAATATAATGATTCATGTTTAGTTATGGGAATATCCAACTCAAAGTTTGCGGCATCACGGATATTAGATCCCTTGAGATAATACAAAAATACTCTGTGAGCAAAGTTGGATTTGTTAGTGATAGCTTGTATGGTCCCAACACTTTACCAGTTCATGAAATTATAAAGCTAAAAAATAAATCTAATGAATTAAAACTTAATCCAATTCTGCTTATTGGTAATTTAGAAATCACAGAAATAATTAAAGTGATTAAAAAGATAGGTATCAAAGAGGCATGTTTGGCAAATCAATACACTTACGAGGAAATACAACAATTAATAAAAAGTACAGACATTAAAATATCTATTTCTGTTAATTATAATAATCATAATTGTGATTTCTTTCAAAAAATTAAGAATGTGATTAGTAGTTTTTATTATGATTTAAACATTTACCACAAAGATAAAATCGAAAAAAAAGAACTATCCGAATGCATAACTAAAATAAATGAACTAAAACAATTTTCAAAACCTCTATACCTCGGGGGTGGCATTAATATTGAAAATATTAAAGAAGCAATTAAAACTCTTTCTCCTTATGGAGTAGATATATCAAGTGGATTGAAGAAATCAAATACTGTTGACGAAGAGAAACTTAAAAAAATCCTCGATAGTCTTGTGTTTGACGAGATTGTTTGATAATAAAACGCTCGTTCAAATTACTTAAAAGTTTTTTGTAAGTTTTTTTGGTGTTTAGGTCAATAAATTGGGGGTTTAAATCAAGAATAGGTTTTAGTACAAAATCTCTTAAGTGGGCTGAAGTATGTGGAATTGTAATTACATGATTTTTTATCTTTAAATTTTCAAATTGTATAAGATCTAAATCAATTCTACGGGGACCGTTTTCAATAAATTTATTTTTCTTAATTTTTTTTTCAATAAATTGCATTTTACTAAATAGTGAATTAAAAAATAAATTTGTATGAAACAAGATTGCGGCATTGTGAAAATACATTTGATCAGTTGGGCCAAAAGGTTTTGTGAAGTAAACTTTGCTAATCTTCTCAACATACCCAATTTTATTTAATAAAACTAAAGCCTGATTAAAGTTATTCTTCCAATTACCAATATTTGAACCTATTGCAATATAGGATTTATATTGAAATGCTGACTTTTTTAGCATTATACTTTTTTGCAATTACTATTTTATTAATCTCTAACAGCTGTATATCTATCGGGAATTTTTTAAGCAATGCTTTTTGGAGTTCTGTAATTAGTTTTTCGAGTGTTTTATATTTGGAGGAAGAGACAAAATCTGTAATTTCACTTTTTAAATCTGAGTAACTTGTCACATTATCAATATCATCAAGATCTTGATTTTCGTCGAGGTTTATTTGACACTTAAGTGTTATCAATAATTCTTGTGGCTTTAGTCTTTCTTCATCGTAGACACCAATGATGCAGTGTACACTCATATCTTTTATTTCTATTAGAAACTTCACCTATTCAATACCTTTAAAACTTTAATCATTTGATTGGTCTCTTGGACATCATGAATTCTAAAAGTATTGACTCCTTGGGATAATGCATGAGCGACTGAAGCTAAGGAGCCACCTAATCTTTCATCTGTCTTTGAGGGGTCAATAAAATTGATCCAGCTTTTTCTTGAGGAGCCCAACAAAATTTGAATATTATGATCGATATATTTTTTTAAGGATCTCATTAAATGTAAATTTTGATTAAAAGTTTTACCAAAGCCTATACCGGGATCAAACCACACTTTCTTAGTGTCTATATTCAAATTAGCCAATATATTCAGTCTTTTTTTAATAAAATTATCAAATTCCTTAGTCATATTTTTACTAGGTTTGAGGTTTTTTTGCATATCTTCAGGAGTTCCTATTTTATGCATAAGGAAAAGACCTGATTTATACTTTTTGGTAAGATAGAACAGATCATCGGAGCCACCATTAATATCATTAATAATATGCACACCTTTTTTTAAAGCATATTCTTGTGTTTCTATCTTATAAGAGTCTAGTGAAACTAAATATTTGTCATAGTTTAAATAAGGTAAAATTTTTGAAAGTCTTTTGATTTCCTCTTGGTATGTAATGGGAATGCTATTTGGTTTGGAACTCTCAGCACCTATATCGATGATTTGAGCTCCATTGTTTGTCATGAATTTAATATATTTCATGGCTGATGAGCGGGTAAAAGTTTTACCTCCATCGCTAAATGAATCAGGTGTGAAATTACAAATACCTACCAAGAGGGGATTTTTAATTTGAAAAGAATGTTTATTAAATTTCATAATAATTTTTATTTACCATGTCCTTATAGCCTTCTTTTAATTTGACAAACATTTTTGATGACTTTCTTTTCCATGCTCTATTAGGAATGGAATTGATAGAAATAACGCCCCTCCCTGATCCAATGGATATGATTTCTGAATATTCATTTAAATCTTCTAGAAGTATTTTTTTTTTATGAATTTTGAATTTTATTTCATCCTGAAGTAATTTAAGCGTATTGCCGTAATAATACCCCTCTTTAGGTATATAAAGTGTATTTGATTTTACAAATATTAAGTTTGTTACGGCTCCTTCAGTAATTTCATTATCTCTCGATAAGATTATTTCATTCTGAGTGTAATCAATTTTACTCATAAATTTTAATAGAGTTTTGTAGTATAAATTTTTATGTATAAAGTCTCTCCTTTTATAATTCTTAATGAAACCAATTACACTGTCTTGTGTTCTTATTCTTTTTCTCAAAGAAATTGAAAGTGTTTTTCCATTACATGCAATTCTGAGTAAGTGATTATAAGTTTTGATTTTTTTAATTTCATTACCAACTAATTTTTGAATTAAATTGGGGGTAATGGTGATCCCAAAGTTATACTCTTTGCATGATTTGTTGAAAGTTTTAAGATACGTTTGAAGACCGATAAAATTGGGATTTTTTCCGATTATTGGAATAGACGTAAATACTCCTCTTTGGCCCCAAAGTGGTTTGAATAAGCTTAATAAACTTAAGTTATTTTTTAAACTGTATGATTTTGCTAATAAATTGTTTGCCATTTGGTGTCAAAAATGAGTCTGGATGGAATTGCAATCCACAAATATCATTGGTGTGGCTTTCCAAACACATAGCAACATTTGTCTCTTCACACCTCATTGTAATGTGCATTGTGGAAGAATGAAATGGCTCTTTTAGTTTTAAGGAGTGATATCTGCCCACTTGATACATGTGATTATTAGGAAATCTCAAACTTTTATTATTAGTTCGTATGTATGTTTGATAACCATGAAAAATTTTTTCCTGTTTAGATATAATTCCACCCTCTCCATTAGCAATTAGTTGAAAACCAAGGCAGATACCAATAATTTTTTTTTTAGTTTTATATTTCTCATATATTTCTAAGGATATTGGATAGTCAAGGGGCTTACCAGGACCAGGAGAAAAGATAATGATATCAGATTTTTTTACTGAACTTTCTTTAACGTCATAATAATTTTTTACATTAAGTTTTCCAAAGCTAGATAATAAATGTGCTAGGTTGTAAGTAAAAGAGTCTTCATGATCTATTAATAATAATCTCACTTTAAAAGGTCTAATAAGGATTTAGCTTTGAGAAAGTTTTCATGATATTCATTTTTAGCAGTGCTATCTAAGATTACCCCGCTAGCAACAAAAACTTCATTATTATTATTGAAATTCAAGATAGACCTAATAATGATATTAAAACTCATATCTTTTATAGATCGAAAGTATCCAAATGATCCAGTGTAAATTCGTCTTGGTTCTTTTTCCTCTTTATTAAGAAGTTTTAGTGTATTAATTTTAGGACACCCTATAACTGAACCACCTGGCATCATAGCTTTAACAATTTGAGATAACTTAACCTTTTCGTGAAGTGTACCAGAAATATCAGATACATTATGATAAATATACTGATACTTTTGAACAAATTTAAGTTTTTGAATTTTTACTGAACTAGGTTTTGTTATGCGACTCAAATCATTTCTTTCTAAATCTACAATCATATTATGTTCTTTATCTTCTTTTTGATTATTCTCAAAAAATTGACGTGCCTTTTTTGTGGATTTAATTTTTTCTCTACTAACTGTTCCTGCTATGGGAGATGTGACTATCTTATTGCCTTTAACTTTGAATAAATTTTCTGGAGAGCAACTAATAATATTAAATTCTCTTGTTCTTACACAAAAAGACTCAGGACTTAAATTTTTTTTCATTAATTCAAAAAACAATTTAGCAATATCCAAATCCTTCTTATTGGAATATTTCTGTGCAATTTTTATTTGATAAGTCTCTCCAGCTTTAATATTTTTTTTGAATTTATTAAATATTTTTTCATAATTTTCAACACTTGGGCTGACTTTAATTGTATTTTTACTTGTGGTTTTGGTATTTTTAGGTGGTTTTAAACTTTTTATTAAATCTAGTTTAGATTTAGTATAAATATTTATTTTTGAATCTATGACTATTTTAGTTTGAGGACGAAAAAATACTCCCTCGGGAAAAGCTTGTTTATCTTTATTAACTGTTAAATTTAGATTTTTACATAGCAATTCGTAGCCAAAAAAGCCAATATAACAATCGTATTTTTTCTTTGCTTTAAATTTATCTAACTTGTTTAGAAATTTATCTAAATTATTGATATCAAGTTTTATTTTTTCAATAAAATTAGTGTACAGTTCGAAATTATTTTTTTCTGAATTTCTATAAATGATTATGTCTTTGTCAGAGGCTAATAAAGATTTAAGAATAGCTGCATTATTCATGTCCCAATTCTAGTTATATAGATTTTTTATTCAACTAATGCTCTTAATAAAAACTATTCTTATAATTTAAAAAACACGCTAACCTTTTGGGTGAGGTAGATCTATTTGAAGCGATCAACCTAAATTATTTATTATCCGTCGAAATTTATTTTATTTAAAATATTGATGACCGCTCTTCTATTTGAGGCAAGTTCCTCTAAATCCAATGAGTCAAACTTTACATTACCTGCTAAGCTTTGAACTCTATCAGAATAAGGGACGTCAGGACTCACTGGAAATTCATTATTGTCATTTGCATAAATTGATTGGGCTTTTAGACCAGATAAGAAATTTACAAGTTTTTCAGCTAAGGCTCTATTATTCTCATTCAAAATCGCTATACCTGAAATATTAACATGAGTTCCTCTATTATCTTGATTAGGAAAAACGATGGTCGCTTTTTCTAGCCACATTTTTTGATCATCATTATCTTGCATTTTAAAAAAGTAATAATGATTTCCTATACTGTAATCACAGACACCAGCATAAATTGCTTTAACCTGATCTCTATCATTTCCTTGAGGTTTTCTTGCTAAATTAGCTTTTAAAGATATTAGATAGGACTCAAGCCACTCCTCACTATGATGAGCCATTAACGAGGCAAAAAGAGAAATATTGTAAGGGTGAAAACCAGATCTAACACAAATTTTTCCTTTATAGTCCTCTGAAGCTAAGTCTTCATAATTAATATTTTTCACTTCCAGCTCTTTGTTTACGTAAATAATTCTTGCTCTTTGAGTAAGACCGGCCCAATAATCACTCTGAAGATTTTCAGGCACCATTGATAAAGGTTGCATTTTGATACTTGCATCAGCTTCTGTTATGTCAATTAAGCGAGAAATATCAGAAGATAAGAAGATATCTGCCACAGGTCTGTTTTTTTCTAAGATTATTTTTTGTACCAATCCCTTTTTTGAATAAATCCACTCAACTTTAATACCAGTATCTTTCTCAAATTCTTCTAAAAGAGGTTCGATCAGCAAGGGTTGTCTTTCAGAATAAATTTTTAATTCCTCAGATTGAAGGGAAGTATAAATTAGTGTGTATAAGAATGATAAAACAATAACCTTAAATAAAATATTCTTAATTTTTTTCATTTGTGTTTCCATAAGTACATTTTTTAGTTCAAAAAATAAATTTGGAAACAGTAAAAAAAATACCACCTATTTTATGAAGTTTTAGAAGTTTTCTGAATTTAATTTCAGATTAAGGAATCTACTTTTTTTTTAATGTAATAACCATCGAGTACTTTTCGAGCAAAGAAAGACAGGCTGGTAAAGGAAGATCTTTATGAATATGGTGATATTCACGGTAATCAAAGATTTCTTTTTTTTCTTGATCATAAACATGTACATGATCAGACGTGTCTGTATCATAAAAAGCTTGTTTGTCGGCAGTAATTTGTTTTAAGTAACCTTTGTCAACTAACGTACTCAAATTTTCATATAATGTGGTTAAAGAAAAATAGCTTCTATTTTCTTTAAGGACATCATTAATTTGATTGATTGAAAAATGTTTATTTGTTCCATCAAAAATAGATTTCAGTAATACAATCCTTTGTTTAGTTTGTCTCCAACCGCAGTTATTGAGAACATTATCTAACTCAGCTTTTGATGCATTTGAAAGGTTCATTACTGTATAATTAGGTCAAAAATGATTGTTTTTCAATAAAAATAAGATTTCAAGGGTAATGACAAAAGATCGCCATAAAGATGACTAAATGAAATCTATTACAAAAAACTCCTATTATCATTTAAGTTCAATATTTGGCTATTTTTTACCAGTCTGACAAACAACTTTTTTCATCGAGTTCTGATAATAAATTAAATTTACTCGCTCTATAAAAGAAGTAGGATAGAAACGTTCTTCAATGATCTTTTTGTATTTTCTTTTACAAACTTTACTTTTTTTTTGAATCATAGATGGATTAAAAAAAATTCTTATAAAATGTAAATTAGTTTTTTATAAGTTAATGATTTTCAATTATTACTAAAGTTTTTTGGAATGCTTATTAGAAAATGAAATTGTAAAAATACTTTATGACTAAGACCGCATTAATATTTCTAAAGGATTTATGGTTAATGGAGAAAATATCGCAAGGGAGATGACGATACATCTCCATAACCATAATATAAAAGTATTATTTACCGCAATCTTTCAGGGAGTTTGCTATATCTAAAATTAGATTTTGATACATCTCTGGACCTTGTTCAATAAATGCCCCTAATGGATCCATTATACCTGTAGATATTTTCATATCAGCTGCAAGTGTTTCGATAATTTTGGGGTTATATTGAGGTTCTGAAAATATACATTTTATATTTTCATCCTGAATAAGATCTTGAATAGCATCAATTTGTTTTGCTCCAGGTAATACATCAGGGTTCAAAGTAAGAGCACCTGCTGAGGAAACCCCAAATCTATTTTCAAAATACTGATATGCATCATGAAAAACTATATAACTAGCATCTTTAGGAATAGAACTATTAATTTCATTAATTAGATTGTTTAAAGATGCGATCGTTTTATTTGAGTTTTCTTCATATTGAGCTGCATTTTCTGGATCTATTTCTGATAATTCATGTGCAATTTCTAAAACCATTTCAATCGCATTTGATGGGTCTAGCCAGATATGAGCATCAAACTCTCCATGATGATGTCCGTCATGATCATCGTGGCCTTCATGTTCATCTTCATGGCCATCATGATCGTCGTGACCATGATCATCGTGATCATCTTCTTTGTGACCGTCATGGTCATGATCATCGTGGCCTTCATGTTCATCTTCATGGCCATCATGATCGTCGTGACCATGATCATCGTGATCATCTTCTTTGTGACCGTCATGGTCATGATCATCGTGGCCTTCATGTTCGTCTTCATGGCCATCATGATCGTCGTGACCATGATCATCGTGATCATCAAAGATATTTTCTTCTCTAAATTTAAGTTTTTCAATAGAGCTTAGCTCCATAAAAGATATCTTAGTTGCATTACCAGCAAGAGACTCCAAAGGTTTTTCCATAAATGCCTCTAGGTCCTCTCCAACCCAAAAAACTATATCTGCCTCTTCTAGCATTTGAGCATGAGAAGGTTTTAAAACAAAAGTGTGAGGGTTACTTGTTCCTTCAATAATCAGTGATGGCTCCCCAACACCTTCCATTACACTAGAAATTAATGAGTGCAAAGGTTTGATTGTTGTGACTACTTTTATGTCTGCTTTAGCAGAGAAACTTAATAAAAGGGGAGCAATTATGAAAATTATTGCCTTTTTTAAAAAATTCATATTAATTACCTGTCTGTATATTGTTATATTATTACATATCGTGATATTATAACATAAAGTTCAAGTCAATAATAAATATGGAAAACTCTCTAATTGAATTAAAAAACTGTGGTGTAATACGTAATAATAAGTGGCTGGTTCGAGGCATCTCCTTAAAAGTAAATCAAGGCCAAATAGTTACCTTAATCGGTCCCAATGGTTCTGGAAAATCAACAACAGCAAAAATGGCTCTAGGTATATTAAAACCTGATGAGGGATCAAATACTATCAAAAGTAATATTAAAATTTCTTATGTACCTCAAAAAATCTCAATTGATTGGTCTTTACCTTTAAGAGTAATTGATTTCATGAACTTAATAGAAAAATTTACAACAAGTGAAATTGAAGAAGCGCTCTCTTTGACGGGTATTAAAAATCTTATTTTTAGTGATGTAAGAAACTTATCAGGTGGAGAGTTTCAAAGATTACTAATGGCAAGAGCAATTGCTAAAAACCCTGATTTTCTTGTATTAGATGAGCCTGTTCAAGGAGTTGATTATCCAGGCGAAATAGCTCTTTACAAAACTATTCAAGAGATTGTGAAAAACATTAATTGCGGCATTCTTTTAATATCTCATAATCTTCATGTAGTAATGTCTCAAACAGATCATGTCATTTGTCTTAATGGCCATGTTTGTTGTTCTGGCGCGCCAAAGTCAATTGTTAAGGAGCCCGAATATATAAAATTATTTGGAAAAAATATTGACCCCACTCTTGCTTTTTATCAACATGAACATGATCACCAACATCTTCCTGATGGAAGTGTTGATCAATCGAATTAAATAAAAAATGTTTGATGATTTTTTATTCAGGGCTTTTGTTGCTGGAATAGGCTTAGCGATAATTACTGGTCCTTTAGGTTGTTTTATTGTTTGGAGAAGGTTGTCATATTTTGGAGATACTCTTGCGCACTCAGCTTTGCTTGGTGTGTTAATAGCATATGCTTTAAGTTTTAACATTATTTTATCGGTATTTGTGATATCGGGTATTATTTCACTTTCCTTATTATATTTACAAAAAAAGACATATTTGCCAAATGATGCTCTATTAGGGTTATTAGCTCACTCTGTTCTTGCAATAGGTCTTGTTCTTTTGGGTTTGCTCACTTTTATAAGAATTGATCTGATGGGATTACTTTTTGGAGATATCCTTTCTGTGAACTTTCAAGATATTTTGATCATTTGGATCGGTGGGGCTTTTGTCTTGCTTTTATTAATAAAATTATGGAGGCCTCTATTTGCTGGAACGGTAAATTCAGATTTAGCCAAAGCAGAAGGTCTTAATCCTGAATTAGCAAATTCTATTTTTACAATATTAATTGCAGCCGTAATAGCTATCTCAATAAAAATTGTTGGTATTTTATTAATCACAGGTCTTCTAATTTTGCCTGCTTCAGCTTCAAGAAACTTATCCTCAACTCCCATTCAAATGGTAATCATTGCCAGTATTGTTGGACTTATCTCTGTGGTTTTAGGTTTATTTTCTTCAATCACATGGAATACTGCAACAGGCCCAACAATTTTAAGTGTAGCTCTTGGTATATTTGTATTAACTCTATTTCCTTGGAAAAAATTGCTTATCTCAAAAAAAGAAATAAGATTAATAAACAAATAAATGACTAATTCTCAATCATATAATAAAAAAACAAATGATTACAATTTAACCAAAAACCAAAAAATTGTTTTTAACTTACTCCAAAATTCAGGTGAGCCTTTAAAAGCGTACGCTATTTTAGAGAACCTTAAAAGAGAAGGGTTAAAATCACCCCTTCAAGTATACAGAGCTTTAAATAAATTAGTTGAATTAGGAATAATTCATAAAATTGAGAGTCAAAACTCATTTATTGCATGTAGCAATTCAAATTGCGCTAGCAATACTGCTTTTACGATTTGCAGAAGATGTGGCGATGTGAAAGAAATTAAAAATAATCATCTTTTTGAACAAGTGAGTGATTTAGGCAAAAAGAATCGACTCAAGGTCCACCGTTTTAACCTTGAATTTTATGTGGATTGTAACGGATGCAAAGTTAATTAAATAATTTAAATTTCGCAAATTTTTACCTATTTTGTTGGTTTTTTGACTATTGACATAAAGAAAGACCTATATATATTGTGCACCTCATTATGTACGCAGTTCTAAAATCAGTAGGAAAACAGTTCAAAGTATCACCTGGTGATATTTTAAAAATGGACAAAATTGAAGGAAATGTAGGAGATACTATTTCTTTTAAAGACGTCGTAGCTGTTGGAAATGGCGATAAGTTTGAATTAGGGTCACCTGCCGTTCAGGGTGCTGAAGTTTCTGCAAAACTTCTTCATCAGACAAGAGATGACAAAATTCGTGTTTTCAGAAAGAATAGAAGAAAGCACTTCCAAAGAACGAAAGGCCATCGTCAATACATCTCTATTTTAAAAGTGATGTCTATCAAATCTGCTATCGGCGAAGAAAGCTTTAAAGAGCCAGCAAAAAAAGCTGCTCCAAAAAAAGAAGCTGCACCAAAAACTGAAGCTCCAAAGAAGGAAGCAAAAGCAGCAGCTCCAATGAGGGAAGTAAAAGCAGCAGCACCTAAAACTGAGAAAAAAAAGACTGTGAAAAAAGAAGCAACTGAGGTAAAAGAGTAGAACTATGGCAACAAAAAAAGCAGGCGGAAGTTCGAAAAACGGAAGAGACTCGGCTGGTAGAAGGCTGGGTGTCAAGAAGTTTGGCGGCGAACACGTTATCCCTGGAAATATTTTAGTTCGTCAGCGTGGTACTAAATTTTACCCGGGCGACAATGTTGGAATTGGGAAAGATCACACTCTTTTCTCCAAAGCTGAGGGAAAAGTGCAGTTCAAAAAATCCCGTAACAGACAGTTTGTTTCCGTCCACTAAAATTTCCTAACCTCTCACACTTATATCTGTTATGGCGTTCATCGATAAAGCAAAAATTTATATTAAATCTGGCAACGGGGGTCATGGCGCTTTAAGTTTTCGCCGAGAAAAGTTTATTGAATATGGCGGCCCTAATGGCGGTAATGGAGGAAAAGGAGGCGACGTTATTTTTCGAGGCAATAAAGGAATTAATACTCTTCAACGTTATCGCTTCAATCAACACCATAAAGCCCAAAATGGTATGGGCGGTGCCGGTCAATTGAAAACGGGATCCAGCGGGAAAGATCTAATCTTAGACGTCCCTTGTGGAACTGAAATTTATAACGAGGACATGAGTGTAAAGTTGCATGAAATCCTTGATGATGAGCAGACTTATCACTTTCTTCGCGGTGGACAAGGGGGAAAAGGGAATGCTCACTTTAAAAGCTCCACTAATCGTGCCCCTCGAAAATTTCAACAAGGAGAAAAGGGCCAAGAGGCAACTGTTCGATTAAAACTCAAAATCTTAGCTGATGTTGGTTTGGTAGGAATGCCTAATGCAGGGAAATCTTCTATTCTAAATTTTGTTACCAATGCAAAATCTAAAGTAGCAGATTATGCTTTTACCACACTCCATCCTCATATCGGCATGGTTCAAAAAGAAGATTTAGAATTCGTCTTAGCCGATATACCAGGTTTAATTGAAAATGCCAGTGACGGAAAAGGTCTAGGACACGACTTTCTCTCTCATGTAGAGCGATGTAAGATTTTAATTCATGTTATCGATACAACTGAAGCTGATCCATTAAAGAATTATCAAATCATTCGTCAAGAATTAGAGAATTATGGGGCTGAAATTGAGAGTAAAAAAGAAATTATAGCTCTCAATAAGGTGGAACTACTAGATGAAAAAGAATTAGGGCAAATCAAAGACAAATTCACCTCATTGGATCGACGTATTTTTACCATTTCTGCCGCCACAGGATATAATCTCGATCAACTTACAAATTTATGTTTAGAATATCTCCAAGATGAATAAAACATTTCAAAATCTCGCCAAAAAATCAAAAGTAATTGTGATCAAAGTAGGCTCCAACATCTTAGTGAATGAGAAATTTAAACTTCGCAAAAAATGGCTGAATTCCTTAGTGGATGATGTTGCAAAATTACAAAAAAAAGGCTCAAAAATAATTATCGTCTCCTCTGGGGCGATTGCACTGGGAAGAGATGTTTTACAAAAGAAAAAACTTACCAACCTTCATGAAAAACAAGCCGCAGCCTCTATTGGTCAAATTCAATTATCTCAAAATTGGCAGCATGCCTTTGCTAGATCTAAAATTCAAAGCTCTCAAATTTTAATTACTGCAGAGGACCTCAATGAAAGAAGAAAATATTTGAATATTCGAAACACAATCTATTCACTCTTGGATCTCGAAGTTATTCCAATTATTAATGAAAATGACACAACCTCCACAGAAGAAATTCGATTTGGAGATAATGATAAACTTTCTGCGATGATCGCAAATGCTCTCTCCGCTGAACTTTTAATATTACTTTCTGATGTCAATGGACTGTATACAAGTAACCCTAAAAAATCCTCTAGTGCGAGGTTACTGACATCAGTTTCAGAGATTGATCAAAAAATTGAAAAGTATGTTGATCAAGATTTAAGCG
>CABZXY010000007.1 GCA_902529795.1 uncultured Alphaproteobacteria bacterium
AAAATTGATCAGCAAACTACCCTTTAAACTAACTGAAAAACAAAAAATAATTATTGAAGAGGTAAATTCATTAAATAATAGTCATTATCGTGAAACAATCTTATTACAAGGAGACGTTGGTTCAGGAAAAACAATTGTATCCTTATTAACAGCTGTTCCGTTTATTGTTAAAGGATATCAAGTTGCCTATATGGCTCCTACTGAAATATTGGCAAATCAAATATATGAAAATCTTAAAATTCTTATTCAACTTGATGAAATTAATGCTGTTCTATTAACAGGGAGTTCAAAAAACAAAAATGATATCTATCAAAAAATTAAAGATAAAAAATATAATTTTATTGTAGGAACTCATGCTATCTTTCAAGAGAACTTATCGTTTAATCAATTAAAATACGTCATCATTGATGAACAACATCGTTTTGGTGTTAAACAACGACTAATTTTGGGAGAAAAAGGTATTAACACTAATATTCTTTTAATGTCAGCTACTCCTATTCCAAGAACTTTAGCGCTAGCGCAATATGGAGAAATCGAGCAAGTAGTTTTAAATGAAAGACCAGCTTTTCAAAAACCCATTATTACAAAAGTTTCAAATAATGAAAAAATAAAAGATCTTATTATTTACTTAGGAAAATCTATAACAGATAAAAATCAAATATACTGGATATGTCCTCTTGTAGAAGAGTCCGAAAATCAACGCTATAAAGATGTAGAGTCTAGATTTAAGTCTTTACAAAAAATATTTGGATCAAAAGTTGGTTTACTTCATGGAAAAATGAAAGCAACCGATAAAGAAAATATTATCAATGAATTTAAATCTGGAAAAATAAGTATTTTGGTTGCTACAACAGTCATAGAAGTTGGAATAGATAATAAAAATGCAAATACAGTAGTCATAGAGAACTCAGAAAAATTTGGATTATCCCAACTTCATCAATTAAGAGGGAGGGTTGGAAGAGGAAACGAACAGGGTTATTGTTTTGCTATTTATGGTGAAAATATTACCGATTTATCTAAAGAGCGTCTAAAAGTATTTAAAAATAATTTAGATGGCTTTCAATTAGCAGAAAAAGATTTAGAGATACGAGGAACTGGAGATGTGCTTGGATATCGCCAAAGTGGCGATTCTTTATTTAAGTTTGTAGACACCTTGAATGATCAAGAATTAATCAAAGAGTGTTTTGATTATGTAAAAGAAGTTATTTCTAATAAAAAATTTGAAGATAAAGAATATCAACAAAAAATATATCAATTACTTCTATTTTTTAAGCAACAAGAGGCAATAAAACTACTTTTTAGCTAACTTTTTTTTTGTTTTAGGTAGGGCTTTTTTAATAATTGGTGCTGAGGGTGCCACCAGTCCAGCTGAAATAATATACTTAATTGCTTGATCTACTGACATTGTTAATTTGGTACATTTGGAAAGAGGAACAAACATTAAAAAACCAGTAGTTGGGTTAGGTGTTGAAGGCATAAACACATTAATCATCTTTTTATTTTTACGCATGGCGATTTCACCTTTTGTTTCACTTGTTAAAAATGCCAATGCGTACATATCTTTTTGGGGGTATTCAATTAATACAACTTCTTTAAAAGCATTCGATTGAGAAGTCGCAAATGTATCAATAATTTGTTTAACAGTATTGTATATAGAATTTAAACCTGGAATTTTGGATAAAGTAGCATCAACGATACGATGATACAGTCGACCAAAAAAACTTCCAGCTACTGCACCTAGTATTGTAAAAAATAAAAAGGCAACTATTAAACCAACACCAGGAATTTCTGAAGGAAAACCAAACTGGTTAAGTGGTACGAATGGACGAAAAATCCTATCTGCTAAGCGAACAACAATCCAAGCTACATAAAGTGATAGTCCTAAAGGTGCTACAATTAGAATACCACTAATAAAATAACTTTGAATTTTTTTCATTTACTAAAAACTATATATCTAACTTATCTTCAAAGATGTAATACTCTTTGCCATCAATATGAAATGATACTTTAACAGGAATATTTTTGGAGTCAGGATTTTCTTGAATATATTTGTGTAATTGTTCTTGTGAATTAATACCTAGACGTTTTAATAATTTACGAACTTCTAATTGAATTTTTTCATCCATGTATTTATCTTAATTATTTTTTGGAATAAATGAAGATAAAACGAATTAGAAAGAGTAAATGATTGTGAGAATATTCTTTAACTCTAATGCAGTAGTCGATATACCAATTACAACAACGAATCTTGCCAAAAATGCTAAAATCTTATTTCCTTTATAGTGCTGTGAACTTCTCCAAACGCCTATACACGTAGTAAAATAATAAATAAGGTTTAAAAGCAGATATAAGGAAAAGGTGTATATAAAACTTTGAATTTGGATTTTGCTAATTAGTAAAAGAGGTGCGGAAATAGCAAAATTACCTAAAACATAATAAATCCAATAACTTTTGTATAAAGGAAGTTTCCCTTGAAATAAATTAATAAGATTAATTTCTAATTTAGACAATTGATTCATTAATAAACCCGTCCCCAATTTATTTTGTTCCATCCTCTTTCATGGAAATAATATAAGACAGCTTTAGTGATTATTTCAAAGAAAGCAATAGAAGTAGCCCAGTCAAATCGACCTGTGATAAGATAACTTATTAAAAAAGTATCTAAAGAGGCTGCTATTCTCCATGTAAACGCTTTTACTAATGACCGAATTCTATTTACTTTTTCTTTAATTCGACCAATATTAAATCTATTCCACAATCTTTCATGCAAATAATAAATGATTGTTTTTGTTATAACTTCTAAAGTGGCAATATAAAAAGCTAAATCATAGGTATAATTTTCAGATGAAAAATTAATTATAATTAAGCTTAAAATAAAAGTATCAATCGAACCTATTACTCGCCAACTTATAGCTTTAATAAATGATCTTTTTTTTGTAGCAATCATTAATCTTTGATTTTATAACTTTTGAGATAAAGCTTTGCTGAAAACTTCTTTGACTTTATATCATATTGAACAGGAAATTTAATATCATCAACTTCTATATAACTCATTTTAATTTCTTGAAGATTGTTTTTCTTATCTAATTTATGAAGACCTTGAAAAAAGGGAAAAACGATATTCATAGTTTGAGTTGTTCCAGTATAGATTGTAGGATTATTTTCTTCAAAAATCTCATCACTTAAATTTTTATATTTTAAAGAATAGATATTCAAACCATCGACTATCATTCGGTTTGAGTCAGTTTGAAATAAGAAATATTGAACTAATTGAGATATAGGATCTGTAAAGAATTGATATTGATTGATAAATTGAAATTGCATAGATAATTGATCGTCATTTAATTCTTTAGAAATATCAAAATCTACTATCTGACCATCTGGACTGAAGGTTAAATTAGCATAAACATCTTGTTTAGTACTTTTTGTTTTGCTTTTGTATGTTAAGGGATGTAGTTGATTATTTTTAATTAAACCTTCAATATTTGTGACAGATTTATATTTAAAGATCATATCTGTCATTCCATAGCTTTGAATGACAAAATCAATAGAATAATTATCTTTGTTTAAAGAGACATCCCATTCAATATCCGCTAAATGAATTGATTTCCAATCTATTTCGAACTCAAGATTAATCTCTTTGGAGAACATAGATTTTGAATATATTAATGATAAAAAAATGAAAAATATGCGCATCAATAAAGTTTCTTACAGAGATCAAATAATTCATGATTATAGCTTAATAATAGATGTAAGAACACCATCTGAATTTAGAGATGATCACATTCCCAATTCTATCAATTATCCGGTTTTGTCAAATAAACAAAGGCATGAAATAGGTATTAGTTATAAAGAAAATTCTTTTTTGGCAAAAAAAAATGGTGCCGAATTAATTAGTTTTAATATTTCAAAAATAATTAAGAAAATTAAATTTGATAAAAAAGATAAGGTTTTGATTTATTGTTGGAGAGGTGGTTTAAGATCTCTTAGCCTCTATCTTGTACTGAAACAAATTGGTTATGATGTTTACTTATTGGACGGAGGTTATAAAAGTTTTCGAAAAAGAGTTGTTGAATATCTAGACAAAGAAGCACCTAGATTTAAATTTAATCAAATTATGGGAATTACTGGTGTAGGCAAAACATTATTCCTAAAAGAACTATCAAAAACAAAACAAGTTATTGATTTTGAAGGACTTGCCAATCATAAAGGATCAATACTTGGCGACATCCCTAATAAAGCCCAACCCTCACAAAAATTCTATGAAACTTGCATTTATCAAAAATTAAATGAATTTAATAATAAAAAGGATATTTGGGTTGAAGCAGAAAGTATCAAAGTTGGTAAATTAAGTATCCCAAGTAAGGTTTGGAAAACAATGCCATTGGGTAAAAATATAAAATTAAATGCCACTATTGAGGAGAGAACCAAATATATTTTAAAGGATTATAATTACTTCACAAAAAACCCAGAATTAATGAAAAAAGCCTTAGAGGTATTAAAAAGAATTATACCAAAAGATGATTTTAAGAACATTGAGGAAAGTTTAAAAAATCAAAATTACTATGATCTAGTTAGTAACTTAATTATTTATCATTACGATAAAGCCTATAAAAAAACTCGAGCCGAAAGTTCAACAAATATTATTTCAACTATTGATTTAGAGAAAATTACAAAAAAAGAAATTCAAAAAGTTATAAATTTAAGTAAGTATTTTTAAAGTGACTAAACGTATAATTTTTAAAATTTTCTAATTCTGTAAAAATTAGTCCCCGTCCTCTTTGAACAGAGCCAATTTTAACAACATGAATACGATTTAACTTAAAAAGTCTAATATCTTGTTCAGTTAATTTACCAGTAAAAACAGGAACAAACTCTTCCCCAGATGATAGTACTAATGAAAAATAGTTTTTAGAGCTTAAATTTTTTAATAATAATGGAGATATATCCTTTAAATTATCTATGAGAAATTTCTTTTTAGATTGCCTGGATAATTCTTTTAAAGAAAAATAAAGAGAGTCAGATATATCCATGCATGAATTAATTCTATTCCTATTAAATAAATTTGAATAAGTAATGATTTTAGGTTTTAAAAATTGATCTTTTGATTTTCGAAGTAGATTTTTATTTAGATTTTGTCTTTTTTTAAATATTGATAAATACCCAAATTTTGAAAATCCAATATTCTTGAAAGTATAAATGCTATCACCTACTTTGGCATTTTTTCTATTTATAATTTCAGACTTTTTAATTGGTTTGCTGATAAAAGTACTTGAAAGATAAATCTTAGAAGAAGAAGTTGTATCACCTCCAATTAATTTAATATTATGCTTTGTTAATAGTTTCTTAAAAAATTTAATTATTTGTTGTGTAATTTTAAAACTTTTATTAGGGAAACTGATATTTAAAAGCGCATATTCTGGATATCCACCTGAACTTTGTATGTCACTATAATTACACACAAAAAGTCTATGAGCTATTTTAGAGGCATCAAAATGTTTCAGGTTAAAATGAACGCTTTCAACCAAAGTATCTGTAGATATAAGTTGATGGGATTTGCTTAAGTAAGCACAATCATCATGAATGTATGAGTTATTTGAAGATACTAGCTTGAATATTCTTTGTTCTAGATCCAAAATATAGGAGTAAAGGCTTTAAAAATTACCTTTTTCTAATTCATCTTCATATTCTCTTGCGCTCATAGAGATGGATTGTTTTTGTTTTTTTGTAAGTATTTTCAAAGTATTTTGTATGGCGATTTTATAAGTAGTCAATTGATCAATAATTTCTCTTTCACTAGTGTTTCTCATCATTTGACTTAGAGCTTGATTTAAACTGTGTAATCTATTTTCTAATGTATTTTTAGACATTTATTAAAAATAATTAAATAATTCTTAATTAATTAATTCTCTTTCTAACAATAGGAAACGTATCTCTTTTTTTAGTAAGTACCAATTGGAAAACAACATTATCTCCTTTTCTAAAAGATATTTCACTTAAATTTAAATATGACTCCCACATTCTAACAAACCTCTCATCATATAGATCTAATACTTGTTTCTCTGCTTTTTTAAAATTTTTATACCAATTTCTTAGAGTGTCAGCATAGTGCAACCTCAATACTTCTATATCACTTATAATTAGTCCTGATTTTTCAACTGCTGGCATAATCTCGGATAAGGTAGGGATATATCCGCCTGGAAAAATATACTTACGAATAAAAGCCGGCGTTAATTTAGGAGTACGAACATTACCTATTGTATGCATGACGGCTATACCATCTTCGGATAGAAGATCGCTGATTTTTTTAAAATAGGCATTATAAAAAGGCTTTCCTACATGTTCAAACATTCCAACCGAAACTATTTTATCGTAAAAGTTAGTTTCGTTTCGATAATCTTGAAGAGAATATTCTAGATATTGGGTGTTTTTTAATGTTTTTTGATTTTTTAAACAATAACTAATTTGTTCTTCAGATAAAGAAATGCCTTTAACGCTACAATTATATTCAGAGCTGAAATGTCTACTCAAAGAACCCCACCCACAACCAATATCTAAAACTTTATCTCCTTTTTTAAGATGAAGCTTATCTGCCAATCTATCCATTTTATTTAGTTGAGCCTGATATAAAGAGTCTTTTTTAGTTTCAAAATAAGCGCAAGAGTATTGTCTAGTCTTATCTAAGAATAAATCATAAAGTTTGTCTGAGAGATCGTAGTGGGAAGCAACATTATTTTTTGATTTCTTAGAAAAATTCAATTGAAATAGAGGGTTAATGATAAGGAATATCCTAGAAAAAAAGGTTCTTGAAAATTTTTCTAAATATAAATTATAATTTTCAATTAATAAATCTGCAAAATCATAGAATGATGAATTAGGTAATTCATAATCCTTGTCCATATAACCCTCAGAAAGCACTAAGGAGGGTGCATAATATAGCTTAGTTAAAAATTTTTTATGGTTAATCTTCAAGATTAATGGATCTGAGTTATTATCAATGAGAAAATCCTTGCCCTGATATCGAATTAAAACACTTCTAGAAGTTATGAATTTTTTTAATAGAAATATTAAAAACTTAAAAGTCATTATTTAATAAATTACTAAACTGTTAACTTATCATAAAACTAAATAAAACTAAGTAATATGTAAAATTAACATATCTTTTAAATAAATTTGATTATAATTAAACTTTAAAATATTTTAAACGTAATTATATATACAAATATGAACTCATCTGAAAAAATTGATTTTATATCTGAATGGATTGCTGATTATGCAAAAAAAAGTAATTTTTCATCTCTGGTAATTGGGATATCTGGTGGAATAGACTCTGCTGTATCTAGTACCCTTTCAGCAAAAACAAATTTACAAACTCACGTTGTGACTATGCCAATTCTTGACCATCAAACTTTCAATATCAGAGGGAATAATCATGTAGATTGGCTTAAGAAAAATTTTGACAATATTACCCACCATCATATTGATTTATCCAAGGTTTTTGGCGAGTTTCAGAATGAATTAGGCTCCAACAATTCTGAACATGGTTATGCTAACTCTCAAGCTAGACTAAGAATGACAACTCTTTATCAAATAGCTGCCAGCAACAATGGAATTGTAGTTGGAACAGGTAATAAGGTAGAGGATTTTGGTATTGGTTTTTATACAAAATATGGTGATGGAGGCGTCGATATTTCTCCAATTGCCGATTGTCTTAAAACAGAAGTTTGGGATATGGGTAAAGAATTAGGAATAAATCAAGAAATCATTGAAGCAGATCCAACTGATGGATTATGGATAGATGGAAGAACTGACGAACAACAAGTAGGTTTAAGCTATCAAGAAATTGAAGAGGCAATGCTTAATGAAAAGTCACCTAATAGAGATAGATATCTTGAAATAAGATCAAAGAATGTTCATAAAATGGAACCTATACCAGTTTGCATTTTACCCAAGTAAATTATATTAATCTATTCTTTTACCTGATGAGTTATCAAAAATATGAACTAAAGAAGGTTGAATATCAAATTTAAATTCATCTCCTGATTTGACATCAATCTTAGAAGATAATTTACAGCTAAATTCTTGATCACCCATATTAGAATAGATAATCATATCAGAACCTAAATACTCAACTAAATTTGCCTTACAAGAAATTGAACCACTATTTGAAATTTGTATATCATCTGGTCGAATTCCTATACTTGCATCATCGACATTAATTGATTTATTCAAATTAATGGAGTTGTTATCAATTTTAGCGATGCCATTATCAATTTTACAATTAAATATATTCATCTGGGGTGAACCAATAAATTCTGCTACAAATTTTGTATTAGGTTTTGAATAAATATCTTTTGGAGTACCTACTTGTTCAACGATACCATCATTAATAACCACTATTCTGTCACCTAGAGTCATCGCTTCAGTTTGATCGTGAGTAACAAAAATACTTGTAACGCCCATATGACGTTGAAGTTTTTTAATCTCAAGACGCATTTGATTTCTTAATTTCGCATCAAGATTTGATAAAGGTTCATCAAAAAGAAAAATTTTAGGGTTTCTTACAATTGCACGACCCATTGCCACTCGCTGTCGTTGACCACCAGATAACATACTGGGTTTACGAGATAGATAAGGGTCTATTTCAAGCAATTTGGCGACTTCATTGACCTTATCTTCGATCTCTTGTTTTGAGATACCTCTGTTTTTAAGGCCGTAAGCCATATTATTGTAAACAGTCATATGAGGATAAAGAGCATAGTTTTGAAAAACCATTGCCACGTCTCTTTCAGAAGGGTCTACATTATTTATTGTGTTAGCATCTAGGATAATTTCTCCAGAAGTTATATCCTCTAGTCCTGCAATCATTCTTAATAATGTTGATTTACCACATCCACTAGGACCCACGAAAACAACAAATTCGCCTTTTTCAACATTTAAAGATGTTTCATTAACTGCCTTGGTCCCGTTAGGATAAACCTTAGTAATATTTTGTAATTCCAAAAAGCTCATTTTATTTCTCCGTTTGTATTAATCCTTTGATAAACCACCTTTGTAAAATTATAACGACCAATACCGGTGGAAGCATTGATAAAATGATATATGCAAATCTCTCACCTGTTCTAGGTAAAGCCACTCCTTCATAATTTTCTGTAAATATAATTTTCATCCCCATCACAACAGTCCAGTATTTCTCATCAGTTGTCATAATTAAAGGCCATAAATATTGACTGTAACCATAAACAAACATAAAGATGAACATGGCAGCTAACATAGTCTTGGATAAAGGAATTAAAAAATCTATAAAAAATCTCCAGCTATTAGCGCCATCTAATTTAGCAGACTCTAAAAGTTCATCTGGTACTGTCTTATAAAATTGTCTAAAGAAGAAAGTCGCTGTTGCCGATGCAACTAAAGGAAGAATTAGTCCTGTATATGAATTTGTGAGTCCTAGGTCAGATACAATTTTATAACTAGGAAAAATTCTAACCTCTAAAGGCACTAATAATGTAATAAAGATTAACCAAAAAATTGGAACTGCTAGTTTGAATCTAAAATATACTAAGGCATATGCTGACATGGCAGAAATTACAACTTTTAAAGTCGCAATACCTAAGGCCATAATAAAACTGTTTAGAAACATTTTAGTAGCAGTTACTTCTTCTGACCAACCACCTTTTTCATTTAGAACTTCGTTATAATTTTGATCAAAATAGTCACCTAAAAAAAATTTCATTCCTTCTGTGATGATTGAGATATTTTCATGAGTTGAGGTAGCAAATGAATACCAAATAGGCAATACCATAAGTAAAACACCTAATAATAAAATTATATGGGAGAGTATTTGAACTGGCTTAAACTTCATTTATCTTGAAAAATTCCTTGTATGAACCACCTTTGTAAAAAAATAATAATTAATACAGGTGGGATCATTGACATAATCACAAAAGCAAATCTATGAGATATAGACCCATACATAGTTTTTAAGCCCATAACCACTGTCCAATACTGCTCAGTAGTAGTCATAATAAGAGGCCAGAGGTATTGATTATAACCAAAAACAAACATAAAGATAAATACAGCGGCTATCATTGTTTTAGATAAAGGCACTAAAAAATCGATAAAGAATTTCCAACTATTGGCACCATCTAACTTGGCAGACTCTAAAAGTTCATCAGGTACTGATTTATAAAATTGTCTGAAGAAAAAAGTTGCTATTGCAGAAGCTGAAATAGGCAATATTAGACCCATATAAGAATTAAGAAGATTTAAATTAGACATAATTTCATAGGTTGGCATAATTCTAAGTTCAAGAGGAACTAAAAGAGTTATAAATATTAGCCAAAAAATAAATGAAGAATATTTTACTCTATAGTAGACAAGACCATAAGCGGCCATTAATGAAGTAGCTACTGACAGTGTAGCTATGCCCGTTGCCATAATAAAACTATTAAAAAACATTTTTAAAGCAGTTATTTCTTGAAAAAAACCTGAAGTTTTAAACAAAACACTAGAATAGTTATCTATAAAATTGTCACCTAAAAGAAACTGTAAGCCATTAGTATTAATAAATAAGCTCGTATGAGTTGAACTTGCAAAAATTATCCAAACAGGGGCTATCATTAAAAGTAGACCAAAAATTAAAATTAAATGATTCAGACTAAATGTTATTCTATTCATCTTAGTTATAATGAATTTTTCCTTCAATATATCTGAATTGGAAAATTGTAATCACAAGAACAATCAACATCATCATAATTGATTGAGCCCCTGCGCTGCCTAAGTCCAAACCTTTAAAGCCATCTATATATGCTTTATAGACAAGCGTTTTGGTTTCACTTCCAGGTGCGCCGATTGTAGTAGTATCGATGATTCCAAAAGTATCAAAGAAAGAGTATGTGATATTAATTATAATCAAAAAGAAAGTGGTAGGCATTAATAATGGAAATGTAATAGTCCAGAATCTTCTGATGTTGCTTTTACAGTCAATAATAGATGCTTCTATTACAGTTTTTTGAATTGCCTGAAGACCAGCTAAAAAGAAAATAAAGTTAGCACTAATTTGTTTCCATGAGCCAGCAATTACTACATATATGTATGCATCAAATACATCTTGATACCAATTAAAACCCCATAAATTATTAAATAAATGATATAGCAGACCAAATCTTTCGCTAAAAAAATAATTGGCCATAACACCTACAACCGCTGGTGCTATAGCATAAGGCCAGATCAAAAGAGTTTTATAAACATTTTTTCCATGAAGAACACTATTAGCCTGAACGGCTAATAACAAACCAATAGAACCAGTAATAAGTGTTATTACAAAACTATAAATGATCGTAAATTTAAATGCTGTATAGTACGAAGGATCTGAGAAGATAAATTTAAAATTATCAAAACCAGCAAAATACGAACCAAAACCAAAAGCATCTTGAATGGTAAAAGCGTCTCGAAAAGTTTGGATAATGGGCCAGTAAAGAAAAATTAAAAGAATTAATAGCTGGGGAGCTAAAAAAAAATATTGAGAATAACTAGACTTGAATTGAACTTTTTTCATTTATAGAAAAAGGAGGGTATATTAAATACCCTCCAAAATTTAGATTAACTTTAAAGTGTTTTTGCGAATTGTGCTAAAAGTTTTTCGGCACCATTATCCATGTTACCAAGCGCTTTTTCCACACTGATATCACCATTAAGCATTGGCTCAACATTTTCGTAAATTACTTCACGAATTTGAGGCCAGTTACCAGCTCTATATCCACCAGGAATAGTTGAACCTTCTAGACCTAATTGATCACCAACTGCTTTGTGATAAGGAGAAGTTCTGTAGAAGTTGATAGTTTCAGCTAGCTCGATACCACCTTTAGTAACAGCGGCATAACCAGTCATGTTGTGATAGTATAAATCCATCTCTGGTGAACCCATAAATTCAATGAATTTAGCAAGTCCTTTGTACTCTTCTTCTGTATGACCATTTAAGATCCAGTTAGCAGCACCACCAATAAATGTTGGATATTCTTTACCACCAGTTACCGAGTCCCAGTAAAGAATTGGGTTAGTTGTAAAGTTCGGTAATACACCTTTCATACCGCCAAAAGATGCAGCTGAACCAAACCAGAATGCAGCTTCACCGTTTGTGAAAGGTGCTTGGTTATCACCCCATGCTCTACCCTTATATCCGTACCAACCCTTTTCATACCACTCTTTAACTTTTTCCCAGTGCATTACGAACTCAGGAGTATCGGCAAAAAGTGTTTTAGTTGGAACCGCATCATAACCGTTGTTACCATCAGTCATTAATAAGTTATGTCTTGAGAAGAAGTTCTCAGTCCAAATCCATGGGCTGTGACTTTGTAGTAATGGAATATATCCAGCGTCAGCAATTTGTTGGGCGATAGCTTCAAACTCTTCATAAGTTCTTGGCACTTCCTCAATACCTACTTCCGCTAAGATATCCATGTTTGCATACATTAAACAAGTAGAACTATTGAATGGAACACCGACCATCTTACCATCAGCGTCAGCATAGAAGTTTTTGATACCTGGGATGTAGTTATCAGCATCTACATCAATGCCATACTTCTCAGCCATCTCTTCGAAACCAATCACAACACCGTTTTTAACTTGTGCTACCATGATTGCAGCACCGGCATCATAAACCTGAGAGTAATGAGGTTGATCACCTGCTCTAAAAGCAGCGATAGTAGCAGCCATGTTATCTTCATAACTACCCTTACCTGTTGGAATGACCATGTACTCATCTTGAGATTCATTAAATCTGTTAGCAATTTCAATAATCACATCACCTAAAAATCCACTATTACCATACCACCAATGAATTTCGGTTTTACTGTAACTGTTAGAAGTAAAGGCAAATGAAAATAGAATTGCAAATATACTAATTATCTTTTTCATTATTTTCTCCTTAAAGATTGATCTTAAGTATTAATTATAAAAAATTAATAACGAATTGTGGATACATATTTAAGATAATTTTAAATATATATGAAATTTATGTTAATATTTTATTAAATACTTGAAAGTAATTTTTTTCTTCTTTTTTGATTAAATATCACGAAACATAACATAATAAATCCAAATAAATATACCCATTCTTTATTAGGTCTATCTAAATTGCCAATTTGAATAGATGTAATTTCATCATAGAAAAAAAGACCTCTTTGCTCAGCGACACCCATGAATTCAAGATTAACTACATCTAAATTTCCTCGATCATTTAATTCCGTTTCAATACCGATAAATTTTTCTATAGACGTATTGGCGTCTTCCTCTACTTCGAAAGCGAATAATTTATAACGTTCTCCATAATTCGTATATCTAGTTACTTGAAGTCGAATGTCTCTGCCTTGTTCAAAATTGATACCCTCATTCAAGCTCCCCTCGTATTCAGAAAATTGAGGGTAAATACGATTCATAATTGCATCTGGTCTGAACATTGAAAGAGTAATTAGTAACAATAAGATAGTTTCGTACCATTTTAATTTGGTAATAAACCACCCTTGAGTTGCGCTAGTGAAAGTCAAAATAGCAATTAACGAAACAACAAAAATTAAAACACCATGATATACACTGGATACGCCAATTAATAATAATTCAGGATTAAAAATAAAAACTAATGGCAAGATTGCTGTTCTAATTTCATAATAAAAAGCTTGAATACCTGTCTTGATAGGATCTGCTCTTGATATGGCGGAGGCAGCATATGCGGCCAAACCTACAGGAGGTGTAACATCTGCCATTAATCCAAAATAAAATACAAATAAATGTACTGCGATTATCGGTAAAACTATTCCAGAGGCACCACCTATTTCCACAATTACATTAGCCATCAGTGATGCTACAACAAGATAATTAGCCGTTGTCGGCAAACCCAAACCTAATATTAAACATAAAACCATCACAAGAAGAATGAGAATGATAAAATTACCTCCAGAGATAACCTCAACAACTTCAATCATTGCATTGCTTAATCCAGTAGAAGCTACTGCTCCCACAATAATTCCAGCAGTTGCAATTGCGATTGCAATATTCGTCATGTTTATAGCACCTCTGATCATTCCTTTAACAACATCTTCTATGCCAAGTTTTATTTGTGATAAATAATCAGAAAACTGTTTGTTAGATTTAAAATCTATTTTTTGAAAAATCATCAAAGCCATCATGGCGATAATGCTATAAAAAACGGACGAACCCGCTGACCACCTTTTTATTATAAGAAGATAAATGAGAAGCCCTATCGGAAGTAAATAATGTATTCCTGATAGAAAAGTTTGACGTAATGGAGGTATATCAACTGGTTCCATACCTTTAAGACCTAATTTGCTCGCTTCTAAGTCTGAAATCCAAAATAAAGATAAATAAATAATTATGGCAGGAATAAAGGCGTGCGTGATTACTTGAAAGTAAGTAATACCTAGCATCTCAGCCATGATAAATGCAGCAGCGCCCATAATTGGAGGCATGATTTGACCATTCACTGAAGCTGCAACTTCTATTGATCCAGCTTTTACTGCAGGAAAGCCTGTTTTTTTCATTACAGGAATAGTAAATGTTCCAGTCGTAACTACGTTAGCGATAGAAGAACCAGAAATCATTCCAGTAAGACCAGAGGCTAGAATTGATGCTTTTGCTGGACCACCTCTAAATTTTCCAACAAGAGCAATCGCGAGATTTAGAAAATATTTTCCACCTCCTGCGTAATCCAACATGGAACCAAATAAAACAAATAAAAAAACAAAACTTACGGATACAGAAATAGGAATTCCAAAAATAGCTTCACCACCAAACCAATGATAGCCAACTAATCTTTTTAGAGATAAACCCTGATGAGAAATTAAGTCTGGCATGCTTTGGCCAAAAACTGAATAAGCTAAAAAAACTATTGCAACAATAACTAGCGGCAAGCCTATGGTTCTTCTTGTTGCTTCCAATAATAAAGTGACCGCTATGATTCCAATGATCATTTCTATTGGAAAGTCATAACTATTACCAAATAAGGTTATAGGTAATTTCCATAAAATTCCATTACTGTAGACAATCTTTTCATAAAAAATGACTATGTACATGGCACAAGCAAATGCCACAAGTGCAATAATAATATCTAGAATTCCAAAATTTTTATTTTTATCTTTTTTTAATAAAGGGTATGAGAGAAAAGCGATTAAAAAAGCAAAGCTGAGATGAATAGCTCTAGCGGGTACATCTATAAAGACTCCAAAACCAACCATAAAAGGAAATGGTGAAGCGTACCAAAGTTGAAACAACGACCAACAAAAGGCAATAAAAGCAATTGTTTTAAGATGTAAACCAGAAAGGGATCTGGTTTTACTTTCTACTTCGTCATATTTCTTAGCAAGATTGTTATTATTTTCGGACATTTAGAAGTACAAATAAAAAAAACCCATGCCATTTTACTGGCATGGGCCAAAATGATTTAAATTATTACATCCAACCCATTTCTTTGTAGTACTTTACAGCACCAGCATGAAGTGGAGCAGAAAGACCATTGGTGATCATGTCTGCAGGGTTTAAGTTAGCAAAGGCAGGATGAAGTTTTTTGAAATCATCTAAGTTTTCAAATACAGCACGAACAACTTCGTATACTACATCATCGCTTACTGATGCACTACTCACAAAAGTTGCCATCACACCAAAGGTCGTAGCATCTGCTTTTTGTGATTTATAAAATTGACCAGCCGGAATACTTGCAAAAGCATAAAACGGATTATCATTTACAAGTGCCGCTTCAACGTCAGAGTCTAGATTAACAAAATGCGCACCACATCCGTCAATTGCTTGACCTATTGCACCGTTAGGAACGCCAACAGTGTAACCAATAGCATCAACTTTACCGTCACAAAGTGCATTAACCTGCTCAGAAGATGTTAATTCAGTTGCCTGTTTAAAATCATCCATGCTTGTTCCATGAGCGTTCATAAGTACTTCCATTGTTCCTCTTTGACCAGAACCAGGATTACCTACATTCACAACTTTACCTGCTAAATCAGACCAAGAATTAATTCCTGAGTCTTTACCAGCAATTAATTGAAATGGCTCCGGATGAACAGAGAAAACTGCTCTTAAGTCATCAAACTGATTACCTTCCCATTTTGAAGAACCATTAAATGCATGATATTGCCAATCAGACTGGGCTACACCAAATTGAAGTTCACCCTCTTTAATTTGACCAATATTATAATTTGATCCACCAGTAGATGGAGCAGCACAACGTAGACCGTGTTTACGACCCTCTTTACGTCCCTCTGCGGCCTCTTTGTGAACCATACGACATACTGAGTTACCAACAACGAAGTAAACACCTGTTGGTCCACCTGTACCAATAGAAATAAATTCTGCAGCTTTTACAGAGGAAATAGACACGCTAAGACCTAAAGATAATAAAGCTGCAACGACAATCGATAATGATTTTTTAATCATGATTGTTCCCTCCTTCTGAAAAATTGACTATAAATCATGCATTATTTGCATACAATATTTTTTATGGTCGAAATTAATAAAAATTTCCACAATTTAGAAAAATCAACAACTTTAGCTATTAATGAAAAATCTAATGAGCTCTTAAGTCAAGGAAGAGAGGTTTATAAATTTGGACTCGGGCAATCGCCTTTTCCCGTTCCTGAGAGTGTAGCAGAAGAACTTCAAAAAAAAGCTCATGAAAAAGATTATTTAGCTGTCGCTGGTCTTGAAGAATTAAGAATAGAAATAGCTAAATATCATTCTAATAAAAATAAACATAATTACTCTAGTTCCGATATCATTGTTGGCCCTGGATCAAAAGAATTATTATTTCAAATTCAATTTGTTTTAAATTATGAACTAATCTTACCTACTCCAAGTTGGGTTTCTTATTTACCACAAGCTATTTTAATGAATAAAAAATTTCACTTTGTAAAATCAAATGCGTCGATTAATTGGGATTTAAATACACAAGAACTTGATGAATTATGTCAAAAAAATAAAAAAGCAAAATTATTAATCATTAATTCACCGAATAACCCTTCAGGCACAACTTTTAGTAATTTAAATGAAATTGTAGAAGTGGCAAAGAAACATAATCTTATTATCGTATCAGATGAAATCTATTGTGAATTAGATTATGAAGGCAAATATAAATCAATTACTCACCTCTATCCTGAGCGAACTATTATCAATTCTGGTTTAAGTAAATGGTGTGGTGCTGGCGGTTGGAGATTAGGTTATATGGTCATTCCTGATGCATTAAAAGAAATTACCAATGCGATGACGATCATCGGAAGTGAAACTTACACTTCGGTAAGCGCTCCTATACAATATGCAGCTATAAAAGCATTTACAGATGACCACTCAGAGTACTTAGATAAGAGTAGGAAAATTTTAAAATACATAAGTCAATTTATAAGAAAAAGATTTCTTCAAGATGGTATTAAATGTCAACCTGCACAAGGAGGCTTCTATATGTTATGTGATTTTACAGAAACAAAACTAGCAAAATTTAATTCAGGTTCATTAATCTGTAAAAAAGTTTTAGAAGAAACGGGTTTTGCCATGTTACCTGGAGAAGATTTTGGTTTTGAAAGTAATGAAATGTTATCACGTATCGCCTTTGTGGATTTTGACGGTGCTAAAGCTTTACAAAGTTTAAATGATGAAAATTTAAATGATCAATTTATCCAAGAATATTGTCCAAAAATATATAAAGGCGTAGAGAGTCTTTGTTCTTATGTTAAAAGTTTATGAGTTAACAATTTGCCTTAAGGCATAAAGATAGCCATTTACACCCATTCCTAAAATCGAACCATGGCAAGCATGAGCAATAATTGACTTCTGTCGAAATTCTTCTCGAGCATAGATATTTGAAATATGCACCTCAATCTTGTGAATTTTTTTAATCTCTAATGAGTCATGAAGAGATACAGAACTGTGAGTTAAACCACCAGGATTAATAATAATTCCATCAAAACTATCATCTAGTCCGTTTAATTTATTAATAATCTCTCCCTCAATGTTATTTTGAAAAAATTCAACTTGGCATCCAAGAGTATTAGCCTCTTCTGTGATTAACTTCTCTAGACTCTCTAAGGAAAAATCACCGTAAGTAGACTTATCTCTTTTGCCTAACATTTCTAAATTAGGACCATTTATAACTAAAATCTTTTTACTCATAGCGTTATTCTTATATCAGATTAATCTTTAAACCCAACCGGTAATCGTTTTTACCTCAAGGTATTCATCCAGTCCCCATTTGCCACCTTCCCTACCATTGCCCGATTGTCTGTAACCTCCAAATGGTGTCCCAGAGTCCATAGAGTGACCATTGATATAGACAACACCGGAACGAAGCCTTTTGGCTACTCTTCGAGCTTTTTCCATATCAGATGTTTGAATGTAATTACCAAGACCGTATTCAGTATCATTAACAATGTTAATTGCCTCTTCTTCACTATCAAAAGGAATTATAGATAGGACAGGTCCAAAAATTTCTGATTTGGCAATTTCCATATCGTTGGTAACATTTGTAAAGATGGTGGGTTGAATGTAATAACCCTTACTTAAATCTTGAGGCCGATCCGAACCTCCACAAGCAAGATTAGCTCCTTCTTTTTTTCCTAATTCAATCAAATTGATAATTTTATCATACTGAACTTTAGATACGACAGGACCAATATGATCACCATTTTTTTCAGGAGAGTCCACTTTCATGTTAGAAACTTCATTTACTGCTTCTTCAACAGAACGATCATAAATTGATCTTTCCACAAGCATACGTGTTGGAGCATCACAAGACTGTCCAGAATTACTCATGACGTTGCGTATTCCCTCTCGAACAGCATTTAAAGGAGCATCAGCGAATACGATATTTCCACCTTTACCTCCTAATTCAAGACAAACTCGTTTGATAGTGTGAGAAGCATTTTGTAAAATTAATCTTCCAGCACGAGTAGATCCCGTAAAAGAAACTAAATCGATATCAGGATGTCCGGACATAAAGGTCCCAACGCCAGCCCCATCTCCATTAATAAGATTAAAGACACCTGCTGGAAAACCAGCCTCATCCATCATGTCAGCAAATAATATTCCAGATAATGGTGCAATCTCTGATGGTTTTAAAATCATCGTACAACCTGTTGCTAAAGCAGGAATGACTTTGAGTACTATTTGATTAATAGGCCAATTCCAAGGAGTAATTAAACCACAAACACCAATAGGCTCATGAGTAATATAATTATTAGATTTTTCATTAAACTTATTTTCAAAATCAAAATTTTTTAATTGTTCAATAAAATCATTTAAATGATCAAGACCGGATTGCGTTTGTACATCCGATGAAAAATCTTTTGGACAACCCATCTCCGTTGTTATTGCAACAGTCATTTCATCAAATCTTTTTTTATAAATTTCTCTAAGTTTATTCAACAACGCTAATCTTTCCTCAACACTAGAAACTGACCATGTATCAAAAGTGTTTTTGGCCGCTTTTACCGCATTATTTAAATCTTCTTCATTGCCAATAGCTATTTTGGTAATAATTTCCTCATTAGCTGGGTTAATAACATCCAATAACTGAGTAGAATGAGGGTTTACCCATTGACCATTAATATAGAATTTTTGATTATTTTGATTGTTCATAGGGTTATTTTATAAAGATCTCTTTTTTCATATTTTAAGTAAAATAATACAATTAGGAGATTATAGATATGAGAAAATTTATTATTGATATGACTATGTCATATGATTTTAAGGTTACTATTGAAGCTGAGTCAGAGGAAGAAGCAAAAGCAAAATTCACCTCTACCCCACTCGAAAAACTTGGTGATTATCAGTTCAAATCTTTTTATAAAACTTTTCGAAACATTCAATTAGATGAATTCGATCCTCGATTTTATAAAGATGACGGCAAAGTAAAATAATTACTTATATTGGATAGCAATATCATCAATCATGAAGAGAGCTATTTATTAAATAAACTTCATGATTATCCTGTAACAAAAGGTGAAGGAAAATTTGATAATGATGGTAATCCATTACACTGGCCTGGATGCACCATCATTTGCCCCATTCAACAAAGCTCTTTAGTTTCAGGTTTATTATCCGAAGTACAGGAAAATTTTAAAGAGATAGCACCGAAGAAAAAATATACTTTTTTACCTCAATCAAGTTTTCATATGACTTTATTTGATTGTTGTAATGTCAGTACATTTAAAACTTCTTTTTGGCCAAAAAATATACAAGAAACAGAAAATTATTTAGAAGTTGCAAATATTTTATCTGATCGTTTAAAAAACTATCAATTTCCCAATCCTTTAACTGTAAAGCTAAATAAATTCTTTGGAGGTTTTAGTACTTTGTTAACTCCCTACTCAGCAAAAGATGAGGAAACTTTAAGAAGTTGTCGTGATGATTTAAGTAATTTATTAGGAATAAAATTTGAAAATCACTTGAGATATACTTTTCATATTACATTAGCTTATTTGCTGGAGCCCCTAACATTAGAAGAAGTAAGTAGATTGATAGATTTAGAAAAAAAAATGAATAAAAAATTTAAAAATGAAATTCCATTAATCTATCTATCTAAACCAGAAATATGCGTTTTTAAAAATATGCATAAATTTATTAACGTAAATAAATTAACATAATAGTTTCTACTACATTCATATTGGTTAAAACAAAATATTTCAGATAAATAGACAGAAATAGTATTAAATAAAAAACTTTATAAAATTATTAAAATATAAGATATTTTTAACACTAAAATGGATGAAAATAATACGATTGGGCGTTCTGTATTAAATCAAATTAAAAAAGATATTATAAGCGGATCACTTAAACCCTCTAGCAAACTTAAATTAGATAATTTAAAAAGTCATTATTCAGTTAGTACATCAACAATCAGAGAAACATTAAACAGATTAGTAAGCGAGGGTTTTGTTAAAGCAGAAGAGCAAAGAGGATTTTTTGTATGCCCATTTTCTGAAACTGATTTAATAGAGATTGTAAAAATAAGAAATCTGATTGAAAGTTATGGCATAGAACAATCTATTCAAAAATCTAATATTGAATGGGAAAGTAAAGTTGTATCGGCTTATCATAGATTAAATTTAGAAGAGAAAAATAATTTAAAAAATGAGTCAATTTTTAATGAATGGAAAAAATATGATTTTGAATTTCATGAGATTTTAGTTTCTAATTGTGACTCGGCCAATCTAATGTCCATACATTCAAACTTATTAGATAGACATAGAAGATACCAAACAATTCTTCATCAAACTAGAGGTCAAAAATCTATATTAGAGCATGAAGAAATCTTTAATGCTGTATTGAATAAGGACATAAAAAAAACCATTAAAATTCTTCAAATACACCTAGATCAAGGCTTAGAAAAAGCTCTCACTCTGTTTAAAAAATAAAATCAAGATATTGACTCTATTTTTGGCATTAAGTTAATTAATTGTTTTGTGTAAGAATGCTGAGGTTGATTGAACAAACTCTCAGAGTCATTAATTTCACAAACATTACCATCTTTTAAAACAACAATACGATTACACATTTGTCGTATTACTGGTAAATCATGTGAGATAAAAAGCATGGTTAAGTGTAATTCATCTTGAATATCTTTTAATAAATTGAGAATTTGAGCTTGAATACTAACATCCAATGCTGAAGTAGGTTCATCACAAATTAATAGCCTAGGTCTCGTAGCCAGAGCTCGGGCTATTGATATTCTTTGTCTTTGACCGCCAGAGAACTCATGGGGATATCGATCTAAAGACTGTCGGGACATGCCAGCGATATCAATTAAATTATGGATATTTGACTGTAAATCTTGCTGAGTGAGGTCTTTTTGGTAAAATTTTAGAGGTTCAGCTATGATATCTCTCACTTTAAATCTTGGATTGAGGGAAGAATAAGGATCTTGGAAAATCATTTGAATTTGACCCCTGCTATATTGAGACTGATATATATTTCGATCGTTATAGAGTTGATCATTGTAATAATATATTAATCCAGATGATGGTTTTATTAGGCCTGTAATAATTTTAGCTATTGTAGATTTTCCTGAACCCGACTCCCCTACTAGTCCAAGAGTTTCACCCTCAAACACATCAAAAGTAACATCATTTAAAGCCTTCACCATATCTTTGGTATCTTGTTTTTTTAGTAAAGATCCATCATCAAAAACTTTAGAAACATTTTGAAAATTTAAAATTTTTTTATTACTAGTTTCTCTTAAACCCCAAGTTTTTATAATATTTTTTGTCAGGCTAGCTGAATTTGATGTGATTTCTTTTCCTTCAGGGCTTAGTAGAGTAAAACGATCAATCTTTTTATTTGTAGGAGGAACTGAAATGATTAGACTTTTTCCTTCTGATGATTGCGGATTGATTAAAACATCCTTAGTTAAACCTTGTTCAACAATAATTCCATATCTCATAATTGCAACTTTATTGGTTATCTCAGCGATTACACCCATATCATGAGTAATAATAATTACAGCAAGATTTCTTTTTATAGTTAATTCTTTAATAAGTTTTAATATTTGAGCTTGAATACTGACATCTAAAGCTGTAGTTGGCTCATCGGCAATTAATAAATCTGGTTCACAGCATATCGATAAAGCAATCACCACTCTTTGTCTCATTCCTCCACTGAATTGGTGTGGATAATCATTAATACGTTTTTCTGCATCATAAATACCTACTTCTTTTAATAATTGGATTGCTCTTTGAGTTGCATCATGATCGCTTAACTTTAAGTGAGCTTGGATAGTCTCAACTAATTGCTCTTTAATTGTAAATAAAGGATTGAGAGAAGTTTGGGGATCTTGAAATATAAAACCAATCTTTTTTCCTCTAATTGTTTGGATTAATTTCTCATTATTACAAAGTTCAGCATCTTCTAATTGAATAGAGCCTTGAGTAATTTCACCTGGAGGGTCGATTTGATTAATTATGGCATTAGCAATTGTGGATTTACCAGAACCCGACTCCCCAACAACACCTAAAATTTCTCCTTTTTCCAAGGTAAAACTGACATTTTGACTAGCTATAATTGTCTCTTTTCTCGTTTTATAGGAAATATCTAAATTTTGTATTTTAAGAAAACTCATCGTTTTTTTAATTTTGGATTTAATGCGTCACGCATCCAATCTCCTAACAAGTTGATAGAAAGGGCTAAAACAACAAGAAAGATTGCTGGAAAAAATGTAATCCACCATTCTCCTGAAAATAAGAAGTTATTACCAAATCGAATTAGAGTTCCAAGGGAAGGTGTCGTTGGAGGAACTCCCACTCCTAAAAAGCTCAAGGTAGACTCAGCTATAATTGCAAGAGCTAAACCTATCGTTGCGATGACTAACACAGGACGTAAAATGTTTGGCAAAATATGCTTAAACATAATGTAGATACCTGATAAACCAATAATTTTTGAGGCTGCAACATACTCCTTATTTTTTTCAACCAAAGTTGAAGCTCTAGTTACGCGAGCAAATTGTGGCCACTCAGAAATACCAATGGCAAATATTAAAACATAAATAGCCATTTCATCATGCATTGATTTTGAAATAATTGCTCTAGCTATTCCATCTACTAATAAAGCCATTAATATACTTGGAATTGTTAATTGAACATCAGTTAATCTCATAACAATAATCTCATATTTACCTCCAAGATATCCTGAAGTTACTCCTAAAAAAACACCTAGCACCATAGCAAAAATAATAGAAGCAAAACCAACGATTAAAGAAATTCTAGAACCATAAATAATAGTAGACAGCATATCTCGTCCTTGTTGGTCCGTTCCTAAGATAAATCTTATATCTCCTCCTTCTGACCAAACAGGAGGGATAAATGCATCCATCAAGGAAATATTTATAGGATCAAATGGATTGTAAGGTGATACCAATTCTGCAAAAAAAGAACAAAAAGCTATTAATAAAAATATCACAAATGAAACAATGGCAACTTTAGAATTAAAAAAACTATATCCAATATCTGTATCGTAAAGTTTTTGATAAATTTTCATGATCTATTCTTTTTCCTCTTTTAGACGTATGCGAGGATCGATAAAATAATAAGTTATATCAACGATGAAATTGATCATCACAAAGATGAAGGCAACCATAATCATGTAAGCGGACATGATTGGAATATCCACAAAATAAACTGCATTAATAAATAAAGAACCCATACCAGGCCATTGAAATACAGTTTCTGTAATAATAGAAAAAGCTATAAGTGTTCCAATGTTGATACCTGTAATTGTGATAACAGGAATTAATCCATTTTTAAGAGCATAGCGGTAATTAATAATTTTCTCAGAAATTCCTCTGGCTTTTGCAAATTTAATGTAATCAGTTTGTAAAATTTCCATCATTTCGGCACGAACAAGCCTAATAACATACGTCATTTGAAAAAGGCTTAATGTAACTGATGGAAGAATTAACGCTTTTAATCCAGAAATTGTAAGAAAACCCGTAGTCCAAAATCCTAAATCAATAACTTGGCCCCTACCAAAGGAGGGTAATACACCTAAGATTACTGAAAATAAATAAATTAACATTATACCTATAATAAATGTTGGAAGAGAGACACCAGCCAATGAAACAACTAAAATTATTTTTGATAAAAAACTATCTCTATGAATACCTGTATAAACTCCTAATAATACACCTACTGAAATAGCCAAGAGAGCAGATACAAAAACTAATTCCAATGTTGCTGGCATTCGCTCAGAAATTAAATCTGACACAGGTCTTTTAAGTTGATAAGAAATTCCAAAATTTCCTTGAACAATATTTTCTACAAAATTATAAAATTGAACATATATAGGATCATTAATTCCTAATTTATCTCTGATTTCTTCACGTCTTTCATCAGATGCTTCTTGTCCAACCATATTATTAACTGGATCTCCAACAAAATTGAACAAAGAAAAAGAAACAAAAGCTACAATCAACATAACCAAAGAAGCTTGAAATAATCTTTTGAGGAAGTAATTGAGCATGATAATTCTCTGGCCAGCGATTACTGGCCAGAGATAAATTAAGATATTAGTTTACGTTAGCAAAATAAAAGAGTGGTTCGTTGTTAATTCTTGCATGAATATCAACATTACTCTTTGATGCTTGGTTCACTACTTGATGGTGTAAAGGAAGATAAGGAATGTTATCTTGGATAATATCCCAACCCTCAGCGATTAATTGATTTCTTGTATCAATATTAGTCTCTACACCAATAGCAGCTGTAATTTCATCTAATCGATCATTTTTGAAGTTGATCTTATTCCAGCTACCTGAGCTCTCTAATAAGAAAGAGAATACATAGTGACTATCATAGGTAGGGACACCCCAACCTAGCATATACATATCACTAGGATTTCCGTCAGCATCACCTTCTTTTACTTCCTTGAAGTGAATGCTTTTAGTTTTAGCATCTAAACTAACATCAATTCCAATTTTAGCTAACATACCAATAGCCGCTACACAAATAGCTTCATCATTAATGTATCTATCGTTTGGACAATCAAGAGTAACCTCAAATCCATCTGGATATCCTGCATCAGCTAACAATTGTTTAGCAGCATTAGGGTCATACGGAAGACGTGCATCATGTGCTTTTGTATAACCATTTACACCTGGTGCTGTAATGATACCCGCTGGAAAGCTCTGGCCTCTCATTACTTTATCTTTTATTGCATCCATATCGAGGGCTTGATACATCGCTTGACGAACTCTCTTGTCTGCGAAAGGATTTTTACCTTTGATGTTAGATGAACTTAGCTCAGCAGAACCTTGGTCTAGACCAAAAAAGATTGTTCTATTTTGAGCTACTTGACTTATTTGATGATCAGCAGAAGCTGCAATTCGATCTAAGTCTTGAACAGGGACAACATTGGTATAATCAATTTCTCCTGATAAAAGAGCTGCAATTCTTGTAGCATCATTTTTGATAGGTAGTAATTCAATCTTATCGATATTAAATTGATTTTGATCACCCCACCAATTTTGATTTCTCTCAAACACAGTTCTTACGTCTTGCTCTCTGAAAGTTATAGCAAATGGACCTGTGCCATTAGCAGCGGAAGCACACTTAGATGTTTCTCCTGCGTCCCAGTTATATGAAAGCTCACAACCCATTTCCTTAGACCAAGACTCTGACATTACAAAAATTTGAACTAATTGGTTTAATAAAATAGGGTTTGGTCCTTCAGTCTTGATTTGAACGGTTAAATCATCTAGAGCAGTTGCGGAAGTGATGCTCTTAATTAAATCGACCATATCTGAAGGAGCTGTTTTAGCTCTATTAATACTAAATGCTACATCTGAAGCTGTTAAATCTGAACCATCATGGAACTTAACACCATCACGAAGATTGAATACCCAAGTCTCAGGATCGACAGCTTCCCATGAAGTAGCTAATTGGGGAACGATATTCATATTAATATCGTGCGTTACGAGTCCTTCATATACTTGTCTAGAAACCATATGAGTTGGACCTTCGTTTTGCGCATGTGGATCTAATGTCAATGAGTCACCAGGCATAGACCACTTAATTGTGTTAGCCAATAATGGTGAAGCAAAACCTACTAGAAACAATGACAAAACAATAGAAAGTTTGTTTTTCATGTTTTTTTTCCTCCCAGAATAAAGACGTAAGAATACATCTTATGAAAGGTATTTTCAATCAATCTAGGATTAAGAAAAGCTTTGTTCTTTAAAATTATATTAATTAAATTGCTTATGTTAATAAAACCATATGAACACTCGATTTAATAAAATTTATCAGATCCTGGAAAAGAACAATCTTGATGCCATAGCATTAATTCCAGGGTCAAACTTTAAATATTTAACTGGTGGTAGTTTTCCTTTAATGGAAAGACCTACAGTACTCATAATCACTAAAGATAAAAATGTAGCTATTCTTCCTAGTCTAGAAGTGGATAGTTTTAATCTATTAAAACATAATGCAGAAGTAATTAGTTGGCATGATAAAGAGGGATTTAATCAAGCCTTCAAAGAAGCTAGTAAAATTTTGGGCAACATTAAAAATATTGGAGTTGAGGGACAAATAATTAGATTTTTTGAGACACAAGCCTTTAAAGAAAATTTTAAAGAAATTGAAATTATTAATTTTCATAAAGAGATATCTTCAATTCGAATTAATAAAGAAGAAGATGAAATTAATATCCTACTAGAAGCAATTAAAATTTCAGAAAAATCATTAGAAAATACATTGAACTACATAAAATTAGGAATGAGTGAATTACAAGTAAAACAATTTTTGATGCAAGAGCTATATAAAAATGGTGCCGAAGGTTTATCTTTTGATCCGATAGTTCTTACAGGACAAAACTCTGCCATTCCTCACGGACATTCTTCTAATCAAAATATGATTAAACAAGGTGATACTCTTTTATTTGACTTTGGAGCTACAGTTAAAGGCTATAAGGCAGATATTACGAGAACTTTTTTTATGATTGAAACAGATGAATACCAGAGAAAAGCATATGAAACAGTTAGACAAGCTAATGAAATAGGAATTCAAAAATCAAAGATACCTAATACTATGCATGATGTGGATAATGAAACCACAATAATTTTAGAAAAAAGTGATTATAGGGAGTTTATTGTTCATAAAACTGGTCATGGACTTGGCTTAGATGTTCACGAAGATCCATATATTGTTAGAGGAAATAAAGCATCGTTAGAGGAAGGAATGGTTATAACTGTCGAACCAGGCTTATATATTCCAGAAAAATTTGGAATAAGAATAGAAGATGATGTTCTCATAACTAATGATGAACCAAGAGTTTTAACTAGCTTTCCTAAAGAGCTAAGAATAATTAATAACGAATAAATTTTTCTTAAAATTTTCTAACTATTGATAGCCCTAAAGCTACCGCTGGACCAATACCAAAAGCAAATATTAATGTGCCAAGACCAACTGTGCCGCCAAGATACCAACCTATGATTACCACCGTAAGTTCAATTGATGCTCGAATAAAAGAAATAGGATAGCCAGTAATTCTTGTAAAACCTGTCATTAAACCATCTCGAGGGCCAGGACCTAAATTAGCTACTAGATAAATTCCACTTCCAAGTCCTACTAAAAGAACTGAGAAAACAGTTAATAAGTATTTTGAGTAGATCGAACTCGGAGGATCAAAATAAAAAGAAGGCAAATCTATTACTACAGAAATAATAAAAACATTTAAAAAAGTACCAATACCTGGTTTTTGTTTAAGAAATATCCATAAGAATAAAACAACTAAACTAATAAAAAAAGTTGCAGTTCCTACTGAAAGACCTGTCTTAATAGATAGACCCTCTGAAAAAACAAGCCATGGTGAGTTTCCAGTGGAAGAAATTAAAATTAAAGCTTCTCCTAAACCAAAACAGATTAGACCTATTGATAAAAAAAATAACGTTTTAATTTTAGGTTTAAAATTTAGCGGGCTATTAGAACTCCATGACTTGGTAGGTATTTTATTAATTTTTAAGAAATTAAGTCTGGAAATCATATTTATTAATTAAAGAGAGTACTTTTAATTATTTTTAAAGTGTTCCTTTAAGAACATACTCTAAAATTCGTACCACTTCTTCATTATTAGATGCTACAGCTGACGCTGATGCATCAACTTCTTTTAAAGCGTGTTGATGGTCTTCATTATGAATGACAATAATTGATTTGTTAAGTGCTGCTGCATAGCCAGCATCAAAAGCAGCATTCCACTGTTTATATTTTTCACCAAATTTAACAATTACAACATCACTTTCTTTAATTGCTTTTTTGGTGCGAATAGAATTAATATTTGCTCCCTTATTATCTTTCCAAAATTTCTTATCTTCAGTACCTAATATTTCTACACCACAATTGTCAGAATTTTCATGATTAGTAACTGGTGAGGAAAAATGAATTTCTAAATTTTTTTTGTTACAGAGAGTAATTAATTCATCTCTCCAATTTGTATGAATTTCGCCTGCTAGATAAACATTCATTATATATAAAAAGCTTATGTTAGTAATTAATATATAGATATATATTTATATTTAAAAATTAGCCTAAAGTATTGGCAAAAAATTATATTCTATTAACTAGCTTTGCATACGTCTTTAATAACAGGTGTGTCTGTGCAATCATCACACTTTGTTATTTGGACTAACTAAAAAAGCTATGAAAAATGTTTTAAAATCAACAACTTAAACATTTTTTAACACTAAAAAAGTATTCTTAAAAACTATATGCGAGCATTAATTCTGCTTTTTGATTTGGATTAGCACTAAAAGTTTGATTAACATTCAAACCTAAATCAATACCCTGTATATTTTTAGATATGCCTAGTTTAGCGTCAATATTTTCATTACCAACAAATGACAACATATATTGAGTCTTACGATTTGATGTAAAGTTAATAGCAAAGTTCATGGCTTCGCTAATTTTACCACTATTGCCCTGGGTATTTTTATAACTGGAATTAATATTTAAAAAATCTCCAGTAGTATATGTCAATCCAATTAAAGAGCTTATCAAATGTTTTGAATTTGCTTGTTGCGTATAAGTATAGATTGTTGAGGTATCTGCCACATAATTCATTTTTGCATCTGAAGAATTACTGAAATCATTTAAATAGGTAATTGATCCAAATGGTTGGAGTTTATTTTCATTTAGTTGAATTTTATCACTGAATTCAAGACCAAATGATGCCAAACCACTTTCAATACTTTGGCTCGCATAATTTAAAGCATTTATTCCAGTCTCAGCATAGTCATCAAGTACAGTATAACCCAAATCAAGACGTCCAATTGGTGTTACATTAAAGTCAGCTTTATAAAAAGTTTTACCGTAATTAATTGAACCAAATATTTGTGTTCCATCTCTTGAGCCGGTTAATGTGTTAGAATTATGAATTCTTTTTAGATCACTCTCTATCAAACCAAAGCCCAAGAACATTTCTATAAATTTGTTATCACTAGATGGTTTTGTTCGATAAATAGATAAATTTACATTTTTACTATCAATTCTTGTTCCATTTGTTCCAATATCCGTATCACTTTGATCATACTGAATAGCAAAACCAAGAAAATCACTATCACTAATTTTTTTATCAAATCCTAATGCAAAAGCTTGGCCTTCAGTTTCTTGTGATGACGAAGTTAAACTATCGCCAATTTTTGATACATACATTGATCCTGTTGACCAAGCGGACCAACTATCTGGCATAATAGAATTGGTATTTTTGGATAAATTATCATTCACTGATAACTCATCATTTACTAAAGAAGTGAGAACTGTATCACCCACATCAATATGTATTGGTAAATTATGTTTTGATAAAGCATTGCCCAATTTATTTTCTCTTAAATATCGCAAGCGATTAGAGACAGTATCGATTGACTGACTAATATAGTGTTTTGCTAATTCACTTTGAGCATCTATTTAGCCTACAACATCTTTAATCGTTGTTGGATCTACCCTATTATTAACGGTAAAACTAAGCGCCGTGGTTGATGTTATACCCGTATAATCTTCATCATTATCATCATCAAAAGCCCCAGAGTCAATTAAGACATAATATTCAACGCCATATTCAAAATCAGCAGATGGATTAATAGTTATTTGCGATGTTCCACTTCCCGTTACATTACTGGCTGTAGAAGCAATTGTCTCAACCGTAGTACCACCAGATGTTTTATAAATTACTATATCACCATCATCTGCATTAACGCTTTCACTAAAATTTAGAACTATATTAGCGTCTATTTCAACATCCGTTGCATCATCAGCTGGTACCGATGAAACTAAAGTTGGGGCTGAATTTGTTGTTGTAAAATTTAGTGTCGTGGCATCGCTTATACCAGTATATGCAGCATCTCTGACATCATTAAAAGCTCCAGAGTCAATTGTAATGTAATATTGTGTATTCTCTTCCAAATCTGATGTTGGGTTTATAGTAATTTGTGCAGTTCCAGTTCCTGTAACTTGACTATCTGTGACATCAATTGATGTAACTTCAGTGCCATCAGATTTAAAAATTTTTATATTTCCACTTTCAACATCAACAATTTCATCAAACGTTAGAACTATATTAGCATCAAGTTCAATACCTGTTGCATTATCTGCCGGTGAGAAAGTACTAATAACCGGAGTTGATAAATTATTGTTTGCTCCTAAACTGTATGACTGAATGAGATGCTGATGATTTTGAGAAATAAACATATGTGATCCATCATCATCAAGTGCAATACTATTAGCTGAGTCATGAAGATTTGCAATTGCACCAGTTGTTTCGATAAATGTAGCGGTAGTAAGGTCAAACCCTGTTGTTAAAAAGTATTCATCTACGGCTTTATTTTTGTTATCTAAAACAAACATTGTCTTTCCATCTGTTGAAAATATCAATGATTTTGGACCAGCACTGGCGTTTGTGTTTGCACTAATGTCGAGACTTCTTCGATAAGTTGCTCCTGATGATAAATCAAATCCACCTGCATCCAATGTGTATTCATCGATCTGCTTGTTTGCAGCATCAGTAACAAACATTGATGTACCATCACTATTGAATGCTAAACCACTCGTACCACTAGAATTAGTTAAGGTAAAACCTTTCGTAGAAGTTTGCGATGTAGGGTCAAAAGCTGTACTTAAAGTATATTCTGTTAAAGCATTAGTACCTAACGGTGCAAGATACATTTTTAAACCATTACTACTAAATCGAATATCGTTAGGAGCAGCTATAGCTACATTATCAGGTAGGGAACTTATAAAAGTAACATTTGATATATCAAAATTTGTTGTTAGGCTATACTGACCTACGGCTCCTCCAGTTACAAACATTTTGCTACCATCAGTGTTGAAGGTTACACCTCTAATATAGATTACTTCTTGTTCTCCTGTGCCCTTATTAGCATCATATTGAGTTATTCTTGTTGTTTCAGCTGCTTTGATATTAAAAGAAAAAAAATTGAAAAATAAGAATACTAAAAAATAAATTAAGCCCTTATTTATGATCAAACTTATAGACATAATAAATACTCTAAATTGATTAAATATATTTACTTTTATACATAGAATTATCTAAATAAATAAACATTTGTAATTTATGTATTTTTAAAAAATTTAATAGCTTTATTATGGTTCACCTGTGGTTCACCCAAGTAAATATACTTCAAGCTATTTCAGTTCACCTTCTCTAGTTTTGAGAAGAACTAGGTTTCGTTGAAAAAGATATGTTTTTCTAATGAATCTCACCGAATTAATGGTGAGCCCAGCAGGATTCGAACCTGCGACACCCTGATTAAAAGTCAGGTGCTCTACCGGCTGAGCTATGGGCCCGTGTAGAAAATGTGAACATTTCAAATTTTTGAGAAGAAATCAAGAACTGGTTTTGGGACACTTTTAGATATATCCCCACCCAAGCTATGTATCTCTTTAATGAATCTAGAAGAAATAAAATGATATTTCTCAGAAGACATTAAAAAGATAGTCTCAATTTCGTTATCAATAGATCTATTCATTCCTGTCATTAAAAACTCATATTCAAAGTCTGAAACAGCTCTTAAACCTCTAATAATAACAGAAGCTTTTTTAGCTTTAACATAATGCACTAAAAGATTATCAAATTTTTCAATTGATATTTTTTTTTGATCTTCCGGTGGAAGATTTTTAATTGTGGATTCAATAAGATTTAAGCGGTCATCAATATTAATAAAATGGTTTTTGGATTTATTATCAGAAACAGCAACAATAAGCTTATCAACTACATTTAGACTCCTTTGAATTATATCAAGATGACCAAATGTGATTGGATCAAAAGAACCTGGATAAATTCCAATTTTACTCATTTTAATCTTCTAACCTCGCGACTGAAACAATCTTTTCTTTACTATCAACTTTAAAGACAGATACTCCCTGAGATACTCTGCCAACTACTCGAATGTTTTCTCCAACATTACAACGTAATAATTTACCAGAGTCAGAAATTAAAGCTATATTATCATCTAAATTTACCTTTAAAGATTGAACTACCCTTCCATTTTTTGGAGTAATAGTAATATTAGTAACGCCTGACCCCCCTCTGTTAGTAATTCTGTATTCGTATGCAGAGCTTAATTTGCCATAACCATTTTCTGTAATCGATAAAAGATACTCTTCGCTTTCTGCTAATTCTTGAAATTTCTTATTCATTTTTGAGGTATCTTTTTTGGCTTCATTTTTTGCTTTTAAATAAGACTCTCTTACATCTATAGAAATTTTATTATGAAGAAGACTGCAAATAGATACAACTTTATCGTCTTTCGCTAATTTAATTCCTCTAACACCAGCTGAACCTAAACCAGAAAACTCTCTTAAATCCTTTGTGGCAAATCGGATAGATTTACCGTTAGTTGTTGCCAATTGAACATCGTCATTTTCAATAACAGAAATAACACCAATTAAACGATCGCCTGTTTTAAGTTTAATCGCCGTTTTACCAGAGCGAGCTAATTTTCGAGTACCACTCATCGCGACATCTTTTAATTTATTTTTTCTAATGTTTCCTAAGCTTGTGGCAAAAACTAAATTATAATTTTCAAAATCACCAATATCTTTTGGTAAAGTAAGAATAGAGGAAATTTTTTCATTTTTTGATATTGGAATTAAATTTACAATTGCCTTACCTCTAGAGGTTGGTGTTCCTGCCGGAAGCTCATAGGCTTTCATTGAATAAACTTTACCCACGGAAGTGAAAAATAAGATTGTATCTCTAGTAGTAGCGGCAAATACTTGTTCTAAAAAATCTTCATCGCGTGTAGTCATCGCATTCTTTCCCTTTCCTCCTCTTTTTTGAACTTTATAGGAGGATTTAAGTACTCGTTTGATATACCCTTGATGAGAAACTGTGACCACAACATCTTCTTCAATTATTAAATCTTCTGTATCTACTTCTTCAATATCATGTTTTTGAATTTCAGTTTTACGAGGGGTAGCAAAATTATCTTTAATTTCATTTAACTCATCTTTTAAGACTTTTAATAATTGCTTATTTGAATTTAGAATTTTTAGATAACTATTAATATCTTCGACTAAAGATTTTAAATTATTAAACAAATCATCCCTCTCAAGGGCGGTTAACTTTTGTAATCTTAACTCAAGTATCGCTTTTGCTTGTTCTTCATCTAGTAAAATTTTAGAAGATGAAGATTTAAAGGAAGGATTAATTAACTTTATGTACTGAGTAATATTTGATTTAGCTGACCATTTTGTTGACAGTAATTTTTGCTTCGCCTCAGCTGGAGTTTTAGATTTTTTAATTAAATCAATTACAGCATCAATGTTATTAACGGCTATAGAAAGACCTATCAATATATTAGCTTTTTCTCTAGCTTTATTAAGCTTATAGACTGTTCTTTTTGTAATAACGTCTTTTCTAAAATCAATAAAGTGAGAAAGGCCATCTCTTAAATTAAGAGTTAAAGGTTTAGTCTCTTTTAATGCTAGCATATTACTGCTAAATGAAGTTTTTAAGGGTGTGTATTGAAATAGTTGATTTTTAATAATTTCAACTACAGCAGAAGATTTCAATTCAATTACAATTCGAACACCCTCTTTATTAGACTCATCTCTAATATCATTAATTCCTTCGATAGTTTTGTTATTAACAACATCAGCAATTCTTTCTAAAAGTTTAGATTTATTTTGTAAGTATGGGATTTCAGTAATCACAATCGCATTTCTGGTTTTAATTTTTTCTTCATGAAGTTTGGAAAGAACGGTTACACTCCCTCTTCCAGTCTCATACATCGAATTAAGACCTGCGGTTCCTGAAATAATTCCACCCGTTGGAAAATCTGGACCTTTGACAATTTTATGCAATTGTTTTGATGTATTATCAGGTTCATCAACAAGAAGTAATGTTGCGTCTATGATTTCACCTAAATTATGGGGAGGAATGTTTGTAGCCATACCAACAGCAATACCACTTGCTCCATTGACAAAAATATTAGGAAAACGTGAAGGTAAAACTTTTGGCTCAGTTAATGTTTCGTCATAATTAGGTCTTAGTTGAACGGTGTCATATTCTAACTCTTCTAGCATAAAAGAAGATACTTTATCAAGACGAGCCTCTGTATAACGCATCGCGGCTGCAGGGTCGCCGTCCATGGAACCATAATTACCTTGACCATCTATTAAAGGTAATCGCATAGTAAAATCTTGAGCCATTCGTACCATAGACTCGTAAATTGCTGAGTCGCCATGAGGGTGGTATTTACCCATAACATCACCAACTATTCTTGCAGATTTTTTATAAGGTTTGTTATGATGATATGAAGACTCATACATTGAATATAAAATTCTTCGATGAACAGGTTTTAGGCCATCTCTAATGTCAGGAAGCGCTCTAGATACAATAACGCTCATAGCATAGTCTAAATAACTTTTTTCTAATTCATCTGTGATATCAATATTTGGATAAACTTTATCGTCTAATACATCTAACAGTTTTGATTTAGTTTTTTTCTTTTTAGCCAATGTTTAAATTATTTAAAAAGGGATATCATCATCAAGCTGTTCAGCGGTTGAGTTATCAGATCCGCCTAGAGCTTCATCAGCAGCTGAGTCAATTTGATTAGAGTTGTCATCAGATATAGCTGACTGTGATCTAGAGTCTAGCATGGTAAGAACACCAGAATAATTTGGAATGACTACTTCAGTTGTATATTTATCGACTCCATTGTTATCGGTCCACTTGCGAGTCTGTAATTGGCCCTCAACATATACTTTTGATCCCTTTCGAAGATATTTTTCACAAACATCTGCTAATTTATCATTAAAAACAACTACTCGATGCCACTCAGTTTTATCCTCAAGTTGTTGGGTTTCTTTATTTCTATATTTGGTTGAAGTAGCTATTGAAAAGCTAGCCAATCTAGAGCCTGCTGAGGTGGCGCGAATATCAGGGTCTTTGCCTAAGTTACCAAGAAGAATTACTTTATTTACTGATCCAGCCATGATTATTTTAATTAAAAGATAATAGTAATATATATTAATTCAGCTTTTATTGATACCAAATTTATGGAAAATCCCTCTCCTTTAACTCACATCATTGTTCACAATGCATATGAACATAATTTAAAAAACTTAAATCTAAGTTTACCAAAAAATAAACTAGTAGTAATTACCGGAGTGAGTGGATCTGGTAAATCAACTTTGGCTTTCGATACAATTTATGCAGAAGGACAAAGAAAGTACATCGAATCACTAAGCGCTTATGCAAGACAATTTCTAGATATGATGGATAAACCAAAGGTAGATAAAATTGAGGGATTGTCACCTGCTATTTCTATTGACCAAAAAACTACAAGCAAAAATCCAAGATCTACTGTCGGAACTGTTACTGAAATTTATGATTATTTAAGAGTGCTTTTTGCAAGAGTTGGTACTCCTTACTCGCCCACAACTGGGAAACCCATAGTGGGATTAACTAGTTCTGAGATAATTGATGAGGTTGTTTCTAAATTTAATAAGAAAAAAATTATGATCATGATGCCACTTATTAAAGGTAGAAAAGGAGAGTACAAAAAATTATTTGATGAGTATTTTAAAAAAGGATACGAGCGTTTTTATGTTAATGAAAAAATATATCAAAAGAATGAAATACCTGAATTAAGTAAAAATTTTAAACATTCGATAAGTGTCATTATTGACAGAGTCATACCTAATGATGAAAATCGTGATCGATTAGCAAACAGTATCGAAATTTGCCTTAATGAAAGTAGTGGCAATGTTGAAGTTTATGATCTTGAAAGTGAAAAGTTAATAAGTCTATCTAATAAATTTATGTGCCCAGTCAGTGGATTTAGTATAGACGAAATAGAACCAAGACTATTTAGTTTTAATAATCCTTACGGGGCTTGTAGTGATTGTGATGGCTTAGGAGAGGTAGATGCTTTTGACGAAGATCTTCTCATTCCTGATAAAAATTTAAGTATTAATGAAGGTGCGATTAATTATTGGTCAGAAAAAGCTCAAAGTAAAATACATCCTAAATTAAAGAAACTATTTCAGAAAAATAATTATAAAGATGTCATTTGGTCTAAACTTCCTAAAACTTTTCAAAATGAAGTTTTGTATGGAGGTAGGAGCTTTGATGGTCTTATTAATATTATGGATGACATTTATGATGGAACTTCAAGTTGGTGGAGACAGTGGGAACTTGAAAAATTTAGAAATTCTAAAACGTGCCAATCTTGTCAAGGTAATAGATTAAATGAAAAAGCTTTATGTATCAAAATTAATCAAATTAATATTAGCGAACTAACACATTTAAGTATTAACAAATCCCTAAATTGGATTAATAATTTTGAAAAATCATTATCAGATCAAAAAAAATTAATTGCTGCTCCTCTTAAAAAAGAAATTTTTTCAAGATTAAATTTTTTAAATGAAGTTGGATTAAACTATCTTAGTTTATCCAGAAAAAGTTCAACATTATCTGGTGGTGAGTCCCAACGAATAAGATTAGCCAGTCAAATAGGCTCTGGTTTAACGGGTGTTACTTATGTTTTAGATGAGCCCTCTATAGGTCTACATCAAAGAGATAATCAAAAGCTTATCAATACATTAAAAAATTTAAGAGATCTTGGTAATACAATAATAGTAGTAGAACACGATGAAGATATTATTAGGGAGGCTGATTACGTTGTCGATATTGGAAAAAATGCTGGTATTAAAGGAGGCTCAATTGTATCCGAGGGATCCTTTCAAAAAATCCTACATAATAAAGATAGTCTTACAAGTGGGTATATAAATGGAATTATCAGTCGTTATTCTCAACCTATAAATAAAAATGGCAAAAAAGGATTTATTCAGATTTCTAAAGCTAACGGTAACAACCTTAAAAATGTAAGTGTAAAATTTCCACTTGGAAAATTTATTAGTGTAACAGGTGTTTCTGGAAGTGGAAAATCTACATTAATTAATGAAACATTATACGGCGCTGCAAATAATAGAATATATGAAAAAATAATTAAAACACTTCCTTATGAAAATATTAGTGGAATTGAAAATATTGATAAAGTAATAAACATTGACCAATCACCAATTGGGAGAACTCCTCGTTCTAATCCTGCTACATATGTTGGTTTATTTACCCCTATTAGAGAATGGTTTGCGAATTTACCTGAGGCGAAAGTAAAAGGTTTTAAACCTGGTAGGTTTTCATTTAATGTTAAAGGAGGGAGATGTGAGAGTTGTGAAGGTGACGGTCTTAAAAAAATTGAAATGCATTTTTTAGCTCCAGTTTATGTTAAATGTGAAGTATGTAATGGGAAAAGATACAATAAAGAAACTTTATCAGTACAATTTAAGTCTAAAAATATTAGCGATATTTTATCTATGACTGTCGATGATGCTTGTGAATTTTTTGAAACAAATCCTCAGGTATTCTCTAAATTAAAAACACTTCAAAATGTTGGTCTTGGCTATATTTCTATTGGGCAAGCAGCCACTACCCTTTCCGGAGGCGAGGCTCAAAGGATAAAATTATCAAAAGAATTATCAAAAAGACAAACTGGAAAAACCTTATATATTTTAGATGAGCCTACTACTGGATTACACTTTGATGATATTAAAAAATTATTAGAAATTTTACATAAACTTGTTTCTTATGGAAATACAGTAATAGTAATCGAACATAATTTAGATGTTATAAATACTAGCGATTGGATAATTGACCTTGGCCCAGAAGGAGGAGATCAAGGAGGAAGCATTCTCTTTGAGGGGTTAACTAAAGAATTAATTAAATTAAATAATAACCAAACAGGCATTTTTTTAAAAAAA
>CABZXY010000008.1 GCA_902529795.1 uncultured Alphaproteobacteria bacterium
GTACTAATTTAAAATAATTGAGCCTATCTATATTAAATTTAAAACCATTTTTTGATTTATGGTAATTATATTCATCTAAGAAAAAATTATTTTCAAGCATAAGATTAGATTGCTTAATACAATATTGTAAATAAACAGAGCGACAATATTCACTAGGTCTTCTTATAAAACAAATAATTTTTACTTTATTGCCATATGTCTTGAATAAAATATTAATATATTTTAGCCAATTATGGGGGTCATAATTTAAAATTTCTTCATTTGAAATTAAATACTTTCTTTGAGAATTGATCATATTCTTTACTTCTTCTTTATTACACTTTTTGAATGTCTTGTAATTAAGAAGGATTATAAATTTTTTTTTTTCTAATAGTTTAAAATATTTTTTTTGAATAAAAGTTGAAGAAGTTCTGGGAAGGCCTATGTGAAGATAAAGCATTTTAATTATTCAATATAATATTGGTTTATTCCTCATTATTTAAATATTTTAAATTTTATTCGAGTAAGATTATAGAAAAATAAATAAAGAGATTTTCAGAAAATTTATTTTAAAAGGTTTTTTGTTAGAATATATTGTAGGTTGATATGGAGTTAATCCAGTAGCAAATGTTTCAAGCAAAGAAGCACAAACCTGCTAAAATACTCAATAAAATAAAGAGTTTTTGGAAAGCATTTAGTTTTACTGTAAAGTTACTAAATTATGATCATGCGTAAGGGTGTGGTGAAAATTATGTTTAAGCAAGCAATAAAACCTATTTATTACACCTTGATAAAAGTCATTCCTAGAAACAATTTTGGAGATAAAATTTTTTCTTTAATTCATTTTTACATAACTTTTCGTCAGTTACCTAATCAAAAAAAGCTGCTGCGTAACTATCTATTTAAACTTAAACACAGCTACGAAGGCTACAATCCACTTAGAGCCTATATTACTGACAAAGCGTTTGTTAAAGATTATGTTAAAGCGAAAATCGGAGATGTATATAATGTTCCAACAATTAAAGTTCTTAGTAGCCTAGATGAAGCAAAAGACTTCAACTTTCCACAGCGTTGTTGTATCAAGCCAACGCATCTAAGCGGAGCAGTGATATTGAGAGAGAATGACGAAAAAATAGATTTTTCGGTTATTGAAAAATGGTTTATCACGAATCGTTACGAATTAACGCGCCAAAAGCATTTGCGCTACCTAAAGCCAAAACTTATAGTTGAACCGTTAATTTTTAACACTACTAAAAATTTAGACTATAAGTTTTTTTGCTATAAGGGAAAAGCTAAATTTTTACAAATAGATATTGACAGAAGGTCAAATCACACTCGTTTGTATTACGACAGAGATTGGAATAAGCAAGGATTTAGTATTATTCATCCAATGTCCTCCAAAAATATTGATAAACCAGTTAATTTCGAATTAATGCTGAGTGTAGCTGATAAATTAAGTAGAGACTTCGAGTTTATACGTGTAGATCTTTATACAAATGGTAAAAAAATATATTTAGGTGAGTTAAGCAATTTTCCTGAAAACGGAAATGCATATTTTGTTCCAAGAGAAGCCGAGGAGATTGGTTCTAAGTTGTTATTTAATGAAACATAGCGTTAAATAGAAAAGGAACTAGACAATACACTACGCACAGACGAAAAGAATTAAGCTTATCGAAGAATTCCAAAAGAAGGGAATACAACTTAAGAATGAAGAAGTGAATACTGATAATGTCCTTGCTTGTAATCATGAATTCTCATGACAAGATAAGTATCAAAACTTTTGTAGTGAACTAGTACAGTAGATTAGTGAATATGATTTTAAAGGATTAATTATTTAAATATTTTAATTAAATGTAAATTACCAGGATGCCCCCAATTTCTTCCAATATATTCAAAAGACAACTCATGTTTTATTAAAATTCTTTCAATTTGTTGCATCGAATATGAAAAATTACGATGTGGATGAGATCTTCCAAAAAATTTGAAATTATACTTTGAAAAGTGGATACTGGTATAAAATACAAAGTTTTTTTTTGTGATTTTAAGTAAATTTTTAATGAGTGTATTGATATCCTTGGTGTTTAAATGAGTAAATAAACTGTTTGCAAAAATAAAATTAGGTTCAGAATTTACTTCACTAAAATCAAATGAACTATTAATAATAAATTGAGGATTTTTAACTTTAATAATTTCAGAGGATATTTCTTTTTCTAGAGCTAAGTCAATAAGTAGTTGTTCTTTATCGAAACCTACATAGCAATTCTTATCTAGAAATTTAATTAAAAATCGGCCATATCTCAGCGAACCACAACCTAAGTCAAGAAAAATATCAGATTTCTTTAGTCCTAATTCAGTAATTATTGAATTATAAATAGCGTTTCCATAAAGTTCATAATCAAAACCAACATAATTTCTATAACCTTTTCTATTTATACCTTTTTTACCTTCTGGATTAATATATTCTGCAAGAAAATTGTAAATTATTCTTCTTAAATATAGGATAATTTCGCTATTATATAATTTACTATTTTTTAATATTGTTAACATTTCATATTTTATTCGAGTAAGATTATAGAAAAATTAATTATATGAAAATAAATTTAAGCAAATATTTTTCTCACAATATTCTATAACATTTTCTAGTGCAACAGCAGCTTTTGACTCTCTAATTAGTACTTTTAATTTTCCTAAAGGTACAAAAGTACTTTCAACTGAATTAATCTTTAATACTTTTTTTTTAAATATTATTTCTCGTGAATGGAAAATTGATTTTTTAAAATTGGATAAAGAATTTAAACTACCCAATAGTTTTGAACTTATAAATTCAGATTATAAGATTATTTTATTAACTCATCCTTTTGGAATAATCCAAAAGTTTGAAAAAATAAGAAAATTTGCTAAAGAAAATAATATCTTAATAATAGAGGATTGCTCTCATGCTATTGGAGGGCAAATTGATTATAGTACAGTAGGTATCGATTCAGATTTTAGAATATTTAGCATAGGCGGAAAGATGATATCTGGTGGAGAAGGGGGGGTGTTATTAACAAATGATAAAACATCATATAACAAATTAATCATATCTAGCCATCCTTTCAGGAGTGAATTTCAAACTAATATTGAAAATCAATTTTATCATGAATTTTCGTCACCAAAAAAAAATAGAATCAATCCTATAAACGCTATTTTTGCCAATTATGATTTAAAAAATTTTACAAAAAAAAATTTTATTATTAATAAAAATATAACGAATTTTAACAAGTTAATTGACAAAATAAATTTTTCAAAAAATATTATCGAATACATCAAACCAGAAAAAAATGTAACTTATGGAGGATTTTTTTTTGGCTATCCAATAAGAATTAACGATAAAAATGTTTTAAAAAAATTATTAAAATTTTCTGATATTTTTTTAACTTATCCTTGGATTGATTTTAAAAACCTTAATTCAATATACTTTCAAAATAATGAATTTTTTCTAAAGAGGTATCCCTCAGATGAAATTCTTAATGATAAAGATTTTTTAATTTTTATTAATTATAAATACTTAACTTATAATTATTTATCTTTTAAAATTTTTTTTAGGTCAATATTTAATGATATATGATTTTAATCAAGAGACTAATTTTTTCAAAGATAAGATATTTGACTATTGCATAGTGGGTTCAGGACTAGCAGGATCAATAATATCAAATAATTTAATTCTCAAAAATCCTAAGTATAAAATTTTATTAGTTGAATTTGGCGGTAGATCGTTTGACCATAAAATAATTTCAACAGTTTTTCAAAAAAATAAATATATCAATAAATCTTTTGTAAGTGGTTTAGGAGGTTCAACAAATACTTGGGCAGGTACGTTAAGTATTCCTAATCTTGAAGAATTAAAAGATTTAAATATTACAAAAGAAACTTTAGATAAATATCAAGCAAAGGTAAAAAAAGAATTAAATATACATTCCCCATTATCTTATAAATCAAATCCTATTTTTAAAAAAAATAAAAATCCATTAAGAGCAAAAAATTTATTACTTACTGAAAGTTATGATCTTTTAATAAATTCTTATGTTCAGAGTATTTTTTCTGATAAAAAAAAAATTAAGTATTTAAAGATAAAGAGTAACAATTTTAAAAATAGTTCAAAATTATTTTCTAAAAATTTTATTCTTTGCAATAATTCATACTCTATTATTCAGCTATTATTAAATTCTATAAATTCAAAAGATTTAAAAATAAATAATATTAATATTGGTAAAAATATATCAAATCACCCAATTATAAATCTTGGCTATTTTGTAAATCATAATAAATATGATCTTGCAGACTATACAATTAATAATGATAAAAATTTATATAAAGGATATCGCTTTTTTAAAAAAAATAAATCACATATTAGTTTTTACAGAGTTGATAAAATGAATTTAAATATTTTTATATTTTATATTAAACAACTTCTGAAAAAAATTTTATTTTTAATTAAATTTAAAAAAGATTTTAAATATTTAAAGATTCCTTTTATTTTTAAAAACTTTTTTTCAATTAAATATTTAATATTTATGTTTATTGAAATTGATAACTCTGTTAAGTATCAAACAAATCTTTCAAATGTAAAAAATCAATACGGTAATTATTTTTTAAAACTCAATTTTAATTATAACTTTTTAAAAGATTTTGATTTTGAATATATTTATAAAAAATTAAAGTTAGATTTTAATATTGAGGACATAAATAAAAGTAAAAATCTTTTGTCTTTTGATACTTCACATCATATGGGTGGATTGCTTATGGGTCCGAAATGTAGTAACTCAGTAATAGATTTTAATTTTAAATATCATAATGCTGATAATTTATATATAATTTCAAATGGAATCTTTCCAAATCATGGCTCTATAAATCCTTCATACCTATTAATTTTACTTTGTTTTATTTTTGTTGATAAGATTTTCAAAAAAGATGAAAAGACTCCTAAGAATATATGAGTAGATTAGTAATTTTTTTTAATTTATATTTTCTAAGTTTATAATTATGAAGTCATTATTAAACATATCTGATCTTAGTAAAACCGATTTTTTTGAAATTATTAATAGTGTTGAGATTAAATCTTCTGATTTCGATAATTGTCTTCTTAATAAAAATATTGGACTAATTTTCGAGAAAAACTCCACAAGAACAAGACTTTCATTTCAAGTTGGCATAAATCAATTAAATGGGAATTTTATTAATATTAATTTAAAAGATTTAAATTTAGATAGAATTGAGTCTTTTGAAGATACATTTGAAATAATGGCATGTTATCTGGACTGCCTTGTTTTTAGAACTGTTGACCATTCAAAACTTGAAATTGCTAAAAAATATTTTAAGAAACCAGTAATTAACGCTCTGTCAGACATTTCTCATCCTTGTCAAGCTATTTCAGATATTTTTACATTAATTGAACATTTTAATCGTAAAGACAATTTTAATATAGTTTGGCTAGGTGATTTAAATAATGTTTTGTATAGTTTAATTGAAACTATTGATTTTTTTGAGTCTTCTTACATAAATATTTTTACAGATAAAGATATTTATAAAAAAAAAACAAAGATACTTTGATATATCAGAAAAAGTAAATTTTCTGTTTGATACTGATAATAAAATTTTAGCAAACGCTGACTGTATTATGACCGATGTTTATAACTCTATGAATGATAGAGAAAATAAAGAAAAAAAATTGATTAAATTTCAAGTTAATGAGTTGTTAATGAATAATACAAAAAAAGAATGTATTTTTATGCACTGCTTGCCAGCTAAAATTGGCTCAGAGGTAACTGAAAATGTAATTAAAGGATCAAAATCTATAGTTATTCAACAAGCAAAAAATAGAATGGTAACTCAAAAAGGAATTTTAAAGTGGTTAGATTTTTAGTTTTAATAATTATTTTTTTATTTGGCTGTGAAATTAATGGCACACAAATTATCAAACCTGAGAAATTTAAATATGATATAATTAAATTCAATACTGTTTCAAAAATACTAGATAATGAATTCGCGGCTAATAGCTCCGATCATGAAATTATGAGTGAGATAATTCAGTATTGGTTTGATAATAGAATTAAAACAGATGGATTTGAGGGTAATTTATTTGTAAATTTAAAAAAAATACAATTTAATAGAGAAAAAAGAAAAGATTACTATAAATTTTCAATTTCTTTGTCATTAGAATTTGTGGAAAAAAAATCTTCAACTAACATTAAAAAATATAATGTAAACTCGAATGAATATGGTGAAATTGTTGGTAGTTTTGCTATTAAAGATCAAGATAACCTTGATATAAATTTAATGCATAAGGCCCTTGAGAGTATTTCTTCAAAGCTTATAGAGGTAAATTAATTCTTCCAAAATGAGGGGAGAAATAAAATTAAAATGGTAAGCATTTCAAGTCTCCCTAGAAACATTGTAGCGGTTAAAATTGTTTTAGAATAGTCACTAAGCGATGAATAATTTCCTTCTGGACCAATAATTTCTCCTAAACCGGGTCCAACATTTGAAATAGCTGAAGCAGCAGCTGAAATACATGTTAAAAAATCTAGACCACTAAACGATAGTAGAAGAGCTGAAGAAGCAAAAGTAAAAATATATAAAAAGAAAAAACTCATAACTGACTCATATGTTGACTCAGGAATACTTTTATTATTAAAGTAACTAGCAATAACAGCATGAGGTTGAAGCATTTTTTTAAGATGTAAGTTTAAATATTTCAAGAGTATTTGAAATCTAAATACCTTTAGCCCACCTGTTGTTGATCCTGCGCAACCACCAATAAACATTAAAATTAAAAACAAAACTGAAGCGTAATTACCCCAACTTTCAAAATTTTCACTCACATATCCTGTGCCAGAGATGATAGAAATAGTATTAAAAGAAATTGAAATTAATTTTTCAAAAAAATTCCCATCAATGTAAACTTCGGCAAATAAATATATTATAAAAATAGATACAAATAATATTAATAAAAATATTCTTACCTGATGATCTTTGATGGTTGCAAAAACATTATTAATACCTGTTTGTGCTATTACTAAAAAGGGAAGGCTGCCAATTATCATAAAAATAATAGCAATAAATAAAATTGAATTGTTTTGAAAATAAGCAAAAGATTGATCGTGAGTTGAAAAGCCACCTGTAGAAATTGTTGTGAAACTATGGGCTAAGGCATCAAAAAAATCCATTCCATAAGAAAAATATAAAACTATTAGGAATAAAGTCAGAAGAACATATAAGGCCACAATCTTTGATATGACAGATGAGATTTTTGGTAAAAATTTCTCATAAGGGTCATCGCCTTCTAAATGAAAAAGTTGCATTCCACCGACTCGTAGAAACGGTAAAATAAATAAAGCAATTACTATAATTCCAATACCACCTAACCATTGAAGCATTGCCCTCCAAATCAGAATTCCTTTTGGAAGATAATCAAGATTATTAATTACAGTTGATCCAGTAGTAGTAATGCCACTCATAGACTCAAAAAGAGCATCTACAACACTTAAGTTTACTTTTGTGTAAATAAAAGGGACGGCGCTAAGAAAAGCAAGAAGTATCCAAGATAAAACTGTAATAATGAAGGCCTCTTTTGTAGATATTTTGAGTTTAACATTTCGATTAGTTATAACGAGTGAACCCCCTACAATGAGATATAAAAGAATGGGAACGGCATATGACTGCCAAGACTCAGTTTGATAAATTAACTCAGTAATTAAGGGGATAAAAAGTAAAAAACCTACAGCACATACAACCGTTCCTCCTACTAGCGCAATTGGTTTTAAATTCAGCATTTAAATTTAATGAAGATTTTTTTTATTATAGGGACTATCTAAAGAGAAGGTTGGAATATCAATTTTTAGTTGTTCCCCATTATCTTGAGACATAAGGTAAAATCCTTGCATTATTCCATTAGATGTTTTTAGTGGAGTACCACTAGTATATTCAAAACTCTCACCAGGTTTAAGTATAGGAAATTCCCCAACTACTCCTTCACCTTGGATGTTAATAATTTTTCCATTCGCATCAATAATCACCCAATTTCGATGATTTAACTTTATTGTTATGGGACTAGTATTTTTTATATTAACTTGATATGCCCAAACATAATGACTTTCCTGTGGTGAGGATTGATCATCTAGAAAGTATGGAGTTACAGTAACGGTCACACCGCTAGTGGTCTTAGAATACATTGAATAACTATACCCCAATTAAGGGGTATAGTTAATTAAATTTGGAATATTAAAATTAAAATAAGCCTTGAATAAAACCTTTTTCATCAAGCATAATTGAATTAGCACTCGGAACTCTTGGTAGACCAGGCATTGTCATTATAGCTCCTGTTACAACTACTATAAATCCCGCACCTGCTGATAACCTCACCTCTCTTACAGGAACCGTAAATCCTGTTGGTGCACCTCTAAGAGCCGGATTAGTAGAGAAACTGTATTGAGTTTTTGCAATACATATTGGGAGTTTTCCATATCCACTTTCTTCAAAACCTTTAAGCTGATCGCTAACTGCTTTATCAATAACAATGTCATCAGCACGATAAATCTTTTGCGCTACAGATCTAATCTTATCTTCTAATGAAATGTCATCTTCATATGTAAAAGTAAACTTTGACGTGTCACTTGACTCAGAAATTTTTACAACTTCTTCTGCTAATTCTTTTGTGCCTTCACTTCCATTTGCCCAGTGTGAGCAAACTACTGCTTTTACACCTAATTTTTTACAACCTTCAGAGATGACTTTGCCCTCAGCTTCTGTATCTAGAGTAAAGCTATTGATAGCAACAATTGGCTGTAATCCAAAAGATTGAATATTCTCAATATGACGTTGAAGGTTCGCAAAACCTTTTTCGACAGCCTCAACATTTTCATTATTGAGATCTGCTTTTTCAACACCACCGTGAGATTTTAGCGCTCTGACAGTTGCAACAATGACAACAGCATTTGGAGTGAGCCCAGCCTTACGGCATTTAATATCAAGAAACTTTTCCGCACCAAGGTCAGCACCAAAACCAGCTTCAGTTACAACATAGTCAGCAAGCTTAAGTCCAGTTTGAGTAGCTATAACTGTATTACAACCATGAGCTATATTTGCAAAAGGTCCACCATGAATAATGGCAGGATTATTCTCTAAAGTTTGAACTAAGTTAGGCATTAATGCATTTTTTAAAAGAACAGTCATTGGACCGTCGCCTTTAATATCTCTAGCATAGATAGGTGACTTATCTCTACGATAAGCAACAATAATATCACCAATTCTTTTTTGTAAATCTTCAATACTTGTGGCTAAACAAAAAATAGCCATGATTTCAGAAGCAACAGTAATATCAAACTTATCTTCTCGAGGAAAACCATTTGATATACCACCTAAGTTGACGTTAACTTTTCTAAGCGCTCTATCACCCAAGTCAACTACACGACCCCAAGTAATTCTTCTTTGATCTATTCCAAGTTCATTGCCCCAGTAAATATGATTATCAATTAATGATGACAGAAGATTATGGGCTGAAGTAATGGCATGAAAATCTCCTGTAAAATGTAAATTAATTTCTTCCATTGGCACTACTTGAGCATAACCACCACCAGCAGCTCCACCTTTCATACCAAAATTAGGACCAAGGCTTGGTTCTCTTAAGCAAACAATCGATTTTTTACCAATTGCATTTAAGCCGTCATTAAGTCCAACAGATGTAGTAGTTTTCCCTTCTCCAGCTGGGGTAGGGCTAATTGCTGTTACAAGGATTAATTTACCGTCAGGATTAGATTTACTTTTTTCAATAAAATTAAAGTTAATTTTAGCTATATCATGTCCGTAAGGGATTAAACTTTCCTCTGGAATATTTATTTTTGCCGCTACATCGCGAATGTGTATTTTACTGGCAGCTCTTGCAATTTCTATATCTGACATTTGAACTTATGTTCCTTTCTCCTCAAATTGTGGTATACAATATACCAGTATCTTTAAATTTATTAAGTATTTAAATCAAAAAATTTAAATATTTCCTTAATAATTTTAAGCCCATGTGTCGCATTTTGACATCGAGGTGATGCTATGTTTTAATAGTTAAAAGGAGACTGATAATGTTTAAAAAAATACTTGTTGTGATCGGTTTATTGGCCTTTGCTGGATTTGCCAATGCCGAATCAAGACTCCAAAAAATCCAAGAAACAGGTAAACTACGCGTGGGTACCACTGGTGACTGGAATCCAATGTCGATGATTGACCCCACTAACAACTCTTATGAGGGGTTTGATATTGATGTAGTTACTCAATTAGCTGCAGATATGGGAGTAGAATTAGAGTTGGTGCCTACAGATTGGAAATCCATAGTAGCTGGAATTACAGCTGATAAATATGACATTTCAACTAGTGCCTCTTTAAGCCCTAAGAGAGCTCTTGTGTCAGGGTATTCTAATTCATATTTTAAGCTGGCCACAGTTCCACTGACCTTAAAAAAGAATTTAAACAAATTTCAATCTTGGGAAGATATTAACAATAGTAATGTCATAGTGGCTGTCACTTTGGGAACCACTCAAGAAATGCAAGCTAAGTCTTATTTTCCAGATGCGCAGATCAAAGCCATTGAGTCTCCTGCTCGAGACTTTCAAGAAGTTTTAGCGGGTCGTGCAGATGCGCATATAACTTCAAATGTTGAAGCTGCAACTTTAGTGGAAACTTACCCTGAGCTAGCAATAGTTCCTGTTGAAGAACCAAAATCACCAACACCGTTAGCTTGGTTAATTGATCAAGATGATCAAGTTTGGATTAATTATATTAATCATTGGATTGAGCTCAAGAAAGCCCAAGGATTTTTTGATGGGCTAATGAATAAGTGGAATTTAAAAAGCCTCTAGTTTCATAAAAAATTCATATATATAAATTAGGGGTTTTTATGCCCCTAATTTAGCCAAATCTTATATTTCCAAAAAAATAATTATTGAGCGAGTGTATTTTTGAACTAAATTAATAGTTCTTGAAAATACTTGTTTTAGGTCTTGGTTATGTAGGTACAGCTAATGCTGTATTGCTATCTCAACAAAATGAAGTCATTTGTTATGATATTGATGCCGATCGTATCAATCTAATAAACAATAAAAAATCTCCGATTGAAGATAAGCTGGCCTTTGAATTCCTTTCTAAAAAGAATTTAAATATTAAGGGTGTTTCTGAGTTTCCTTCACAAAATGATTTTGATTTTGTTATAATTTCTACTCCTACTAATTACGATCCTGATACAAATTATTTTGATACCTCCACAGTTGAAACTTGTATTGAGAATTTGAATTCGCAAAATTCCAAAGCTACAGTAATAATTCGTTCAACCCTTCCAGTAGGTTTTGTTGAACGTGTACAAAAAAAATATCTGAAACAAGAAATTATATTCGTCCCTGAATTTTTACGAGAAGGCAAAGCTTTACATGATAGTCTTTATCCATCAAGAATTGTTGTAGGTTCTCATTCTGATCAAGCTAAAAAATTTGCTCAATTATTAGTTGAGGGAGCTACCAAAAAAGATGTAAAAGTACTCTATACTAAACCTACAGAAGCGGAGTCCTCTAAGCTTTTTGCTAATGCTTTTTTAGCGATGCGTGTGACATTTTTCAATGAACTTGATACTTTTGCTATGGCAAGAAATCTTGACACCAAAGAGATAGTAAAAGCGGTGAGTCTCGATCCACGAATAGGAGATTATTATAACAACCCTTCTTTTGGTTATGGAGGCTATTGTCTCCCTAAAGACACCAAACAACTTTTACGTAACTTTGACCAAGTTCCTCAAAAAATTATGGAAGCAATTATTGACTCTAATACAATGCGAAAAGATTTTTTAGGTCAAGAAATTGCTAAATGTAAGCCAAAAAAAGTTGGGGTTTACAGATTGGCTATGAAGGAGGGTTCAGATAACATCCGTGAATCAAGCATGCAAGGTATAATGAAAAGGGTAAAAGCTAAAGGAATACCAATTATTATTTATGAACCTTTAATAATAGAAGAAATGTTTTTTAACTCACCTGTATATAATGATTTAGAGCAATTTAAAAAAGACTCAGATTTAATTATATGCAATCGTAATTCATCTGAATTAAGTGACGTACAAGATAAAATCTTTACCCGAGATTTATTTCAGCAAGATTAATTATTTCTAATTATTGGATAAACTTTAGGGCTTAGGTTTTTATAAGTATCTAAGATAATCAATGCAATTGTAAAAATACCCGTTAACAAATAGACGAAGAAAATATTTAACAAGTCAAAGTGCCATTGAATATTAAAAATATAATTAATCACTAGATACGAAGCAGTAAAGCTAATGAGCAATGTGAGTATAATTGTATTGAAAAATAAAATAGTAAATTCTAATAAACTGGTTTTGATAATTTGATTTTTATTCAGTCCCAAAATTTTAAATACTAAATTTTGATAAATTTTATTTTTGCCTTGAACTAGTATCGCACTACTGATCACTAACAAGCCAATAAAAATGATGACTGCTGCTAAGGCAAGCACAGCAATATTCACTTGATTTAAGAGTTGGTTTATTTTTTGAGCATAGTTTGCAATCTTGATAGAGGAAATATTTGGAAACATTTTTAAAAGTTCATACTCTTGAAAATTATTTTGTTCCGATAATTTTACTGTAGCTAGATACTCATGAGGTATCGCGTTGGCATAATTTGTGTTTAAAAGCATCGCAAAGTTTATTGTAAAATCTGCATAATCTACATCTCGAAAGTTTTTAACAATACCCGTTAACTCTCGACCATAAATAGATAAAGTGATGGTATCATTGATTTTAATCCCTAAATCTTGAGCTGCATCATGGTCAAAAGAGATATACATCTGATCTGTGGGGTTATCTTCCCACCATTGACCTTCTACTATGGGATTATTGGAGGCCGGTTCATCAATCCAAGAAATTCTTCTTTCTTCTTGAATAACCCAGTATGAGGGGTTTTGACGTTCGATATAAGTTCTAGGATCAATACCATTGATCGACTGAATTTTAGCGGTTGCTATAGGCACGACTACCAAATCACCTAAAGAGTCAACACCCATTACGAAATCTTGAAAATCTTTTTTAAGTGATTGGTCAATACCAATAAAAAAGAAATCAGGAGCTTTTATATCCATACTTTTTTGAATGAAGTTTTGAAAAGACCCTGCAATAGTTAAAATTGTAATCAAAAGGGAAATGCCTATCCCTAAAGTAGTCAAAATCAATGGCCCTACTGAACTAGGACTAGTTATATTTCGCTTAGCTAATAAAAGATTTAGTTCACGGATAAATTTTAATTTACTAAAAAAATAATTAAATAATTTAAAGACGAAATAAAAAAGAATTATAGCAATTAAAAAACCCAATAAAAAAATTACATTATAAAACCACAAGCTACTGCCAAGAGTGAATATACTAATCAACATTAAGATTAGAAGAATGATTAAAATAACAGTCTTTATTGAGAAACGAAAACTAACAAACTCATAGGTGTTACGAAATAAACTATTAGCAGAAAGCTGTTGAATTGAATTGAGAGCTGGAAGAAGAAAAATAGTAATCGCTATAAATGCTACTAGAGTTATTTTTATAAAAATAAAAAAACTACTTGAGTTGGATAAAGAAAAGTTAAGTCCTGAAGGAAGAAGTGTATTGACCATACCAGGTACCAGGCTACTTAAAAAGAAGGCAATGATACAAATGACCAGTGTTATAAAAAATATTTGGTATCCAAGGATACCTTGAATAATTCTCGTATTAAGTCCTAGTGATTTTTGCACGGCTATTGCATTATAATTTTGATTGATATAAGCGATAACTGTGTTGGAGATGCCTATGCCAGCAATCAAAATTGCAGCTAAAGAGATTAAACTCAAAAAATTTGCAAAATTATCTAAAGTTCGTTGAATGAAGTTGGTTGTATTTTCAGGAAAGCGAACTCTAATTTCTGGCTCAGAGGAAAATATATTTTGTAGTTTTTGTTTTCCAAGATCTTCACTAATACTATCAAAATATTTCACGCGATATTCAAACTCAAAAAAATTCTCTGAAGATGGAATTGATAAAGTATTAAGTCCTGATTGAGATATGACAACCAAATCTCCAAATAAACCAGCTCCTCCTAAATCAGGCATTTGTTGAATGATGGAATGAACAGTAAAATTTTGATCTCTTATTATTAGAAAATCGCCCTCCTTTAGTTGAAGATTGGCTGCTAAATTTTCGTTGATGATGGCTTGATTTGAATTTTCGAAAAAGTCTATATCTACTTTTCCTCTTGTTGTGATGAAATCTCCGTAAAGTGGATACAGATTATCAACAGCTCTTAATTGTACAAAAGATGTTTTAGGTGTACTAAGATTTTCATTAGCCACCATGGAGGCAATCGTGGTATTTAAGGAGACTTCTGCAAAACTCTTAATTGATTTCACTATATCTTCATTTAATTCTTTATTATTAACTTCAATTTCTGCATCTCCCCCTAGGATAGATTTAGTATTTGATCTAATTTCTTGCAGTAAAGATTGATTTAAGGTGCTTATGACAAATAAAATAAAAACACTGATAAAAATCGTTATAAAAATTGTTATTTTTTTTTGAAGACTTCGCTTTAAGTCCTTGAACGCTTGACGATGGATAAAAAGTAATTGATTAAATAATTGTACCATTATCAATTTTCATCAATCGATCACATTTATTTGCTAATTCTAGATCGTGGGTGACAAGGCAAAGGCTTTTCTGATATTTTTGAGAAACATTAAATAATAAGTCAGCAATAACTTGAGAGTTATCTTCATCAAGATTACCTGTGGGTTCATCAGCTAAAATTAATTCAGGTTTGTTTATAATAGCTCTTGCGATCGCTACCCGTTGTTGTTCACCTCCAGAGAGTTGACTTGGGAAATGATAAAGTCGATCTTTAAGCCCTAAATCAGTTAATATTTCTTCAGCTTGTACAAGAGCATTTTTTTGAAAATTTATCTCAAGAGACAAAGCAACATTTTCCAATGCTGTATAACTAGGAATTAAATAGAAAGATTGAAAGACGATTCCTATATTTTTTTTTCGAAAGTCTGTTAATTGGTCTTCAGAGTATGATGTTAATTCTTGATTTTGAAACTTAATGCTACCCAATGTAGGTTTTTCTAAACCAGCCATTAACATGAGTAATGAAGTTTTCCCTGATCCACTTTTTCCAACAATAGCTAATCTTTCATTTTGATTAATCGAAAAATTAATACCTCTAATTACCTCTGTTAGGTTTTGTCCATTTTGATATTGTAAGTGGACATCTGAGAATTGAAGAAGTGTATTCATGAAAAAAATAATCTTTATTTTAGTTTTACTTATATGTCCATTCCTTACGCAAGCTCAAGACCTTAAGATTATTCTTTTTGGTGACTCTTTAATGGCTGGTTATGGTCTTGATCAATCAAGCCATTTAGATCGACTTTTAGAAAAAGATCTTTTAGACAGAGGTATTGCAAGCAAGATAACCAATGCATCAGTTTCAGGAGACACTTCTAATGGAGGTCTCAACAGAATTAACTGGAGCCTGCAAGATGACTATGATCTTTTCATTTTGGGCTTAGGAGCAAATGACATGTTACGAGGGATTTCACCCGAAACTACGAAAGCAAATTTGAAAGAAATAATTAATATTGTTCAAAAAAAAAATATTCCTATTCTTTTAACAGGAATGCGGGCACCTAGTTCTTACGGACAAGATTATCAATCTTCCTTTAATTCTATTTATCACGAGTTAGCAGAGGAATATCAAATTTTTCTCTATCCTTTTCTGCTAGAGGGCGTAGCTTTGAATCCAAACCTGAACCAATCTGATGGTAAACACCCAAATGAGCTTGGTATTGCTTTAATTAGCAAAAAAATAGCTGAAAAAATAAAAAATATCTTAAATTAATTACTGTTTAACTTCATATCTGCTCAAGAATAGTCTATATTGCACAAGCTTATAATTATAAGGAGGAAAATAATGACAAAAATTAAGTCTTTATTTATAGCTCTTATTTTATCACTCGGTGTCTCTTCAGCATTTGCTGATGGTCATGGTAGTACACTTGATTTGGTAAAAGAAAGAGGAAAATTAATGTGTGGTTCCAACACAGGTCTTGCGGGCTTTGGTGCTCCTAACGATGCTGGTGTTTGGGAAGGTATTGACGTTGACGTATGTCGTGCTGTTGCAGCTGCTGTTTTTGGTGATGCTAATGCAGTAGAATTCGTACCAACTACATCAAAAGTACGTTTCACTGTTCTTCAATCCGGTGAAATCGATATGCTTTCTAGAAACACAACATGGACTCTACAAAGAGATGTTGAACTTGGTTTAGAATTTGTTGGTGTTAACTATTACGATGGACAAGGCTTCATGGTTAGAAAAGACCTTGGCGTTTCAAGTGCGACTGAATTAGATGGCGCATCTGTTTGTATTCAGGTTGGTACAACAACTGAAATGAACTTAGCTGACTATTTCAAAGCTAATGACATGTCTTATGAGCCAATTCCTGTTGAAACAAACTCTGAAGCTGATGCAGCTTACTTAGCAGGTAGATGTGATATCTACACTACTGACGCATCTGGTTTGTATGCAAGTAGAGCTGGATATCCAGACCCTTCTGCTCATATGGTATTACCAGAAATTATTTCTAAAGAGCCTCTTGGCCCTTCAGTAAGACATGGTGATAGTGAGTGGGCTGACATCGTAAGATGGTCACTAAACGCTATGATTATTGCTGAAGAAAAAGGCATTACTTCAGATAATGTTGATGAAATGAAAAACTCAAAAGATCCAGAAACTTTAAGATTACTTGGTGTTTCAAAAGTTGGAGATACTGGTGCTGGTTATGGAGCTTGGTTAGGCTTAGATGATGATTGGGCTTACAACATTATCAAACAAGTTGGTAACTACTCAGAGAGTTTTGAAAAGCATATTGGTGTAAACACACCTATTAATATCGCTAGAGGTTTAAACGCTCTCTATAAAGATGGTGGTATTCTTTACGCACCTCCATTTAGATAAAATCTAATTTTTTCGGGCTATTTAAAATAATAGCCCGAAAATTTCAAAGAATAATAAACTAAAAATATGTCTGATAGTTTTTTAAGAAAACTAATTTTTGATGAAAAAATTAGATCATTAGTTGTTCAAACTCTCATAATCGGCATATTTGCTTTAATCATTTATCTTGTCACGCAACAAACTGCTTACAATTTAGAAAAACGAGGCATCGGAACCGGTTTTGGTTTTTTAAATATGTCAGCTGGATACGATATTAGTATTAGACTTATTCCTTATACAAGTGAAAGTACTCACTTTAGGGCTTATTTAGTTGGTTTAATAAATACTCTTATGATTTCAATATGTGGATGTTTTCTTGCCACTATACTAGGTTTTCTTGTCGGTATAATCAGACTCTCAAGCAACTGGTTATTTAGAAATATTGCATACGTATATGTAGAGTTTACAAGAAATGTACCTGTGCTTTTACAAATTATATTATATTACACAATTCTACTTTACCTTCCCAAGATTAAACAGGCTTTGATACTTTTTGATACTTTTTACATTACTAATCGAGGCATTTACTCTCCATCACCAATTTTTAAAGATGGATTTTCAGTAGTTGCATGGAGTTTAGTTATTGCAATCATATTCACAATTTTTTTAAAAAAATATTTAAAGAAAAAACAAGATCAGACAGGAAAACAATATCCAATATTTTATATTAACTCTGCATTAATAATTTTTACACCAATAATTTTTTACTATATCATGGGCATGCCATTAGATTTTGATCATCCTATTTTAAAAGGTTTTAACTTTAAAGGAGGTATGGTCGTTAGACCTGAATTTATGGGAATGCTATTAGGTCTTTCAATCTATACTGCGGCATTTATTTCTGAAACAGTTAGATCTGGGATAATATCTGTTTCTAAAGGGCAAAGAGAAGCCTCACAAGCTTTAGGACTAAAAAATAACTTAGTTCTAAGATTGATTGTTATACCTCAGGCTTTAAGAGTGATTATTCCACCTTTGACCTCACAATATTTAAATCTTACTAAGAACTCCTCTTTAGGAATTGCAATTGGTTATGCAGATTTAGTTCATGGTTTTGGTGGTATATCATTAAATCAAACCGGTAAAGCAATTGAAATTATGTCAATGGTGATGATCACCTATTTAACTATAAGCCTAACAATTTCGTTATTTATGAATATTTATAATAAAGCTGTTCAATTTAAAGGTAACGCATGAGTAGTTCAATTCCATTTACACATAATAAATACTACTCATGGTGTAGAAACAACCTTTTCTCATCATGGATTAATGGGATAATTACAATACTTTCCATTTATTTTATCTATGAAGTATCCTCTTTCTTTTTAAATTGGACAATATTTGAAGCTGATTTTGTTAATAACTTTAGAGGAGAAAAAATAACAGACAGAACTTTTTGTTCAAAAAATATTGAACCTGGCCAGCACGGGGCTTGCTGGGCAATTATTATTGTAAGATTTCATCAATTTATTTATGGATTTTACCCTGTTGAGGAAGCTTGGAGAGTTAATTTAGTTTATGGCTTATTACCTTTTGCCTTAGTTGGAATATTTTTTGATAATTTACCTTTTAGAAAGTATTTTATTTATTTCACTTTTTTATTTCCATTTATTGGGTATTTCCTTTTATATGGTGGGGCTGGTTTAGATGTTGTTGGAACTAGTAAATGGGGAGGGCTTCTTGTTACTCTATTTCTAGGAGTAACGGGTATTCTATTAGCATTCCCCTTAAGCATTATTTTGGCTTTAGGTCGAAGATCTAAAATGCCGGTTATAAAAACTATTTGTGTAATTTTTATTGAGTTTATTAGAGGTGTGCCTCTAATTACATTGCTATTTACTGCTAATGTAATGTTACCTCTCTTTTTACCAGAGGGTGTCCGACCTGATAATTTATTGAGGGCTTTAGTTGCTGTTACCTTATTTCAATCTGCATACATGGCGGAGGCAATAAGAGGAGGATTACAAGCCATACCCAAAGGACAATTAGAGGCTGCTCAATCTCTAGGATTAACATATTGGCAAAGCACTAGAAAAATTATCCTTCCTCAAGCTTTAAAAATTTCAATCCCACCTATAGTGAATACATGCATAGGTCTTTTTAAAGATACTTCACTAGTTTTAATTATTGGTTTATTTGACTTACTAGGCGTGGGAAGAGCCGCAGTTGCAGACATTGATTGGGCAAAATTACATTACGAGGTTTATGTTTTTATTTCTCTAGTTTTCTTTATATTCTGCTTTGGTATGTCGAGGTATAGTTTATATTTAGAAAAGAAATTGAAGACGGATAATAGTTAAAATGACAGAGCAAGTAATCCAGTTAGAAAAAGTCAACAAGTGGTATGACGACTTTCATGTTCTCAAAGATATTGATTTATCTGTTGATAAAGGTCAAAAAATTGTGATTTGTGGTCCTAGTGGCTCCGGTAAATCAACTATGATCCGTTGTATTAATCGTCTTGAAGCGCATCAAGAAGGCAAAATAGTAGTTCATGGAACTGAGCTTACCAATGACCTTAAAAATATTGATTTAATTAGAAAGAACGTTGGAATGGTTTTTCAGCAGTTTAATCTTTTTCCTCACTTATCAGTTTTGGATAATATTTCTTTGGCTCCAATTTGGGTTAAAAAAATGCCAAAAAAAGAAGCTGAAGAAATCGCCATGTCATACTTGGAAAAGGTAAAAATTCCTGAACAGGCAGAAAAGTTTCCTGGTCAATTATCAGGTGGTCAGCAACAGCGTGTTGCTATTGCGAGATCTCTTGCGATGAACCCAGATATCATGCTATTTGATGAGCCTACCTCGGCTCTTGATCCTGAAATGATTAAAGAGGTTTTAGATGTGATGATACAATTAGCGGAAGAAGGTATGACTATGCTGGTGGTGACTCACGAAATGGGTTTTGCAAAAACCGTAGCTGATCAAATGATATTTATGGATGAAGGGCGTATAGTAGAGCAAGCAAAACCAGACGAATTCTTTAATAACCCAAAAAGCGACAGAACAAAACTTTTCCTAAGCCAAATTTTAAATCACTAAAAATCATTTTTAGATGTATGAAATATTTTTAGCTCTTCTTTCGGGCTGGATTGTATTTTATTTTGCAGTGTTCCTTCCAGGACCAAATACTTTTTTTGTTGCCTCAGTGGGCATGGGTGGAAATAAATATCAAATTTGGGGAGCTGCTATAGGAACTGCTGTTGGATCTTTTACTTGGTGTTTATTAGCTACTACCGGAATATCCTTTTTAATTTCTCAATTAATGGGTTGGGGTTTTTATGCTCTAAAAGTATTGGCTAGTGCTTACATGCTCTACCTGGCTTACCAAATAGGAAAGCAATACTTCAACTCTCAAAATGAATTGATTAAGTCGACTAATGAAAAAAACTTCTTCTACAGTATGCGAAAAGCTATCATCGTTGCCTACACTAATCCCAAGGCTTTTGCTTTTTGGTCAGCCTTAGCAACAATCAAATTCAGTGAGAATTTAAACTTTCAAATAGCTTTGATTTTTTCGATTGGGTCTTTTTTTATTTCAGCAATGAATTACTCTATTATCGGTCATTTTTTTGGGTTGAAGAAATTTTCAAATTACTTTAGCAGACCTAAAAATATCGTAAATTTAATCTTTTCTGGATTATTTATTTTTGTGGCTGTAGAGATTTGGCTATTGGGCTAAAGGCCCTTTCTTTTCAGAAAAGGGCGCTTTAAAATTTTCTTGTAAAACGAGTATCGATCTCTTTTTGTCGACGCTCTAAATCAAACAAGTCTACTGATCCTGCAAGATATAATTCATCTCGATTGAGAACTTTGGAGTCTTTCTCCTTTTTAATCAGGATCACTTGTTGAAGAGTTTTGAAAATACTATTCATTAAGCAGCTTGTTTTAGGGGTGATGGGAATGTTTTATTCCTTTGATAATGAGAGTATGCCCACTGCCAATCAGTGCCATATTCAGTTTTGCAAAAGTTCTCAATTCCATCTTCTTTTGTCTTTGGAATAAAATCAAAAAGACCAAGCCAAAACTTGATTGATCTTCCTGTGAATGCATAAGATTTGTTCATTTTTGTATTTCCTTTCAATCATATATATATGCTCAATTGGAAAATTTACTTTTGCTAATATAGAACAGCTAATGTCTCTTTATGAGACCACAAGCAATAATCCGACCAAAACCATCACACTGCCTGTAATTTGATTTAATCTTCTAGCAGCTGAAGGTTTCGTTACCCAAGACTTAATTTGATTTCCCGCTCCACAAACAACTACCAAAGAAGCAAAAACGCTAAAATAAACAGTGAGAATAATTTGAAAACCTGTCATCAAACTAATATTTGATAAGTCAAAAAAAAGAGGAATAAAAGAAAGATAGAATAAAATTACCTTTGGATTTGTTCCCCCAATTAAAAACCCCATCAAAAATTGTTTCACTGTATTTGTTGGGATCTGATTGGAAGAGTCTAACTCAAGTTGAGATAGTCGAAATTGCATAACTCCTAGATAAATTAAATAAACTGCGCCAATCCAACGAACAACATACATGATTGGCTCAAGGTAAACTGATAAATATCCCAAAGAAAGGATAGCCATAGTCAAATAAACAACATCTCCAACCGCTTCTCCGGCTCCTAAAATTAAACCGGAGCGTAGTCCTTGGGATGTGGAAACAGAAAGGGCGGCTAAAGTTCCTGGACCTGGAGAGATCCCAAAAACAAAAGCTGCTCCAGCTAATGATAAAAAAGTCGCCAAATCCATCGAGCGAACATTAAACTTTTCTTATATGGTCACAACTACAAAATGTTATTATGAAATTTAAATGAACTATTCCATTTTTGATGGCCATAACGATGTCCTCTTTCGTTTATTTTTAAAAAATAAAATCAATGTTCATGAAGATTTTCTTTTAGGAGATAATGAGGGGCATTTAGATTTACCTCGAATGGAAGAGGTAGATTTTAGAGGAGGGTTTTTTGCAATTTATGTTCCTTCACCTGAAGCTGAAGTTAGCAGTAGTGATAAACCTATCCGATATGACGATATGGAAAAAGATGAATATTCCCTACCATTACCTGACTTAATCGTAAGCGATCAAGCCCTACCTATTGTAATAAGAAAAATATCTCTTTTATCTCAAATCGAAAAACACTCTCAAGGAAAAGTTAAAATCTGTCTTTCTGGCTCAGATTTGGAAAAAAGCTTTCACCAAAGAAGTCTCTGTATTTTAATGCACATTGAGGGGGCAGAGTGTATTGATGATAACTTTTATAATTTAGAGGCCCTTTATCGATCAGGCCTTCGTTCGATCGGGCCCGTATGGTCGCGTCCAACTATTTTTGGAGAAGGGGTACCTTTTGCCTTTCCAAATTCACCTGATACAGGAAAAGGACTTACGAGCAAGGGAGTAGAGCTAATCAAACATTGCAATGACTTAAAAATCATAATTGATAATTCTCATTTAAACGAAAAAGGTTTTTGGGATATAGCCAAATACTCTCATAATCCTTTAGTGGCAACTCATAGTAATGCCCATCAACTATGTCCTCATACTAGAAACTTAACGAATAAACAACTTGATGCGATTAAAGAGACTAAAGGAATGGTTGGTGTAAATTTTGCTCCAGCTTTTTTAAGACCTGATGGGAAAATGATTGCGGAGACCGATATTCAACTAATAGTCGATCACTTTAAATATTTTATTGATTATTTGGGAGAAGAATGTGTTGGATTTGGCTCAGATTTTGATGGTGCCATGATGCCGAAGAACCTATCAAGTGTCTTGGGGATGACACCTTTAATTGAATTAATGGTCAAGCAAGGTTTTAGTGAAGGTTTAATGAAAAAACTTTGTCATCAAAATTGGCTATCTCTAATAAAAAGAACTTTGAAATAAAAAATTTAATCAGAAACTTTAGTCTTATATTTATTATGCTATAATTTTTATATGGGACTTCATTTTGACTATAAATCTAAAGCGGGTGAGCGTGCTATGGAAAAAGAACGCAAACGCCAAGAGAAGTTAGCAGCTAAAAAGGCTAAGAGAGAAGCTAAAAAAGAAGCTGAAGAATTGGCTGAATTAGAGCGTTTAACTAATCCTAATGCTTCACCAGAAGATAATCAGGAAACTTAAAACTGATTATTTTCAAAAAAATATTTTTTTTCGATCAGTAGTATCGACTCATCCATCTTTTGTCTTGTATGCTTTTTGTGCTAAGCTCATTGATTTTATCTGATCTTGATACCATTTTTTAAAATAATCTGAGGTATCGGAATAGAGCATCACTTTTTTTCTGATTAAAAACAACCCTAGGTCTGCTTCAGGAATTCCGACAAAAGTTTGTCTTTCGGTATGCATAACTTTAGTAGAGGAGGTAAGAGGCTCTTCTTTGCAAAGAAAATATCCATAATGTTCTCCCCAAACATAACGAATAATAGGAGTTGTTGCTTCCACCATCATGGATACATACTTTTGCTCATTTTTAAGAAAAGATTGCATCCCAGGAACTGGCTGGTGAATGGCAGCAAAGGTTAAGCCAATTTTTTCTTTGGGCACCCATACTGAAGGAAAAGAGACATGAAGAGCGATTAATTTATTACTTCGATGAAAAACTGCTAAATCTTCTTGAATAACAAAACCCAATTCTTGAAAATTGTTAAAGGATATTAGTTTAGAAGGATATTCCTTAGAAAGGATTGATTGAATTTTTTTACAAATGATCTGATCATGATCAGTTGTATACATTTTATCAAAGTATATATTCTCTTTTGCTTTTCTTTTTAAATTTAAATAACGATTTTCTTCTTCATCAAATTCAATAATTGGCAATTCTCCAATTTTTTTTATTCCAGGAGCAACTGTATAAATAGGACCATAGGACTGCCAATCAATCATTTTGTAACTAAAATTATTATTCCAATAAATAAAATAGCAATAATTATTAATTTTTTGAATAAAAGCTCTGATATTTTTCTGTGGACCAGATAACCTAACCAAACACTAATCATCACCATAAAAGCAATTGGATAGTAAGTTGATACAATTTCTAAATAGCTTCCACCCAACAAAATATAAAATATCACACGAAGACTGTTGATAATAAAAAAGTAGCCTGCCATTGTAGATCGCAGTTCTTGCTTTGAAGAAAAATGATCTTTGTATCCCATTAACACAAAAGGACCACCTATGGTGTACACCCCTTGAATAAAACCTCCCAAAATGACAAGAGCTTTTTTGAGAATTTCTGGGATGAGTAGATTAGGTAAAAATAAATTAAAACAAGCATAAACGATCAACAGTAACGCAAAAAATTTGATCAGCCACTCAGAGGTTATTGAAGAAATCAATAGCGTTCCTACTAAGGCACCTGGGATAGTATAAGCTAAAATTTTTACTAAATGACGCCAAGATAGATATTTGTAAGATTGAATTAATACTGCTAGCCCAGAGGAGAGGCCTACAATCATTGCTAGTTTTAGCAAAGAATTAAAATCAAAAAAAAGCCCACTAAGACCAAGAAATATGATCGTTCCCCCAAAACCAAAAATACTCTCAATTCCATAGGCAACACAAGCGATCGTAGCGATAATAGGGAAACTTGGCATAGTGAATAAATCTCGAATTAATTTAGAGTGTTTTATGTTAAAAGTAATCTATGTATTTCAAATTACTTATTACTCTGATTTGTATTTTCATATTAAAATTCAATACTGTGATCGCGCTAACTCAAGATTTATCTCTGACAATATTAGTTAAATCTCCCATTACAATGGAATATGTCTTGGCAAAAAGTGTCTGTAAATTACTTGATCGTGAGTTAAGAATATCTCATAGTTTTGGTGGATCCAACACCCTTGACTGTTTCACGCGCTTAGACGATAGCGTTTATGAAATAATAAAAAAAATTGAACAAAACCAATTTCAATATGCCATTATCAAGAAAGCAGATCTAGCAAATAGACCTTCAAATCTTGCGATAAGATCTATTTTATATTTTCCAGCTGGTGAAGATTATGTCTTTATCACTAATCAAAACGTCGATCCCACAATAATTAAAGATATCAACTACGGCATCCTCAATCATTTATTAGAATTTCGTTATTTGCATGAAGCCTTCTATAACTTTGATGAAGAAAATTTAATTGTTAAGCAAGATATTCCTATGCATATGGGAACCTTGAGATTTAGTGATGAATGGAAGACTGATAAAAAAAGAAGATTTATAGAGGTAGACTGATTTTTGTGAAACCTTCAGTTACAACATAAATAAAAAACAAAGCAAAGAAAACGGCTCCTATAAATACTCTCATAAGGGAAACTTACTAAATAGATTTTAAGAGTAAAGTCTATAAACTGTGCAAAATTGTCATGAGCGAATTTCTATTTGGTTTTACTACTGGCCTGAGCTTCATTCTGGCTATTGGAGCTCAAAATCTTTTTGTTATCGAACAAGGTATTAAGAAAAATCATATATTTCTGGTCACCACAATCTGCGCATTGAGTGATTTTTTATTAATTTTTCTGGGTATTTTTATTTTTTATTCAATCCAATCAATAATGACCACTAAAGTAACTTTGTTTCTCAATTTAGCCCTAATTGCATTTTTACTGCATTTTATATGGGGAAAAATTAAATCATTTCATACACCATTAGAGGTAAATACTTCAAAAGAAGCTATTCCTAAATCAGCCATAATAGCTCAAACATTTGGCTTCACCTTTTTAAATCCCCATGTGTATTCTGATACAGTTTTTATTTTAGGTAATCTCTCTAAATCTTTTGATTTCTTAAATCAAAAAATTTTATTTGGATTGGGCGCTACCTTGGCTTCTTTTCTCTTTTTTTATTTTATTGGTTATATGGGATATTTTCTTAGGCGTTATTTTCTAAATAAAAAAATCTGGAATATTGTTAATGTTATTATCATTATCTACCTGATTGGTTTAGTTATCTTTCTAGTTTTTTCAGAGTTTTTCTAAAACCATCTAATCATTCCAATAATTCCTGCACTAGCATAAAAGAATTGTAAAAATAAAATCCCTTTGTGTTTTCCTAGATAAGCCCAGACTCCAATAGCTATCGCAGATATTAAAAGTAATGTAAAACCTAAAAACTCAGCACCTATATTGAATGCGACTAACAATGAGTAAACAATAGCTGTAATCACACCAAACCACTCTAATGATTTTTGTAGATTCATAAAAAATACTTTATTGTCTAAAAAATTAATAAGCTATTGGTATTTAACTTGCGCATACTTATTGTGCAAACTTGGCAATACTCATTTTAAATAATTTTAGTAGATTAATAAAAGAGAAGAGTGGAAATAACAAATTTTATTAAGTTTAACATAAGATTCTCAGCTATTCCCTCCTAAAAAGATAACTGACCGCTCTTCTCTTTTAACTTCAAACATGAGTAACTTCACTACACTTTATCCAGCATTACTCTTCCCTGCTATTCCATTAATGATGATCTCATTTGGAAACAGATACACTTCTCTTGCTTCCTTAATTAGAAAAATTCATGATTTAATTGTACTTAATAAACACTCCAAAAAAACCGCAGGGCATTATTTTGATCAAATTCTAATATTAACAAAGCGTTTAAATTTAGTTAGATCTGTACAAACTCTATCAGGGTTAAGTTTCCTTTGTAATCTTTTTAGTATCTTTGCTAGTTATTTAGAGGAATATCAGTTGGCATTAAACTCCTTTGGTCTTGGTGTTTTAATATTTGCTATTGCAATTTTAATGTTCATTTACGAAATTCAATTATCTACTAGCGCTCTTAGTAAACACTTAGAAGATTTAAAAGACTTGAGTTAGATCTGGTTTTCTAACCTACTTCCGCTATTTTATTGATTATTAATGAAAAGATTTACTCTTTTATTTTCGGCTTTTTTTTTAACTAGCTGTGCTGGAACATATAATTTTGCATGGTTTTCTATCAATCCTTTTCATCCCCAAGGATCATCTAACATTGAGTTTTTAATTGGAGGACTTTGGACCACAATTTGGATATCATTAGTCAGTTTAATTATAGCGGCGATATTAGGGCTAATAGTAACTCTTCCCAACTTCAGCTCAAAAAAATCTATTCGATCAATAAATCTTATATATGTAGAAATTTTTAGAGCAATACCAGTATTGGTTCTTTTGCTCTGGATTTATTATGGTTTACCATCCATATTTGGTGGAGGCTTATCTTTTAATCCCTTTGTTGCTGGTGTCATTACTCTAGTTTTACATGAGTCAGCTTTCATCTCTGAAATTTATCGATCAGGCATTCAGGCAATTAAAAAAGGTCAAATCGAAGCTGCACGATCTCTAGGTCTTAAACCTAGTTTGGTTTTTTTAAAAGTGACTTTACCTCAAGCGATTAGAATTATCACACCTGCACTAATGAATCAGGGTATCTATATTTTGAAAATGAGCTCACTTATATCAGTTATAGGTTTAGGAGATCTTACAAGAAGAGCTAATGAATTAATAGTTACTACGTATCGTCCTTTGGAAATTTACTCATTCTTAGTTTTAGAATATCTAGTCTTAATCTTAATAGCCTCTTTTTTTGTCCGTAAATTAGAGAAGAAATTTGAAATTAAGTAACAGGATTAGTCTTAAGAGCTAATCCCTCTTTTTTAATTAAATATCGCATATGAAAGAAAATTAAGAAGGCGGCGATGATATTACTGCAAAGGATAGCCCACCAGATACCATTTAACCCAAGCCCTAAAGTTTGAGAAAAAAAGTAAAAAGTAAAGGGAGGAATAATTGCGAGTCTTAAGAGAGTATAAAAAGCATTAATTGTAGGCTTTTTCATGCCCGATAGAACTGAGCCGCTTTGATGAATCACCTGATAAACAAAAGTAAGAAACGCAGCCATGAATAAATAGCTTCCAGCTATTTTAATTACTTCAGTATCTCGAGTGAATAAATATGCCATTTGTTCACCTGCGAGAAAGAGAATGGCTGAGCCAAAGACCATTAGTAATAAAGCTAATTTAAGCGAAGTAACAAAGGCCTCATAAATTCTGTCAAAATTTTTAGCCCCATAGTTTTGGCCTGTCATACTTAACATTGCTGTATTAAGACCAATAGCAGGTAAAAGGATAATTTGTTCTATTCTTAAAGCTATACCATATCCGGCACTAGCACTTGCTCCATAACCTGTCACATATTTTTGAATAATAAAAAAACCTATTCCAATAAGTAACATGTTCATACTTGCTGGAAGAGCTTGCTTGAAAATATCAATAGCCATCTTAATTTGGAGTTTACAGTAGCTAAATTGAAATTTTTTGGACAAAGGACTTTTAAGAACAAAATATCCTAAATAGATGACATTAAATATTTGGCAAAGAATGGTGGCAATTGCAATTCCCATTGTTCCCAATGCAGGGAAAGGACCAATACCTAAAGACAGAATAGGGTTAAAGATCAAATTTATTATAAAACCAATAATAAGAGCATTTCTATTTTTTTTTGTATCACCTTGTGCATATAAAAAAGAGTTGATGACATTGGCAAAAATAAAAAAAGGAGCACCATATGCTAGAGTTTGCATATAGCGAAGACCATTTTCCAAAAAAAGATCACTAGCTCCAAAAAATATAAAAACAGGTTCTGAAATTTTATAGGTGATATATCCAATTAAAACTGAAAGAATTAGAGAAATCGTTAAAGATTGAATGTATATGTAAACAGCATCTTCTTCTTTTTTTGCTCCTAGTAAGTTTGAAACTAACGCTGTTGTTCCTTGTCCAAAACCTACTGCAAAAGCTAACAGTATGAAATAGACTGGGAAAGAAATGGCAAGTCCTGCTAAAGCCTCGGTGCTAATAAGACCAGCGTAAAATGTATCAACGACATTATAAAGCGTGTAAAAAAGCATCCCAATACCGGCTGGTACGGCCATGCTTATCAACTGCTTTCGAATATTACCCTGTGTGAGATCCATAAATTAAAAAGGTTTCACTACTACAAGTATAATAATTAAGACAAGAAGGATAGTTGGAACTTCATTGATTATTCGTAAATATCTCGAGGTATAATCTCTGTAATTATGCTCTAAGTTTTTTCTGATTTTTGCTAAGTACATGTGAAACCAAGTTAAAATAGCGACTAATATTAACTTCAAAATCAACCACCAAGCAAAACCAACGTAGTGAATTAACCCCAACCCAAAAACCCAAGTTAAGATCATAGCTGGATTCATGATAATTCGAAGAAGCTTGTATTCCATTTTTTGAAAAACTTCATTCATTTCTTTATTGGTGTTATTTTCAATGTGGTAAACAAATAATCTTGGTAGATAAAAGAGTCCTGCAAACCAAGAGACAAAAGAAATAATATGAAGTATTTTTAATGTCTCATACATTGTTTAATTCCATTTTGCCTCTGGAGGCATTGACATAAGTATGGCATCAATATTACCACCTGTTTTTAAACCAAATAAAGTTCCTCGGTCATATAATAGATTAAATTCCACATAACGAGATCTTTTTTGAGATAGGGTTCTTAAATCATCTTTGTTGTAATCAAAATCTTTCTTTCGATTTACATTATCGATAATGAAGTTAATAAAATACTGACCAATGTCTTTAATAAAAAATAAATCTTTTTCAAAATTATTACTAATATAGTCGAAAAAAACTCCTCCAACTCCCCTCGGCTCTTTTCGATGTTTCAAATAAAAGTATTCATCACATTGTTTTTTAAATTTTTCGTAATATTCTTTATCATGAGGGTCGCATGTTCTTTTTAAGCCCTCATGAAAATTTTCAGTTTCTTTATCTTCCGGAATAGCAGGTGTTAAATCACATCCTCCGCCAAACCACTGTTTTCCTTTTGTGGTAATATAGCGAGTATTAAAATGAGCAGCTGCAATTTTAGGATTTTTCATGTGAGCCACGACGGAAATGCCACTAGCCCAAAAACTTGGATCTTCCTCAGTCCCCGGCATATTACCTCTAAATTCTTCACTAAATTCACCATGTACTGTAGAAATGTTCACACCAACTTTTTCAAAGATCTCGCCCTTAAGAATAGACATTAATCCACCTCCTCCTCCAGGTCTTTGCCATTTATTCTCCTGAAAAGTTGAACCATCAACTTTTTGGATAGCGCCAACGATTTGATTACGTAGTTCTTTAAACCATTTTTCAGCTTGTTTTTGTTGATTTTGTACTTGTTCGCTCATACCCATCCATACAATTCGTTTTCCAATAACGAAGTTAGGAGGAGTATATGATCATCTCGATCATTAAGACAGGGGATATATCCAAATTTTTTACCACCATTTTCTATAAAAATTTCTCTATTTTCTTCATTTAGTTCCTCAATGGTCTCTAGGCAATCAGAAGAAAAGGCAGGGCTGATAACATGGATATCATCAGTACCTTCTTTAGCTAAACTTTCAATTGTCTTGTCTGTATAGGGTTGTAGCCACTCTGCAGGGCCAAACCTTGATTGAAAAGTTGTCATATAACTATCTTCAGATAAGTTCATGGACTCCGCAACTAGTCTTGTTGTTTTCCTACAAAAGCAGTGATAGGGGTCCCCTTTGTCTAAATATTTTTTTGGAATTCCGTGGTAACTAAAAAGTAGTTTTTTTGGTTTATCATTTTTACTCCAGAATTCTTCAATACTATTTTTTAATGCTTGAATATAGAGAGGTTGATCATAATAACTTCCAATAAATCTTAAAGAGGGAACCCAACGCCATTTTTGAAGCTCTAAGGCGACTGCATCAAAAGTTGAACCCGTTGTAGCGGCACAATATTGAGGGTAAAGGGGAAGGACAATAATACGATCACAATTTTGTTTTCTTAGATTATTTAAACCTTCTGCAACACTAGGATTGCCATATCTCATTCCAATATCAAAAACTAGATTAGAATATTTTTTTTCTAATTTCTCTTTAATGAGGTTTTTTTGTTTTTTTGTGTAAAGCAATAAAGGTGAACCATCATCTGTCCAAACCGATTGATAGGCCTTTGCAGATTTAGCAGGCCTTGTGCGAAGAACTATGCCATTTAAAATTAACCACCAAATTGGTTTTGGAGTTTCGATTACCCTCTCGTCACTTAAGAATTGTCGGAGGTATGTTTTCAAAGAAGGAGCTGTTGGTTCATCTGGTGTTCCTAAATTCGTCAGAAGGATACCTGTTTTTAAACCAGATCCGTGGATATACAGATCATTGCCTTTAAAGTTTGCCATTGAAAAAAGTACGTTTTTTAGGCTAATTTAGTTCTTATTTGTTCGATAAAAAGGTGAATATTGGTCTCAGGTGTGATCTTTTGCACTCCATGGTCTAAGCTTGCAATCCAGCCTGAGCGTTGACTGACATCAAAGGATTGACATAAATCAATGTATTCGTTAATTGCCATTAGAAAATCAGATTTTTCAGGAATAGCTAAAAGTTCATTGGAAAAATTACCCTGTAAGGATAGGTGGGTTTGAGAAAGTTCCTTAAAAATATTATGCTGTGTTCCAAGAACAGTTAATTGTAAATTTGATACTCCTTTAAGAAGGTCAAACTTAGAGTGAGAAATATTTTTCGTGAAATAACCAATACGATTAGGATATTGATCAGCTATTTGTTCGATAAAGGGAAGACTATAGTCCTCGAACTCCTTATCCGTTAGCTGATTGGCCTCAGTGTCAAAGATCATTAATAGATCAATGTCATTTTGAAATTGGATATCAATATTTCTATTTAAAATCTTTTCTAATACTGGTAGGGCTTCAATTAATAAATTATCAGTAATTGGATTATTGCGAACTGCAAAGTGGTATAAAGTAATAGGACCCCCTGTAAACCCAATGAGAGATTTATTTTGAGGAAGAGATGAGCGAATATTTTGAAGAGCTAGGTGCTGGAATTGAATGTATTCTTCAAAGGCATCTAAGTGAATATTATCGAGCATCGATCTAGATAAATTTTTCTCAAAGACTGGACCAGGACTAAAAGATAGTCCCATACCTAAAAAATCAAGTGGGAAAAGTATATCGCTAAACAGAATGGCAGCATCAAAATCAAATTCTTGAATAGGACCTAATGTTACTTCACAAGCTAGTTCAGGCTCACGACATAGCTGTTCAAAAGTATATTTCTGTTTAAGTTGTTGATAGTGATTATGATACCGACCAGCTTGGCGCATCATCCAAATAGGAGGAACAGCTTGATCTACTTTTTGAAGAGCATTGCTGAATGATTGATTACAAATGTGAGACAATATCTCTAGCTCCATAGGTAATGATGTAATCTGCCTTAGCGCGACTAAACACATTCAAAGACTCTATTAATAAATCAGGGTATTTGCCCAGCCTTTGGGAGTCTAATAATTTTAAACTCGCGAATTCTCCACTGACTTGATAGGCCCCTGTAGGAAGTAAGGTTTCCGCCTTAATTTCTTGAATTAAATCAATTGAAGTCATTCCGGGTTTCACCATTAAATAGTTAGCTCCTTGAGCAGCATTGATAATTGAACTTTGAATAGCTTTAGATCGATCATTGACTGGAAGTTGATAAGAGGATCGGTCATAGCCTTTAGGCGTTGAATTAGCAGCCTCACGAAATGGACCATAAAATCCACTTTTGAATTTAGAGGAATAGCTCATTATTTGAGCAGCATTAAAATTATTTTCATTAAATATTTTTCTTAAATACTTGGTTGTATCTTTCATCATATCACTCGGAGCAATAATATCTGCCCCTGCTTCTAGATAAGTGTTTGCAGCTAATCCCAAAGCATAGTGAGTTTCTTGTAAATTAATTTTTTTATTATGAGATATACCACAATGACCATCTGGAGTAATAGAACATAAGCAAGTATCGATCAACAATGTGAGATCTTTTTTAAACTGTGTTTTTAATGATCGAATAACCTCATAATGAAAACTAAAATCTTCTGGCAGTTTTTGCTTTTCTTTTGGAACTATAAAAAAAAGAAAATTACGCAAACCTTTTTTTAAGTCTTTTTCAACCGCTTTAAGGATAGTGGATTGAGGCCAACTATAGTTTTCTCCTAAGCCTTTAATATTTTTTGGAGATTGAAGCCTTTGATCAACAAACATAGGTTGAATTAACATTTGTCTAGAGAGTTTATTTGTTTTTCTAATTGGAAAATAGGATTTCATTTAAGTTCATATTTTTTAAAGTCTTCATAACTAAGATATACATTTAATTGTTCTTTAGGAATAATTTTAGAGATTTCTCGATAGGTATTACCTGGCCCACAAGCATTTCTTTTATTTAAGATATCAGGACGAAGTTGAATAGCCAATTTAAAGGCTGAATAACTCATCCAATAAAAACTCTCTGCTAGAAAAAGATTATCAATCGTCTGCTCATTTAATGATGGAACTAATTGATAATGAGCAAAAGGCTGAAAGGAATTAGATACCTTATTGTTTTTATAAGTCAGTTTAATTGGTTTTGATTTGGATTGAATATAATAGCTTTCAATAGGCCGATATTTTTCCCCGAAACCATCAAAGCTATAGTTGACCTTGACTCCAGTTTTATTGAATTTTCGCCAACTAGTTACACCAGCAGTTCCCAAAAATCCAGCTTTAGAAATTTTTGATTTAGGCAAATTTTCTGTTCTTGTTGCAAGAATATGTTTGTGAGAGAGGTCTTTTTTTAGAGGTAATGGCTCCCGATTAAACATTTTATAACTTTTAAGATTAGCAGGAAAAATATACTTTACTTTTTTAGTTCTAGGTTTTGATAAGTATTTTTTTTCATGAAAATATTTTTTAGTATGTTCATCTTTTCCTCTAGCAAAAAGAATTTGTTGATCTAAAAAACTTTCAATCGTCACACCAATATCTAACGCACATCCTCCACCCCATCGTGATAAAAATTTCCTTTCTAACTGAGCTTGATGAAAAGAATGAGGGTCATTGATTGATTGTAGAATATTATCTAATTTTCTATTTTTTGCTGAGTACTCTAAAGCAATACATCCTTGTGCTGCGGCAGCTGGAAAATTGGATAAAGGTAAAAT
>CABZXY010000009.1 GCA_902529795.1 uncultured Alphaproteobacteria bacterium
AACCTCCCTATGATTTATGGCCTGTAGACATTAGACGTTTTGGAAAGCCTCATCAAGATTTAGAATGGGTAAGAAAGAGAACATACGAAGCCTATGCAAAACATTATACCATTGCTTGGCCGTATGAAGAGCATTCATCTGGAAGGCCATTTCAACAGTCGCCAATTTATGAAACCCTCAAAAATGCTAACGCTTGTTTTGGAGAAAAATTAGGATGGGAAAGACCTAACTGGTTTGCTCCTAATTCAGTAGAGCCTGAAGATCAATACACTTTCGATCGTCAAAATTGGTTTGAGATAGTTGGGGACGAGGTAAAAGCAACTAGAGAGACAGCGGTGTTGATTGATCAAACATCTTTTGCAAAATTCGAAATTTCAGGACCCCAAGCTCTGGATGCATTAGAATACATTTGCTCAAATAATATTAATAAGGAAGTTGGCTCTACAATCTATACTCAAATGTTAAATTCTCATGGCGGGATTGAATGTGATGTAACAATCACACGGGTGAAAGAAGACACCTTTTATCTTGTTACAGGAACTGGATTTATGACTCATGATTTTGATTGGATTAAAAATAATATTAAAGAATTTCCCAATGTTAAAATTGAAAACATTACTTATAAAAATTCAGTCTTTGCATTAATGGGACCTAATACTAGAGCAATTTTAGAGAAAGTATCTTCATCTGATTTTTCTCATTCAGCCTTTCCATTTGCAACAGCACAAACTGTTAATATAGGAGATAAAAAAGTTAATGCAGTTCGAATAACTTACATGGGTGAATTAGGTTGGGAACTTCATTTTTCAATTGAAGATGCTATTTATGTATATGAAAAATTATTTGATGCTGGAAAGGATCTTGGTTTAGTAAATGCAGGATACCGTTGTATTGAAGCTTGCCGATTAGAAAAAGGATATCGTGCATGGGGATCAGATATAGGACCTGATCATACTCCGCTTGAAGCTGGGCTTGGCTGGGCAGTTAAGTTAAAAAGTAATAAAGATTTCATTGGAAAATCAGCATTAATTGAACAAAAGAAAAAAGGTCTAAAGAAAATTTTTGCTGCCTTTACAGTTGATGATCCCAATCAAATTCTATTAGGTAGAGAGACAATTTATCGAAACGGAAAACAAGTAGGCTGGCTTTCAAGTGGCGGATATGGATACACTATAAAACAATCTATTGGTTATGGTTATATTCGAAGTTCTGAAGTAATTAATAATCAATTTGTTTTAGATGGGGATTATGAGTTGGAAATTGCTACTAAAAAAGTTCCATGTACAGTTCATTTAAAGCCTCTTTATGATCCTGAAATGAAAAAAATTAAATCTTAAGTTTCAGTATTTCTAATAAAGCTAATCGTGTTACTAAATTTTGATTAGTATTTTTTTTTAATTCATCAGAAATTTTATTAATAAAAACAGGAATAATCTCAATTAATTCATTCTGTTTTTTATTGAAAATTTGAAAGTTTTTTATCTTAGGAACTTTAGCGATAAAAAGATGAGTAATTTCATCTAAACAATCAGGCGCTACATGTAAGGAGCAAATTTTTTTTACTGAAATTGGCTTAACACCAATTTCCTCTTTAATTTCTCTTATTATCGCCTGTCTCGGATTTTCATTAGAATCAATACCACCAGCTACTATTTCTAATGGGAAAATTTTATTTTTACTTAGGTAATAATTAGGTCGGAATTGTTTAATAAAATAAAAAATTTTTTCTTTCTTGTTATAGCAAATAGCTGACACGCTATGACCATTAAACTGAAAATTCTCACTAATCTTAATTTTTTTCCCATTTTGAAATAATGAGAATTCTAAGTCATAATATTTTTTAGCAAGTTTCTTTTTTTTATATCCAGTTACTGTCATTTTATTTGTTTCTTAAGCTTTCAATTTAATTTATATTCTCGTTTTATGAAAGTTCTAGTAGCAGTAAAAAGAGTAGTTGATTATAAGGTTCAAATTAGAGTAAAAGCTGACCAATCTGGTGTTGAGACTGAAAACGTAAAAATGTCTGTTAATCCACCAGACGAAAATGCTATCGAAGAAGCCGTAAAATTAAAAGAACAGGGCTTAGCCCAAGAAACTCTTGCAGTTACGATAGGTGACGACAAAGCTCAAGATGTTCTTAGAACCTCTTTAGCCATGGGTATCGATCGTTCTATTTTAGTAAAATCTCCAAATTCCTTAGAGCCATTAGCCGTAGCTAAAACCCTCTCTAAAATTATTGAAAAAGAAAATCCGGATTTAGTTTTATTAGGTAAACAAGCTATCGATGATGACTCAAATCAGACAGGTCAAATTTTATCTGCATTATTAAATTGGCCTCAAGCTTGTTTTATTTCTGATTTAAAAATTGAAGGCAATAAGCTATTCATTTCCAGAGAAATAGATGAGGGCATTGAAAAACTTGAAACTAATTTACCAGCAGTGCTTACTTGTGATTTACGATTAAACACTCCACGATTTGCTTCTTTGCCAAATATAATGAAAGCAAAAAAGAAACCTTTAGACATAATAGATATATCCACCCTTGGAATTGACACTAATCCTAAAATCAAAGTTTTAAAAGTTGAAGAGCCCCCTAAACGTAAAGCGGGCATCATGGTAAATGATGTAAAAGAATTAGTCGAAAAATTAAAATATGAGGCAAAGGTTATTTAAATGTCAGTTTTAATAATCGCAGAACACGATAATAATATTTTAAAATCTTCAACGCTTAATACTATTTCCGCAGCACTGAAACTGAGTGAGGATATCCACCTATTAATCTTGGGTAGTAAAATTGAAAATCTATGTAAAAACACTCAATCTATTCATAAAGTTTCAAAAATTTTAAAATGCGATAATGAAAAATTAGAAAATTTCATTCCCGAAATTATGGCACCTATAGTTTCAAATATTGCAAAGAATTACACTCATGTTTTAACACCTGCTTCAACTTTTGGAAAAAATTTACTCCCAAGAGTATCTGCATTGTTAGACGTTACTCAAATAAGTGATGTGATTGAAATTTTAAGTGAAAATACTTTTGTTAGACCAATTTATGCAGGGAATGCCATTTCTCAAGTAGAAACAAATCAAAATATAAATCTACTTACTATACGACCCACTGCTTTTGATAAATGTGAAGAAAGCGGAGGAAGTGCATCTATAGAAGATATAGAGTTTTTGAATACTGATACACCAACCCTTTTTATTGGTAGAGAGGTATCTAAAAGCGATAGACCAGATTTAGGAAATGCAAGAGTTGTCATCTCTGGTGGAAGAGGGATGGAGAATTCAGACAACTTCAAGTTGTTATATGAACTAGCCGATAAATTAAACGCTGCTGTTGGAGCCTCTCGAGCTGCAGTTGATTCAGGCTATATAGGTAATGAGTATCAGGTTGGTCAAACTGGAAAAATGGTTGCTCCAGAATTATACATCGCTATTGGTATCTCTGGTGCAATTCAACATTTAGCTGGGATGAAAGATAGCAAAGTCATTGTTGCCATTAATAAGGATACAGAGGCCCCAATTTTTAATGTCGCAGATTATGGCCTTTCGTCTGATTTATTTCAAGCTATCCCAGAGATAATTAAAGAACTTGATTTACTTAATAAGATAGAATCTTAACTTTTAGTATATAATTCAATTGATGAGCGATATCCAAAGAGAGGAAATGTCATATGATGTTGTGATCGTCGGCGCAGGTCCTGCCGGTCTATCTGCAGCCATCAAACTAAAACAAATAAATAGTGACATATCTATTTGTTTATTGGAAAAGGCAGCAGAAGTAGGGGCACATATACTAAGTGGAAATGTATTTGAAACAAAAGCTCTTGATGAACTTATACCCAACTGGAAAGATCTTAACGCTCCTGTTAAAACAAAAGTAACCTCTGAGGATTTTTTATATTTAAATAAAGAGAAAAGCTTTAAAGTCCCTAATTTTATTCTTCCAAAATCACTTCAAAATCATGGTAACTACATTATTAGTCTTTCTAATTTGTGCAAATGGCTCGGAGAGTTTGCAGAAAACTTAGGAGTTGAAATCTTTCCTGGATTTGCAGCAAGTAAACTACTTTACAATGAAAAGGGAGAAGTCTCTGGAGTGCAAACTGGAGATATGGGGCTTGATATAAATGGAAATCCCAAAGATAATTTTGAACCTGGTATAAACATTAAAGGCAAGGTAACTGTTTTATCAGAGGGTTGTAGAGGTCACTTAGGAAAAGAAGTTATAAAGAAATTTAATTTAGATGCTAATAATAAATCTCCTCAACAGTATGGAATTGGTTTTAAAGAAATTTGGGAAATTGATCCTGAAAAACATAATTTAGGAAAAATTCTACATAGTGTTGGTTGGCCTTTAGAAAATGATACATACGGAGGTAGTTTTTGTTATCATGCAGAAAATAATCAAATTTATTTGGGATATGTAATTGGTTTGGATTATAAAAATCCCTATCTGTCTCCTTATGACGAATTCCAACAATTTAAAACTCATCCTGAAATAAAAAAATTATTAACTAAAGGAAAAAGAATTTCTTATGGCGCCAGAGCTTTAATTGAAGGTGGACTTCAAAGCCTACCACAAATGCATATGCCTGGTGCTTTGTTAATCGGATGTGATGCTGGAACATTAAATATGCCTAAAATCAAAGGATCTCATACGGCTATGAAAAGTGGAATTATCGCTGGTGAAGTTATCAATAAACATTTATCTCAAAATGAACATCTTTCAATTTATGAAGATGAATTTAAAAACTCTTGGATTTATGATGAGTTACATCAAGCAAGGAATGTCAAACCTAGTTTTCAATGGGGTTTGATACCTGCTATGGTATTTACAGGTATTGACCAAAAGATTTTTGGTGGAAAACTACCTTTTACACTACAACATAAACATGCAGATCATGATAGTTTAGTTTCTGCCAAAGACTCTAAAAAGATAGACTATCCTAAATATGATGGTGAGTTTACTTTTGATAAACCTAGTTCAGTCTATCTATCGGGTACCAATCACGCTGAAAATCAACCCTGTCATTTGTTACTTAAAGATAAAGACTTAACAACTAATTATACTTTAGAGGAATATGATGAGCCGGCTCAAAGGTATTGCCCTGCAGGCGTTTATGAAATTGAAACAGATAGCGAAACTCAAAAAAAATTTTTAAAAATTAACTCTCAAAATTGCATTCACTGTAAAACTTGTGACATTAAAGAACCCTCTCAGAATATTGACTGGATAACTCCCGAAGGTGGAGGAGGTCCTATTTATTCCGGAACTTAATTAAAGTCATACTCAAAATTTTGAGATGTTGCATTAATATTAATTAACTTAGCTCCATGTTTAATATGAAAATGAGTAGCTATAGGCGTTAATGGAGATAAAGTAATAAAACGGTTTACAGTATTAATTTCTTCTTTAATAAATTTTTTTGTATTAAAAATTGTTTCTTTTCCAGCACCTCTTTTTCTAGACCAAACAGTATATGCAACCGCAATATCTCCATTTTTTTCATGAAAAGCATTTTTACTCATTAAATCTAATTCTTTCATTGTTTGCGGAACTTCATTACAAAATGCAATACAAATAAATCCTTCAATATTTTCATGGGATTTTAAACCATATATTTTTCGTCCATAAGAAGTTCTAAAACTATTATCATATTCAGGTCGTATTGGGTCCTCGCTTATATCTACATTATCGAGTTCAACTAGTTCGGTTTTCGTTAACCAGCTGAAAAAATTACTTATAGAGTTTTGAAATTTTTTCAAATTAAAGCCAGCTTCGCTTCATAGATAGTATATCTTCGTCACCTTTTAAAATGATTGATGAAAGACTTTCAATTTTTGGCAAAATACTTGTTAGATATATTGAAGATGTAGTGATTTTTGAATTTAAAAAATCTTCATCTATTTCAACAGTATTCTTTAATTCTAAAGATTTAGAAGCAGATTTAATCATCATCCAACCTCCAAAGACATAACCTAGCATCATTAAATAATTAACACCTGATACCGCAGGCCTTTTTTTATTATTTGAAATTGAGACGATATGATCAATAACTTTTTTTGAGGTCTTTATGGATTGGGCCATCTTCTCACATAAGTCTTTTAAAGTCTCATTTCCAGTATTAGCGATCTCACTAATCTCTGAATTAATTTCTTCAACTAATTCAGTAATCGCTTTCCCGTTATCTCTGAGTGTCTTTCTAAATACTAAATCATTTGCCTGGATTGCAGTAGTTCCTTCATATATTGGTAAAATTCTTGCATCCCTATAATGTTGCGCAATGCCAGTCTCCTCGATAAAACCCATACCCCCATGAATTTGAATAGCATTAGAGGTTATTTCTAAAGACCTTTCCGTTAACCAACCTTTAATTATAGGGATCATTAAAGATGACTTAGTTTCCCAATATTCATTTTGAGAGGACTTAGTCATATCAAGTGCAAAACCACCATAAATAGCCAAAGCTCGCATTGCTTCAACTTCAGATTTCATCGTAGAGGCCAATCTCAAAACATCAGGGTGATCAATAATAGGATCTCCTTTGTTCCCATCGATAGGTATTCCTTGAACTCGATCGAATGCATACATTTTAGATTGTTGATAAGCCCTTTCTGAAACAGCAAGACCTTGAACACCCACAGAAAATCTTGCATGGTTCATCATCTCAAACATAATATTCAATCCTTGGTTTTCCTCTCCCACTAAATAACCAATAGCGCCTCCGTTATCTCCGAATTGAAGAACAGCAGTCGGAGATCCTTTGACGCCAAGTTTTTTTTCAATTGAAAGACAGCTAACGTCATTTTTATCTCCTAAACTCCCATCTTCATTAGGAATAAATTTTGGAACTATGAAAACTGATATGCCTTTATTTCCTTCTGGAGCATCAGGTGTTCTTGCAAGAACTAAATGAATTATATTTTCTGAGAGATCATGTTCTCCATAAGTAATATAAATTTTTTGTCCAGAAATTTTATAGTGACCATTTTCTTTCACTGCTTTTGTTTTTATAGAAGATAGGTCAGTGCCTGCTTGAGGCTCGGTCAAATTCATTGTACCTGTCCATTCTCCAGAGGCTAATTTAGGAACATAAAAATTTTTTTGATCATCCGAAGCTGATTTTTGTAATGCATAAATCAATCCTTGGGTAAGCAAATGACATAAAGCAAGAGACATATTTGAACTATGCCAAATTTCATTAACTGCAGCTGATAAAGTGACAGGGATTTGTTGTCCACCATATTGCTCTTTAGCTTCCAGGCCAAACCAACCACCATCTCTTAAACTTTCATATGCTTCTTTATAACCTTTTGGAGTTTTGACTTCCCCAGAGTCGAGTCTTTTTGAACCTTCATGATCACCTGATAAGTTGCAAGGATCTAATACCTCTGATCCTATTTTTCCAGCCTCTTCTAATATCGCATCAACTAGGTCGTCTGAAAAATGTTGATAGTCAGATATTTTATTCAATTCATCTAAATTTATGAGATTTTTAATAACGAAATTTAAATCTTTGACTGGAGCTTCATACATTTTTTTAAATATATACTTTTTTAGAATTCTTACCTAAAGAAATCAAAATTTCATGTTCATTAGTCCCTGTCTCTAAAGCTAGGTCTTCACAAGATTGATTGTTGCCAAGAATTTCTACAGGCTTACCAAGATACAAATTATTTTGATCGATGTGAGAGACATCAATAGTTATCAAGTCCATTGAAACTCTTCCCACAACATTGCAAGGCTTTTCATCGATATAAACTTTAGCACGATTACTACCAGATCTTAAATATCCATCGGAGTACCCATAATCAATCGTTGCCACTCTCATATTTTTTTTTGTTTTGTATGTTTTACTATAACCAATAGTCTGTCCTTTTTGTAAATAGGCTATTTGTAAAATTGGAGCATAAATACTCATCACTCCTTTTAATCCAAATGATTTTTTCAAAAAGGGATTTATTCCATAGAGACTTTTGCCTGGCCTGACATAATTTAAATGAAAAGCTTTTCCTAAAAAAATTCCTGAGGAATTAGCAATACTTAATGGTTTGTTAAAAAAATTATTTATTTTTTTAATTTCACCTAATTGGGATCGACACTCATTTATGTTTTTTTCATCAGCTGATGATAAGTGAGTCATTAAAAATTTAATATTATCCAAACTTATCATTTGCCTTATAAAATCAATTTCACTGAACTTAAAACCTAATCGATTCATTCCAGTATCAAAATGTAGAATGATTTTTATTGAATCAGAGTACTTTGTAATAATCTCTAATTGACTTAAGTTATTAATTATTGGTGTGATTTTATATTTCTTTAAAAGTTTACATGTTTCATTAGAAGTAGCACCAGATAGTAAATATAAATTTGTATTATCTTTATTCTTTTTTCTTAAATTTATCGCATCCTCTAAACGCGCAACATAAAAATGCCTACAACCTGATTTTTTAAGTATCTCCATACATTCTTGTATGCCGTGACCATATGCATCTCCCTTAATGACGGACATTATTTTTGAATTTCCAGATTTTTCTCTAATGATTTTGTAGTTATTTAGGAGATTTTTTTTGAGAATGAAAATCTGTTTTTTATCAATTTTTTCCATTATTTAAAGAACATTTTGTTTCACTATATGAATTTTTTCGCTTCAAGCTCATGCATTAATATCATAATATAAGCCAACTTATTATAATAAGAAATGGAGGAAATATGAAAAAACTACTTTCATTATTTTACACTCTAGTTTTATTAGCTGGTTTATCTACTGTAGCTAAAGCGGCTGATCCAATTAGAATTCCAGTTTTAAACTGGTCAAGTCAAATCGTTATGGCTAACGTTATGGCTCAAGCATTTGAAGAGCTTGGTTATGAAGCAGAATTAGTTCCTGCTGAATCAGCAACAAGATATGAAGCTGTTCGTGTCGGTGAATTACACGTTGCTCATGAAACTTGGGAGTCCACAATGGCTCTTCCTTTTTATGCAGCTATGGACAAAGGTGGATTAATTGATGCTGGAAGTCATGATCTTATAACTTTTGAAGAAATGGGTGTTCCGAACTGGGTTATTGAAGAAGGACTATGTCCTGGTCTTCCAAGTTGGGAAGCTCTTAAGTCTCCTGAGTGTGCAGCTAACTTTGCTACACCTGACTCAGAAGGTAAAGGTAGATGGTTAGAAGGTCCTTATGAGTGGCACACCGAAGTTATGCCTAACAGACTTAAAGGTTTAGGTATCGATGATTTATGGATGGTTAAATTTGCAGGTACTGCAGATGCATTATGGGCTGAATTAGAAGCAGCTAAAAAAGAGGGAAGAGGCACAATTATCTTTAACTGGTCTCCGAACTTTACTGATGCAGCTGGATTTACTTTCATTGACTTCCCTCCTTACTTCGAGGGTTGCAGACTTGAAAATGGTGGAACTTTAGAGACTACTGGTTGTGGTTCTCCAAAAGGATGGCTTAAAAAAGCTGCTCACATTAAGTTCCCAATCACTCATACATCTGCATATAAGTTCTATACAAAAATGGAATTTACAGCACCTAATATCGGTGAAATGGCAAACTACGTTGACAACGAAGGCATGACTCATGCTGAAGCTGCAACTGCTTATATTGCTAATAACAGAGATCAAATCGATCTATTTATGAAGTAATATTTTTAATTTGAATTCCTCCCTCTTTGTAGGGAGGAATTTTACTTATCATAGGAGAGTTTAATTTATGTCACCAACCATTAGCTGTTCATCTGTCTATAAAATTTTTGGTAACAACGCTCAGACACTTTTATCTGAAAGTGGAGGGAATGTAGACGCAAAAAAATTTCAAGAAGCTGGATGCATAGTAGGTGTTAACAATGCTTCTTTTGACGTAAATCAAGGTGAGATGCTTGTTGTTATGGGACTCTCAGGATCTGGAAAGTCTACTCTTTTACGATGTATATCAAGATTAACAGATGCAACATCAGGTAAAATTTTAATTGATGGTGAGGATATATGCCTCATGAATAGCAAACAATTAATCGAACTCAGAAGAGAAAAAATGGGAATGGTATTTCAAAATTTTGCTCTTCTTCCTCATAAAACAGTTTTAGAAAACATTGCATTCCCCCTTCAGGTAAAAGGAGTCACTACTGAAAATAGTATTCACAAAGCATTAGAAATGGTTGAACTCGTAGGGCTTAAAGGTAGAGAAAATTATTTTCCAAGAGAGCTTTCAGGTGGACAGCAGCAAAGAGTTGGAATAGCGCGATCTTTAGCGGTTGAACCAGATATTTGGTTTTTAGATGAGCCTTTCTCTGCGCTCGACCCTTTAATTAGAAAAGAAATGCAAGATGAGTTTTTAAGGCTCCAATCAGTTTTGAATAAAACAATTATGTTTGTTACTCATGACTTTGACGAGGCATTGAGACTTGCTGACAGAATAGCAATTATGAAAGATGGAATAATAGAACAATTAGATAAACCAGATAACATTGTTTTAAATCCTGCAACTGATTATGTCAGGAAATTTACTGAAGATGTTCCTCGAGAAAAAGTATTAAAGATTGAATCAATCATGGATGCCTCTGATCCAAATGCTTCTGGAGAAATAGCAGTTAAAAAAGATGATATCATTGAAACAGTAGCTGAAAAGATTTTAAATAGTAAAGATACTATAAAAGTTGTTGATGAAAAAAATTCAGTAGTTGGTTCTATAAATCCATCAAAAGTTATCAAAGTTTTATTTGGTGAATAAGAATTATTTAGATATCATTCGATCTTCAAAACCAGCTCAGTTTGGTATTTTATTAATAATATTTTTATTTTTATACCATTTCATTCCACAAAATGAGGGTAACTATTTCTGGAGGCTTCCTTCTTTATTAGCTTTTATACCAATTAAATTAAATGAAATCATTTATGCAGCTTTATATGAATGGTTCCCTCTCAAAGTATATGATCCCATATTTGAAATGTATGAAGAAAAAGCAGCCTTTCGTGAATTCACAAAATCCATATCAAAAGGTTTATTATTTTTAATTACTTTTGTCAGAGAGCTTTTATTAGGAGGCGATAAAATAATAGATATTTTTGTCAGTGATGCTTGGCTTAAAGAAAATGATTGGATGTCTTGGCCAGCTCTTCCTTGGACAGCTGCAACAGTTGGTGCTTTTTTATTAGGTTATCAGCTAGGTGGTTTTCGATTGGCTTTGCTTGGAGGAATAGGCTCTTTATACGTTTCAATCTTTGGAAATTGGGTACCATCCATTCAAACTCTTTCATTTGTTTTAATCACAACTCCAATTTGTTTTGTACTAGGTCTTTCTTTTGGAATATGGGGCTACCTTGATAAAAAAGTTGAGACAGCCTTACAACCAGTATTAAACGTGATGCAAACTATGCCTCAATTTGCATATCTTGTACCTATTATCGCTTTATTTGGTTTAGGTGATCATGCAGGTTCTATAGCGACTATAGTAATAGCTACACCACCAATGATAAGAAATACCATATTAGGATTAAAACGAATTTCACCTGAGGTTGTAGAAGCAGGACTTATGAGTGGCTGCACAAAAAGACAACTTTTATTTAAAGTTTTGATACCAACAGCTAGACGAGATATTTTAAACGGTGTTAATACAGTTATCATGCAATGTCTGGCAATGGTTGTGATTGCATCTTTTGTTGGTGCAAAAGGGCTCGGTCTTAATTTAAAAGTTGCCTTAAATAGTTTAAAAATTGGTAAAGCTGCAGAAGCGGGTTTTTGTATAGTTTTAATAGCTGTTATTCTTGATCGATTTACAAAAGCATGGGCAAATAAACAAGTTGATTATTTTGAAAATTTAACTTTTTTTGAAAGATATAAGCTTTTAATTATCTTTGGAACTTCAATTTTAATTTTTTCTGTCGTTGCTTTTATAGCAAATGGTTACTTTGATAAAATTAATTACCTATATGTCATTCCTATTGAAAAGGGTCTTACTTTTGCTCACTACATTGATGCAGCTGTCGATTGGGTTTGGGATACCTTTTTCTATTCTCTTAACTCTTTTAATAAGTTTCTTTTAACTCAAGTTTTAGGTCCCATGAAAAAGGCTTATCTAGGCATGCCAGTAGCTGCCACATTAACTCTTACCATGGGTATTGCCTATATCATTGGTGGTATTAGAACATGCTTATTAGTTGGCGGTATGATGTTATTTATTGCTATGTCTAAATATTGGGACAGAGCATTAATTACAATGTACATGGCAACATTTGCTGTAATTATGGCTTCTCTTAATGGAATAATAGTTGGATCAATTTTTGCACAAACTCAAAGGGGATCAAAATTTATTCTCTCTGTTTGCGATTTCTTTGAAACGTTTCCGTCTTTTGTTTATTTAATACCTGTTATTTTCTTATTTAATATTACTGATACCTCCGTGTTAATAGCAGCTATTGTTTATGCTACCGTTCCAGCTACTCGCTATACTGTTTGGGGTCTAAATAGTGTTCCAACTTCTTTACATGAAGCAGGTACCATGTCTGGAGTTTCAAGAATGCAAAGATGGACCAATATTGAAATTCCCTTAGCTTTTCCAACAATTATGCTTGGCGTTAATCAAACAGTTGTTTTCACTCTACAAATGGTAATTTTAGGAGCGCTTATTGGAACAGAAGATTTAGGCCAACTTATTTTTGGAGCATTATCAAGAGCCCAAGATGGTCCTGGTGTAGCTATAACATTAGGTTTATTTGTTTCTTTAATGGCTATTTCTGTAGATGTAATTGTTAGGAAGTGGGCAGAGGAAAGAAAAAAAGCATTAGGTTTAGATTAATCAATGCTTAAGTTCGTTTATCTTTCTTTAGCAATAATATTTGAAGTCGTAGGAACTATTTCTTTAACATTATCAAAAGGTTATACGCAGATTGTACCCACAATAGGCATGGCCGTTTCATATATTATCTGTTTTTACTTTCTATCAAAGTGTTTGAATGAATTTGCATCCATAGGTTATGTATATGCAATTTGGGCAGGCTTAGGAATAGTTTTAATTACTTTATTAGGTGTAATATTTTTTAAAAACGTAGTTGATTTAGGCGGAATTATTGGAATATCATTAATTGTAATAGGCGCAGTAGTGCTAAACTTATTTTCAAAAATGTCACATTAATCATGATTATACCTAGAATTACAAAACCCTATGAACCTGGTTTACCAGCTTTAGGTGATGATTTAGAAAACTATTTAGTTGTTGCTGGTGGATCAGTTACTCTCAAATTAGAGCCAGGAGATAAATTTAAAATTATTAATTTAGAGGGACTTCAACAAGCAGAGCTTGTTGCTTTTAATTCTAAAGGGGAGTGTAGCTTATCTTCACTAAGTTTGAAAAGTGAACACAAAGGTGAATTAACAAAAAAAATTTTAACAAGTAATGAAGAGTCAGCACAAATTGCTTATTCAAAATTAAAAAGGTTAGGGCATGATGTAAATTCAATAAACCAATCGGTTCTTGTTTTTTCGAAAGAAGCTGAGGCAAATAGCATAGAAGAGTTTTCATCAAATGACTCCTCTATTTGTATTATCTCAGCTCCAGGTGAATCTGAAATTACTCATGAAAATATACCGGCTTCTGAATTAAGGGTAATTGTTCAAAGATTGAGAAAAAGAGAGGAAGGTGAGTTTTTATTACCAGATCCTCTTATGGATCCTGTTGAAGAGATTTTTGTTAAAAGATACACAGCGATGGCTTATGAAGTTCAAGAAGGTGACTTTATTCAAGTAATAGATATATATGGACGACAGTGCTCTGATTTCATGGCTTTTGATGCCGATAAACTTCATAAGGGCCAAGAACTTGGCATAGATACAACTAATAGCAGATATTTGATGGGGTCTGCGTTCCCAATGCCTGGACTTCATTCTAAATATTATGATGAGAACCAATACCCAATGATTGAAGTTTATAGAGATACAGTGGGAAGACATGATACTTTTGGTACAGCGTGTACTTCAAAATTTTATGATGATTTAGGTTATTTTGGTCATCCTAATTGCTCCGATAATTTTAACTATGCTCTAAATAAATTTACCATGAGAAAAAGATTAGGCTGGAATGCTATTAATCTTTTCTACAATACAGCTATAGATGCAAACAATTCACTAATTTTTGATGAACCTTGGTCTAGACCTGGTGATTACATTATTTTTAAAGCTTTAAAAAATCTTGTTTGTGTTTCTTCAGCTTGCCCAGATGATGTGGATGCTGCAAATGGATGGAATCCAACAGACATATTTGTTAGAGTTTACAGGCCCAATAAGCCTTTTAGTAAAGGAGTAGCGTACAGAATGAAAGCAGATTCAGAACCAAAATTAACCAAAGAGACCGGGTTTCACCCGAGGGTAGCTGCATTAACTGAAAACATAGTTGAGTATAAAGGTTATTGGCTCGCTTCTAACTTTAATAATTATGGCGCCTTACAAGAATATGAAGCTTGTCGTGAAAGAGCAATCATCATGGATTTATCAGCACTTAGAAAATTTGAAGTAAGAGGACCAGATGCTGAAGAATTACTTCAAAGGACATGTACTCGAAACATTAGAAAACTCTCTGTAGGACAAGTTGTGTATACCGCTATGTGTTATGACCACGGTGGTATGTTAGATGATGGCACAGTCTTTAAAATGACTCATGATAATTTTAGATGGATTTGTGGTGATGAGTATTGCGGTGAGTGGCTAAGAAATAAAGCAAAAGCAATGGGTTTAAAAGTTTGGATTAAATCTTCTACAGACAATCTCCATAATGTTTCTGTTCAAGGACCTAAGAGTAGAGAAATTCTTAAAAAGATTGTTTGGACTCCGCCTCATCAGACTACTTTAGAGGATTTAGAATGGTTTAGATTTACTGTCGGTCGTCTTCACACACTTGATGGAACTCCAATCATGGTATCAAGAACTGGTTACACAGGTGAATTAGGTTATGAAATTTTTTGTCATCCAAGCAAGGCTGCAGAAATTTGGGACGCTGTAATGGAGGCGGGTAAAGAGTTTGAAATTGCTCCAATGGGCCTTGACGCTTTAGATTTAGTGAGAATTGAAGCAGGTTTGATTTTTGCTAATTATGAATTTGATGATCAAACAGATCCTTTCGAAGCAGGAATTGGATTTACAGTCCCTTTAAAATCAAAAGAAGATGACTTTATCGGGAAAGATAATTTAATTGAAAGAAAAGCCAATCCCCAAAGAAAACTAGTTGGACTTGAAATTGAAGGAAATGAAATATGTGGTCATGGCGATTGCGTTCACCCTTCTGGCAATGGACGTGAGCAAATTGGGATTGTTACCAGTGGAATGAAATCGCCAGTTTTAAATAAAAATATTGCTCTTTGTAAAATGAATATTAATTATTGTGAATTAGATACAGAAGTAGAAATTGGAAAACTTGATGGTCATCAGAAACGCATCAAAGCAAAAGTAGTACCTTTTCCGTTTTATGACCCAACTAAATCAAGAGTAAGAGCATAAATTTAATGACTCAAAAAAAGGACTTTATAGGCAAAGAGGCCACTTTCGTCAGCAAATCAACAACATTACCGGTTGGCATGAAAAGATTTGATAAAGGGCCATATTTTGATTTTTATCATAAGGAAGATAATCTATACGGTGTTTATGCTGAACGTTTTTATCCAATATCGCTAGGCAATGATACGGAGGAAATGTATTGGAATCTGAGAAGAAAAGCTGTCATGTACGATACTCCAGAAAAGCCTATTCAAATAGAAGGCCCTCAAGCAGGAGAGTTTTTAGATAAAGTATTTAGTAGAAAAATTTCTACAATGAATGTGGGAAGGGGTAGATATGCCATAGCATGCTATGAAGATGGTGGAATTTTTATAGATGGAGTCTTTTTTCGGTTAGAAGAAAATAAGTATTGGTATGTTCAACCTGACGGTCCACTGGAGACTTGGCTTAAAGCTCATCAAGCAAATTATAATGTAAAGATTTCAGATCCCTCATCTAGGTCTATTCAAATACAAGGACCTAAATCACAAGAAATATTATCAAAACTTACAAATGGATCCTTGGATGAAAATTTTAAATATTATCACTCTGGATTTTTTGAGATAGCAGGGCAAAAAGTTTATATTTCACGAACAGGCTGGACCGCAGAGCTCGGTTATGAGATTTATAGCTTAGGAGGAGATACTAATTATAAAAAACTTTGGAATACAATTCTTGAAATAGGCAAACCTCTAGGACTACATTTTGATGGAATTTTATCAATGGAAATGAGAAGAATTGAGGGAGGTATATTAGACAGCAATACTGATTTTGACTCTTCTATGAATCCTTTTGAAGCTGGACTTGGCAGACTGGTTGATTTAGACAAAGATGATTTTATTGGAAAAAAAGCATTAGTGGAACTAAGTAAAAAATCAGGAAAAAGATTATTTGGTATAATTTCTGAAAAAGCTTTTAAATATAAATCTAATGTTTATTTATCTAATGATGAAGTTGTTGGATATCTTCCTGCATCAACTTGGTCCCCAACTCTAAAAAAATATATTGGTTATGTAAGATTTAACTATTCAGGTAAGTGGACTGATTTTAAAGTAAGAGCAGAAAGTTTAGATGATAGTTTTATAGATTGTGAAGTAGTGGAATTACCATTCTACGATAAAGATAAACTTATTCCGAGAGGTAAGGATACTACAATTCCTTAAAATAAATTTAGCTTAGAGTATTTTGTAAATATGGATTTTGTTTCCATCAAGGTCTTTGATATAAGCTCCATAATAATTAGGAGTATGATCTCTTAATCCTGGTGCGCCCTCATCATACCCACCAGCTTTTAGAGCTGCAGCATAAAATAAATCTACTTCATTTTTTGAATTGGCCGTAATGATCATTTGAGAACCATTACCACGTGTAGCAGGCTCTTTATTAAATGGTTTAATAATCCAAAAACACTCCTCATCAATTGATGATCCGTAACCAATTTCATTATCAGTTGTTTGACATCTGACAACATTAATAGTCTTGAATACTAAATCGTAAAATTTACCAGCTTTATCCAGGTCATTTGTTCCAAAACAAATACCTGAATAAAACATTATACTATTCTTTTTCTTTTCTAAAAAAGGGAATTAGAAAAACAAAACAGGCTACAAAGAAAAAAATACTTCCAAACATAGCCCAAAAACTACCAATACTTGAAATAATAAATCCTACAGCTGATATGATAAATAAGATCCAACCTAAAAGATTGATATGGTTGTTTTTCATTATTTAAATCTATTTTGTATCTAAGTAAGTAGCCATTGAGTCATCCATAGCTTCTAGCCAAGTAGTATGGTGGGATGGTCCAGTTGTACCTGTAACTGGGGATGAAAAAGATTTATCTCTATATGTAAGAATATTAGCTTCTTTGTCGTGTTCCCAATCGTAAAAATGTTTTTTGATGAGTTCAAAATCTATTTTTGGGTAATCAATTGCAGAACAAAGATCAACACAATAATCAGTCTGAAAATCAATCATTTGGTAGGCATCCTCAAGTGCCTCTTCTTTACTGACCCAACTATTGATATCATTTGAAATCTCATCATCGCTTGGAAGTTTAATTTTATTCATAATGATATCACGGACGTACCAAGCTTGAGCATCAAACATATTAAAAGTATGAAATTGATCCTGCATTCCAAGATAGAATAAATTATGATTATTTTGCCAAACAACACCTTTGTAAAGCATTGGTGGGTATAGCCTATTGTGAGTTTTAAGTTTTAAATCTTCAGATAAAAATGGAAAGTGATGTAAATATCCTGTGCAAAGAATAAGAGCATCCATTTCTTGCACCGTTCCATCTTTAAAGATCGCTTTATTACCATCAATTTTGTCCATGTAATGAACTTCTTTCATTCCCTCAGGCCAATTAAACCCCATTGGATTATTTCTATAACCAATTGTTACTGTCTTAGCACCATACTTGTAACACTGTAATGCTACGTCTTCAGCTGAGTAACTACTTCCAAGTATAACTACATTTTTATTTCTAAATTCTTCAGCATCTCTAAAATCATGAGAGTGCATAATTCTTCCTGGAAAACTATTCATACCCTCATATTCAGGTATATAAGGAACAGAGAAGTGACCTGTTGCAACGATTAGTTTGTCAAAACTATCTTTATGAACTGTATTATCTATTTTATTTGTATAGGTAATATCAAATCCATTACCGTTATCAACGACACTGCTAACTGTTGTATTAAATTTTACATATTTTTTAACATCTGATTTCTCAGCACGACCAAGAATATAATTTTGTAATACTTCTCGAGGAGGGAAAGATGGAATAGGTTTTTGAAAGTGTTCATCAAATGAATAATCAGCAAATTCTAGGCACTCTTTTGGACCGTTAGACCATAAATATCGATACATACTATTAGGTATTGGATCACCAAATTGATCTGAACCAGTTCTCCAAGTATAATTCCATAAACCACCCCAATCGGCTTGTTTTTCAAACGCAACCACCTCTGGAATGGAATCACCATTTTTTTCAGCTTGATGAAGTGATCTTAAAAATGATAAACCGCAAGGGCCTGTTCCGATTAAAGCTATTTTTGTCATTATATTCCTCCGAAAAATCTAATATTAATTACAAATTTTTTGATTTCAAATCGATTTTTATGCAATTTATGGGGGTGCAACAAAATAACAATCAAGTTAAATGTTGTTTCATATTATGAAACAGTATTGTTACACTGATTATTTTGAGATATATATTTTCGAAGAGGTAAATTGATTCATGCAAAAATATTCCATCTTTAGTCTTGTAAAAAATGCTTTTTCTAATCACGAAAATTGGGAGGTTGCCTGGAAAGATCCAGAGCCAAAATCTGAATACGATGTTGTCATAGTTGGTGGAGGTGGCCACGGTTTAGCTACCGCTTATTATCTTGCTAAAGAGCATGGTATTACCAATGTTGCAATTTTAGAAAAAGGTTGGATAGGTGGAGGTAATGTTGGAAGAAACACTACCATCTTAAGATCTAATTATATGTTTGATGCTAATTCTCATTTTTACGAGTTTGGTATGAAACAATGGGAAACTCTAAGCCAAGAACTCAACTATAACGTGATGTACTCACCTCGAGGTATCATTAACTTAGCTCACTCTGATGCTCAAATGAATGCTTACGCTCGTCGAGGCAATGCAATGCGTTTAAATGGTATCGACGCCGTATTGCTTGGTAGAGAGGATCTAAAAAAAATGATTCCTTTCGCAGACTTCTCTGATACATGTCGTTTTCCAATTCATGGTGGATTAATGCAACCTCGAGGAGGAACTGCAAGACACGATGCTGTTGCTTGGGGCTATGCTCGTCAAGCAGATGCTATGGGTGTAGATATTATTCAAAATTGTGAAGTCACAGGTTTCGATGTTCAAAATGGAAAAGTACAAGGTGTTCAAACTTCTAGAGGAAATATTAAAGCTAAAAAAGTTGGTTTATGTGTAGCAGGTAGCACTACTTTATTAGCAGATATGTTGAATATGAGATTACCAATTGAGGCTCATGTTTTACAAGCTTGTGTTTCTGAACCTGTTAAACCAATTCTTGATCATGTTGTCACTTTTGGTGCTGGTCACTTCTATTGTAGCCAGTCTGACAAAGGTGAAATGGTCATGGGCGGCGATTTAGATGGATATAATAGTTACGCTCAAAGAGGCAACATGCCTATGATCCAACACGTTTTAACTGGAGGTCTGGCTGTTTTTCCTAACTTTAGTCGTTTAAAAATGTTAAGAACCTGGGGCGGAATTATGGACATGTCCATGGACGGCTCACCAATTATTGACAAGACTCATATCGATGGAGTCTATTTAAATTGTGGCTGGTGTTATGGCGGATTTAAGGCTACACCATGTTCTGGTTGGGTATTTGCACATACGATAGCTAAAAACGAAGTTCATCAGCTTAATGCTGAATTTAATTTAAATCGTTTCCATACCGGCAATATTATTGATGAAAAAGGCGTTGGTCCAAAGCCTTGGATCGGTTAAGTCATGCTAGAAATTAAATGCCCTTATTGTGGTAAGAGGTCCCAAAACGAATTCTCATATGGTGGTGACGGCACTATCAAAAGACCAGCCTTAGGAGAAGAGATTTCGACTAAAGATTGGGATGATTTTGTTTACTTCAGAGATAACCCTAGGGGAAAGCATACAGAATTATGGCAACATGTATCTGGATGTCGTCAATGGTTCAAAGCTTCAAGAGATACAGCAACACATGAAATTTTTTCAACTTGTAAAATGAATGAGGATTTTAATGAGTAATCAATATAGAACTTCAAACTCCAAAGGTTTAGTCAATAAAGAAAAAATTATTAACTTCACATTTAATGGAGACTCCTATCAAGGTTATGAGGGTGACACACTTGCCTCAGCTTTAATTGCTAATGGCATTCATCTAGTCGGTAGAAGTTTTAAATATCATCGACCTCGTGGCTTTTTAGGGGCAGGGGTAGAAGAACCAAATGCAATGGTTCAACTTCATGAGGGTGACCGCTCTGAGCCTAATATCATGGCTACTGAAGTTGAATTAGTTGAAGGTTTAAAAGCTAAAAGTCAAAACTGTTGGCCATCTGTAAAATTTGATATCGGAGAGATAAACAATATTTTAAATCGTTTTTTCCCAGCAGGTTTTTATTACAAAACTTTTATGTGGCCAAAAAGTTTTTGGTTTAAAGTTTATGAACCATTTATTCGTAAAGCTGCAGGTATGGGCGTAGCCCCCCTGTCACCCGATCCTGATAGATATGAACATAACTATGAGCATTGTGATGTTTTAGTAGTTGGATCTGGACCATCAGGATTATCAAGTGCGCTAGCGGCTGCCAAAAATGGCGCAAGGGTTATTCTTGCTGAAGATAAGGCTCATTTTGGAGGTTCGCTATTAAACGATGACGTGACTATTGGCAATATGTCAGGAAGAGAGTGGGCAAGTGATGTGATCTCACAGCTCAAAAATATGCCTAATGTTGTTGTCAAAAGTCGCTCTCAAGTATTTGGTTATTATGACCATAACATGACAGTGATGTTTGAAAGAGTAAGCGATCATCTTGAAAACTCCTCTAAATACACACCTCGCCAAAGACTACACTATATAAGAGCAGGCGAAGTAATTGTTTCTACAGGTTCTATTGAAAGACCGATTTCTTTTGGAAATAACGACAGACCAGGCATATTCCTTGCTTCTGCTGCAAGAGAATACATGAAGGTCTATGAAACCCTTGTAGGTAAAAAGCCAATAATTTTTACTAATAATGACTCTGCTTACGCAACTGCTTTAGAATTTATCAAAAATGATATCAAACCAATCATTGTTGATACTAGAGATAACTCTGATGGCCAACTTGTCAAAGAAGTTCAAGAACAAGGCATCAACATAAGATTTAATTCAGGCATAGCTAATACTAAAGGTCATTTAAAAATTAAATCTGCTACCATTGGTACTTTAGATAATCAAAAAGAAAATTTTATCTCTCTTGCAGAAGTCGATTGTGATTGTATTTGTATGTCCGGTGGTTGGACACCTACTGTTCACCTTTCTTCGCAAGCAGGAAATAAATTAAAATTTAACGAAGACATTGATGCGTTTGTTCCTGATAAAAAAAGACAAAAAGAAACTGCCGTTGGCTCTGCCAATGGAGCCTTTACTTTAAACCAATCATTAGCGGAAGGGTTTCAAGTAGGTTTTGAACTTTCTAATAAGTTTACTTCAAACGACATTAAGACTGACACACCAATCTCAAATGAGCCTGATCAAAAACCTCATGAAAAACTCTGGTGCATGCCATTACCAAATGGTCAAAAACCAAAAAGGTTTATAGATTTTCAAAATGACGTTGCAGTTTCAGATGTAGAGTTGGCACTTAGAGAGGGATTTAGATCCATTGAACATGTTAAACGCTACACTACTTTAGGTATGGCTGGTGATCAGGGTAAAACAAGTAACTTAAATGGTCTTCAATATGTATCAAATATTGAAAAGAAGATTGTCCCAGAAGTAGGGCATACAACTTTCCGTCCACCATATACGCCAGTCACAATTGGTACAATTGTTGGCCGTGAAGTTGGTAACCATTATCTTCCAACACGTAAATCTCCAGTTCATACTTGGCATGAAGAAAATAATGCAGTTTTTGTTGCTGCAGGCTTATGGGTTAGACCTCGATACTACCCAAGAGGAACAGAAACAATGAATGATGCTGTTAATAGAGAAGCAGCTAATGTTAGAAAAAATGTTGGTATATGTGATGTTACTACACTTGGAAAAATAGATATTAAAGGCCCAGATGCGCCAGAATTTTTAAACCGAGTTTATACCAATGCCTGGCTTAAACTTCCAGTAGGTAAGGCACGTTATGGAGTGATGTTAAGAGAAGATGGTATGGTTTTTGATGATGGAACCACATCTCGACTTTCAGAAAATCATTTTCATATGACTACTACTACAGCACAGGCGGCAAACGTTCTTTCTCACTTAGAATATTATCTTCAAGTTGTTTGGCCGGATCTTGATGTTAATGTTTTATCAACAACAGAGCAGTGGGCAGGAGTTGCGGTAGCAGGCCCTAAGTCCAGAGAACTTTTATCAAAACTATTTCCTGATGTTGATTTATCTAACGAAGGTCTTCCTTTTATGGGTCTTGTTGATACAAAACTAGGGGATATTCCAGCAAGAATTTATCGAATTTCATTTTCAGGTGAGCTTGCTTTCGAAGTGAATGTTGAGTCAAATTACGGTCTTCATTTATGGAAAAAAATTATGGATGTAGGTTCTGAGTTAGGAGTTCAACCATACGGAACAGAGGCCTTATCTACTTTGAGAATAGAGATGGGTCACGTTGCTGGTCCAGAATTAGATGGAAGAAATATCCCATACGATGTGGGATTAAATGGAATGGTTAGTCAGAAAAAAGATTTCATTGGTAAAAGATCATTATCAAAAGAAGCTTTTGTAAGTGAAGATAGACAAACAATTGTTGGACTAGTCCCAGTTGATAAAAAAAGTAAAATACCTGAAGGTTCACACTTAGTCGCTGATGACAAAGCTCCAACTCCTATTCCAAAACTAGGACATGTATCTTCATCTTGTTGGAGCGTGGAATATAATAACCCATTTTCAATTGCTATTATAAAAGATGGAAAGAAACAAATTGGAAAACAATTAATTGCTGTCTCTCCCCTCAAAGATATTTCAATTCCTGTAGAAGTGGTTTCTTCCCATTATGTCGATCCTAAAGGAGAAAGGGTAAGGTCATAAAATGAGTGATACAAATATTTCAGCTTTACAATTTGACCATAAAATTGGTTTATTTGGAGATCATGAAGATAAACAAGACCTTCTAAAAATTTCTGAAATCAAGAACTTATCAATTTTTCAAGTAGCTAAGTTTAGAAAAAGCGATGTTCAATCAAATCAAATTAAAATTGATGGGTTGTCATTACCTCAAGAAAACCCATTAATTTCTGCAAACGAGAATATAAGAATATTGTGGATAGGCCCTGAGACATGGCTTTGTATTTTGACTAACTCTAACTTAAAAAACCTTATTTCATCGGCATGTAATGATAATGATTTTGCAATTACTGATCTTTCTCATTCCAGAGCTACAGTTGAAATTAAGGGATCTCATACTTTAGACGTTATTAAAAAAGGTTCCCCTTTAAATGTTAACGAAAATGTTTTTAAAGAAGGAAATTGTGCTAATACCACTTACAATGGAATTAATATTTTAATTGATTTCATTAGCAATAACCCTAAAACTATTCGCTTATATGCACTTCGCAGTTTTGGTGGTTCTTTTTATCATAGCATCACCGATGCTGCTCTAGAATTCGGCTACGAAGGAGTTTAATTAAATGTGTGGCATTGTTGGGATTTATCTCAAGAATAAAAAATATAATAAACAACTTGGAAAATTGTTAACGGGTATGATGAATAACATGGCCTCTCGTGGTCCTGATAGTGCAGGTTTTGCGATCTATAATAAGTCTAGCAAATTTAAATACACTGTTTGTTTGCAAAATAACTTTGAGTTAAAGGATTTGAAAAAATTACTTAAAAATAAAATTGCTAATGCTAAATATAAAGTAATTTCTGATCACGTCGTCATTGAGAGTTCCTCTAAACCTGAGAAAACAATACCTTTTTTAAAGAGCATCAAACAGATTGATTTGGTGGGCTACGGTAAATCTATTGAAATTTTTAAACAAGTTGGAAATCCAAAGGATGTTGTAAAAAAATTTTCATTAAATAAGTTTTCAGGCTCTCATGCTATTGGCCACACTAGAATGGCTACCGAAAGTGCAATTACTACAGATGGATCACACCCTTACTCAACAGGAGAGGATGAGTGTTTGGTCCATAATGGTTCTTTATCAAATCACAACAATCTTCGACGCACTCTGGTTAAAGATGGAATAGAGTTTAAATCACAAAATGATACAGAAGTGGCAGCAGGATATATTTCAAATAGTTTAAAAAATAAAACTTCTTTAAAAGACACTCTTACTAATGGTTTAAAAGATTTAGATGGTTTTTATACATTTATCACAGGCACCCAAAAAGGTTTTGCTGTATTACGTGATGAAATTGCTTGTAAACCTGCGGTAATTGCTGAAACAAAAGACTACGTTGCAATAGCCTCTGAATTTCAAGCAATGGCACATTTACCTGATGTTAATAAAGCTAATATTTACGAACCCAAGCCGGGTGTTGTTTATTCTTGGGGTAGTTAATGAATTTTGATCTTTCAAAAAAATCACTCACAGAGGTCAACTCTTTTTTACAAAAAATAGATCCGAAATCTAATCAAAGAGAATTTGTCATTAAAAACCCATTGGGTAATCATGCTTTATGCGCAGGTTTACAAGATGAAGTTCAAGTGACTATTAAAGGTCATGTAGGCTACTACTGTGCTGGAATGAATAAGAATGCAAATATAATTATTGAAGGAAATGTCGGAACAGGTGTGGCTGAAAATATGATGTCAGGCTTAGTTCATGTTAAAGGAAATGCCTCTCAATCAGCAGGTGCAACAGGACATGGGGGCACTTTAGTTATTGATGGCGATGCTAGTTCTCGATGTGGTATTTCAATGAAGGGAATTGATATTATTGTAAAAGGTTCCGTGGGCCATATGTCTGCTTTTATGGCTCAAAGTGGGAACTTAATAATTTTGGGCGATGCAGATGAATACCTTGGAGATTCAATTTATGAGGCTAAAATTTATTGTCTAGGTAAAGTAAAAAGTCTTGGTGCAGATTGCATTGAAAAAGAGATGAATGAAAAGGAAATAAAACATCTAAGTTCTATTTTAAAGGCTCAAAATATTAAAGCTGATCCTAAGAAATTTAAAAGGTATGGTTCAGCAAGAAATCTATATAATTTTAAAATTGATAATGTGAGTAGCTATTAATGAGTGATAATAAAAAAAATTTAAAAGGTTTTAGTACTTTTTCGCACGATACTATTGCGGAAATTCAAAGATCAGCCAGAGAAGGAATTTATCAAATTCGTGGATTAGGAGCTAAAAGAAAAGTTCCTAATTTTGATGATTTGGTTTTTTTGGGTGCTTCAGCTTCAAGATACCCATTAGAGGGCTATCGAGAAAAGTGTAATACTTCTGTTGTTATTGGTGATCGATACGCCAAAAAACCCATTACCCTTGATATTCCAATAACTATTGCAGGAATGAGCTTCGGAGCCTTAGGAGCAAATGCTAAAGATGCTTTAGGAAGAGGTGCTTCTGCTATGGGTACTTCAACTACAACAGGTGATGGAGGAATGACACAAGAAGAAAGGAAATCTTCAAAGTATCTAATCTATCAATTATTACCATCGAGATATGGAATGAACCCAGATGATTTAAGAAAAGCAGATGCAATCGAAGTAGTAGTTGGGCAAGGTGCAAAACCAGGAGGGGGTGGAATGCTTCTTGGACAAAAGATTAATGAACGAGTTGCAATGATGAGAAATTTACCTGAGGGTATTGATCAGCGAAGTGCTTGTCGCCACCCAGATTGGACAGGTCCAGACGATTTAGAAATTAAAATTCAAGAATTAAGAGAAATTACTAATTGGGAAAAACCTATATATGTGAAAGTTGGTGCTGCACGAGCTTACTACGATACAGCTTTAGCTGTCAAGGCAGGTGCAGATGTCGTTGTCTTGGATGGTATGCAAGGTGGAACTGCTGCTACACAGGATGTTTTTATTGAGCACGTGGGCATCCCAACTCTCGGTGCTTTAAGAGAAGCAGTTGATTCATTGAAGGAACTAAATATGCATCGAAAAGTTCAGTTAATTGTCTCCGGGGGAATACGATCAGGAGCGGATGTTGCCAAAGCGATGGCGATGGGCGCAGATGCTGTCTCTATAGGATCAGCTGCGATGATTGCCTTAAATTGTAATGCAGATATGTATCCTGAAGATTATGAGAAACTCGGTACAGCCGCAGGATACTGTCATCATTGCCATACAGGCAAATGCCCAGTTGGTGTAGCTACTCAAGACCCTGAATTAGAAAAAAGACTTGAACCAGAATTAGCCGGTAAGCGTGTTAAGAATTATTTAGCTACTCTAACACTTGAGTTACAAACTCTTGCAAGAGCAAATGGTAAATCCGATGTTCGAAATCTTGAGCCGGAAGATTTAGCTGCTCTTACAGTTGAAGCTGCAGCAATGGCACGTGTTCCTTTAGCTGGAACTAATTGGATACCTGGTCACGAACTCTAAGTTTTGAAAACTTATCCATATTGGTGGGAATTTTATAAACCATATCACTTTCAAAATACTCAAGTTTCAAATTCTTCATACGACTTAGTAGTCGTAGGAGCAGGATATACAGGTGTAAGCGCTGCCATCCAAGCTTCTTCAAAAGGTCTAAAAACTCTTCTCATTGACCAATTGGCATTAGGAGAGGGCGCAAGCACAAGAAGTGCTGGAATGGTCTCAGGGGGTTTGAATTTAGGAAAAAAAATTAATCTTTTTAAAGATTATGGGGAAGATCTTGCTAAGAAGTTTATTCAAGAGTCCATAGGATCATATGAATATTTGGAGGACCAAATAAATCATCATTTAGAGGAAGTATCCTATCAAAAAACAGGAAGATTAGTTTTGGCTCATAGTAAAAAAAAATTAGATGCATTGAGACAAAAAACAAAACTTCTTAATTCTTTATCAGATTTACAAATTCAAATAATTGAAAACTTAGATAACGAAATTATTAATAACTATTATAAAGGAGGGATGCTGGTTAAAAATGCTGCCAGTGTTAATCCTGCCAAGCTGTATCATTTTTTTTTAGACAAAGCTTTTTCAAATAAAGTTGATATTTTTAGTCCTTGTAAACTTTTATCGCATCAAAAAAAAGATGAATTTTATGAACTAAAAACTTCAGAGGGTAAGATTAAAACGCTATATCTTATTATAGCTACGAATGGTTACTCAGAAAAAGATATTGGAAATGAACATTATAATATTATCGGTGTGCCATCTTATATTGCTGCAACAAATATACTAGGGCAAGAGAAGGTCCAAAAACTTTTGCCAAAATTACGAATGTATTCCGATAGTAAAAACGACTTGTATTATTTTCGCCCATCTCCAGATCACAAGAGAATATTGTTTGGAGCATTTCCAGTTTGGGCCTATGGAATGGAAAATAGCAAAATGGTGAAGTCTTTTTTTTATAAGAAAATAAACATGATCTTGCCACAAATTGAGAATTTTTCGATTGACTACATTTGGGGTGGTAAAGTAGGTGTTACTTTCAATACTCTTCCCATGGTTAAAAAAATAAATAATAAAATTTTTGTTTTGGGATGTAATGGAAGCGGCGTGGCTCTTATGCCTTATCTTGGTTATCAAGCCGTAAATATGATTACTACAAATCAAAATAGTAATCTTGTCATTTCAAAAATTAAGAATGAAAAAAACTATTTCAAATTTTTTATTATTAAATTTTTACCTCTTCTTGGCTGGTATTATCGTTTTAAAGAAAATCTCGAAAATAAATTCTTATAATATTGATTTAACTTCATAAAAGTTATTTAATAGTGTTTCACAAAGTGAAATAAAATTATAAAGGAAATATGACCAGTGATTTAAAATATATTAATAAGTCATTAGAAAAATCATTTAAGATTTTAGAAATATTATCAAAGTCCATTTTCCCCCTAAAAGCTGCAGCAATTTCTCGCAAAGCATCTATGTCTCGAACAACAACCTTTCGACTATTATTTGTTTTAACTCAACTAGGTTATATCCATAAAAATAACTCATCAAATACTTACACTATGGGGCATAAAGCTTTTCAATTTGGTGAAACCTCCGATTATCTTCAATCAATTTCTGAAACTTCTAGGGAAATATTAGAAGAGGTATCAAACCAAACTAATTTAATTACTTATCTTGCTATGCTTGAGGGGTCGCAAATAGTTCATTCTGATAAAATATCTCATGTCAATAGCGACGCGTCGCATCGATCTTTTCGAATGAGAATGGATGCTCATTGTTGTGCTTTAGGAAAAGTAATGCTTGCTTATAGGCCTGAAAATGAAGTTTCTTCAATTTATAAAAGTTATAATTTTTTTCCTCATACAACAAACACTATCCAAAATTTAACCGATTTAAAAAAACAATTACTTCAAGTTAGAACACAAGGGTACTCTTTGAACCATGGAGAGGCCTATGAGAATACTTATGGTATTGGCGTGGCTATTCTTGACAAAGATAAGAGGTCATTCGCGGGAATCTCATTATCAGGAAGCAGAAATATCATGAATCCTAAAAACACAATTGACTATGTTAAGCTGTTACAAAGCGCATCAATCAAAATATCTAAGCTTATTGTTGATAACTAAGGACTATAAACTTGAAATTGTTTCATAATTTGAAACAAAAAAGTTTTTGCTTCTAAAATTTGTTTCATAATTTGAAACGATAAGTGTTTTTTCATTAAACCAAGATCAAAATATATCTCGAACCGGAGGTTAATAAGATGAGTTTACCGTCAAAATGTGAATACCTTATCATTGGAGGTGGTATCCACGGCTTAAGCACAGCATGGCATTTATGCAAAAAATTATCTAGCAAAGGTCAACTGAAAGAAGATTCAGTTGTCATTATCGAAAAAACACAAGTTGGTGAAGGTGCCACTAGTGTAGCTTGTGGTATCGTTAGAAATAATTATTACCAACCTGCAATGAGAAGATTAATGGCTCATTCAGTTGATGTATGGAACTCTAATGCTGAAGTTCTCCAATTTAGACCTGTCGGTTACATGCAAATCAATTCTCAATTAATGCACGAAGGAATGGCAGAAGTTTACAGCCAACAAAAAGAAATTGGATACGATTCTACTTTTATAGAGGGTGCAGCGGATTGTGATAAGTACATGAAAGATTTACTTCCAGATTGGCAAGCACAGGGCATTACTTCTGTTCTTCATGAAAAAAACTCTGGCTATGGTCCAAATAGAGAAGCTAATTTAGGTTTCAAAAAACTAGCAGAGGCAGCTGGTGCAAAAATTCTTGAAGGTGTTCAAGCTACTAATTTAGTTACAGCTAATGGCAGTGGCGCGGTTAGTGCTGTAGAAACCAATCAAGGAACTATCGAATGTACACAACTAGTTGTGGCCGCAGGTCCTTGGGTAAGAACTTTTTGGGAAATGCTTGATCTTCCTAAGTCTGTTAAAATAAAACAACCTGATGGAACGTTTACTGATGAAATTCCAATGTGGTCTTATATGGCTTTAGAAGAAGGTGAGCTAGATGTTGATCCTCACAGCTATCGAACTTCAAAAGGAACGGAATATCC
>CABZXY010000010.1 GCA_902529795.1 uncultured Alphaproteobacteria bacterium
TTTAAAACACAAGCATACAGTATGTATTGGCCGAAGCCATGGGATACATGCTGAAACAACTACTTTTGGTTTAAAAATTCTTGGATATTTTGAGGAAAACAAAAGAAATTTAGAGAGGTTAAAAAAAGCAATTAACCAAATTCAAACTATTCAAATGTCAGGTCCCATTGGTACCTATTCTAATATTGACCAAAGAGTTGAAAAAATAGTTGCTAAAAAATTAAAATTTTCTATTGAGCCTGTTTCCACACAAATTATTCCACGAGACCGACATGCAGAATTATTTAGCGTATTTTCATTGATAGCAAGTTCGTTAGAAAGACTTGCGACTGAAATAAGACACCTACAAAGATCAGAAGTGCTTGAAGTTGAAGAAGGTTTTGGAAAAGGGCAAAAAGGTAGTTCGGCCATGCCTCATAAAAAAAATCCTATATTATCAGAAAATGTATCTGGACTGGCAAAAGTCATCAGATCTCTAGTTATTCCTGCTCTTGAAAATATTACAACATGGCATGAGAGGGATATTAGTCATTCGAGTGTTGAAAGAATTAACGCCCCAAATGCAACCATCACACTTGATTTTGCTGTTCAAAGAATGATTAATATTATTAATAATCTTGTTGTTCACAAAAAAAATATGCTTTTAAATGTTGAATTATTAAAGGGACTCCCTTTCTCTCAAAATGTACTTATTTTTCTTATTGAAAATGGGGTTTCAAGAGAGGAAGCATATAAGATTGTACAAGAATGCGCACTAAAAACTTGGAATGAAAAAACTGACTTTAGAGTAAATTTACTTAGCCACCCAACCTTATCAAAATTTAATTTGTCAAAAAAAATTGATCAAATTTTTACCAACAATAATTTGTTTAAAAATGTTGATTTGATTTTCAAAAGAGTTATTTAGATGGCTTCCAAAATGAAAAAATTGTATGAAGGTAAAGCAAAAATTATTTATGCAGAATCCGCTAACCAAGTAGTTGCTACTTATAAAGATGATGCGACCGCTTTTAATAATCTTAAAAAGGGTTCTATTAAAAATAAAGGAATTATAAATAATTCTATTTCCTCTTATTTATTTGATGTACTTAATAATTGTAATATACCAACTCACTTTCTGAAAAAAACAAATCAAAAATCTCAACTTTTAAAAAAAGTAGATATCATCCCAATTGAAGTTTTAGTAAGGAATTATTTTGCTGGCTCATTGTCAAAAAAGTTTGGTATCAAAGAAGGTACACCTCTTACGGACACATTAATTGAGTATTGTCTCAAATCAGATGAGCTTGGTGATCCGCATATTAGCTCTGAACATATTTTGAATATAGGGCTCTGTTCATTTGATGAATTAGAATTGATCGATGAATATTCACTTAGAATAAATGATATACTAAGAGGCATATTCTATTCTATTGGAATTAATTTAATCGACTTCAAATTAGAATTTGGAATTTGCAAAAAAACAAAAGAAGTCATCCTTGCTGATGAAATTTCTCCTGATACATGCCGATTATGGGATTTAAAAACAAACAAGAAGCTCGATAAAGATCGCTTTAGAAGAGATTTAGGTGATGTTGAGGGAGCCTACCAAGAAGTACTAGAACGATTGAATATTAAATCATAATGAGAATTAAAATCCTTATCCGATTAAAAAGCCAAATACTCGAGCCTCAAGGTAAAGTGATTGAGCAATCACTTAAAAGTTTAGGCTTTGAGGAATTCAGCAATATCAGGCAAGGTAAACTTATTGAAATTGATCTTCCTGACAGTCTTAATGAAAAAGAAAGATCAGAAAAGATTGATGTTGCATGTAAAAGGCTATTGGTTAATGAGATTATTGAAGAGTACGAAGTACTTGGATGAGCTTTAAATCAGCTGTAATAACTTTCCCTGGATCAAATTGTGATAGAGATGCCCTAACCTATCTGAAAGATTTAACTCATGGAGAAGTGTTCAATATCTGGCATGAAGAGTCTTCTTTACCCGATGTCGATTTAGTCATATTACCAGGGGGTTTTAGCTTTGGAGATTATTTACGCTCAGGAGCAATGGCCTCAAAAAGCAATATCATTCATGATGTTATCGATCATGCTAATAATGGAAGATATCTTTTAGGAATATGTAATGGTTTTCAAATACTTACTGAAATTGGATTACTAAAAGGTGCCTTAATTCAAAATAAATCCATAAAATTTTTAGGAAAAGACTGTTATATAAAAAAAAAATTCGATAATAAATTTAATTGCAATATCAAAGATAGCGAAGTTCTCCAAATTCCAGTTGCTCACAATGAAGGAAACTTTTACTGCGATCAAGAAACATTAAATTATTTACAAAATGAAGAACTAATAGCTTTTGAATATTGTAGAGGTGAAGACTCGATTGATGACGGCAATATTAATGGCTCTTTAGATAATATTGCTGGCATTACTAATAAAAATAGAAATATCCTAGGAATGATGCCTCATCCTGAGAGGGCTTATCAAGATTTTCACGTTTCAAAAGATGGAAAAAAAATTATTGAATCGATACTATCATGAATGATGAAATAATTTTAGAGCATGGTCTAACTCTGGATGAATTTAGAGTTATCAAAGAATATTTAAAAAGAGACCTGACCATTGAAGAGTTGGGAATTTTCTCAGCTATGTGGAATGAACATTGTTGTTATAAAACTTCAAAGAAATGGTTGAAAAAGCTACCTACTAGTAATGAAATAGTTATTCAGGGACCTGGTGAGAATGCAGGAATAATTGATGTCAAAGACAATGATGGTATCGCTTTCAAAATCGAAAGTCATAATCATCCTAGCTATATAGAACCATTCAACGGCGCTGCCACCGGAGTTGGTGGAATTTTAAGGGATATTTTTACTATGGGCGCTAGACCTATTGCTACGTTAGACTCAATTCGATTTGGTGAAATATCTACAGATAAAACAAATTACTTATTAAATGGTGTTGTGCATGGCATTGGACACTACGGAAATTGCATTGGCATTCCTAATATTGGCGGCGAATGTGAATTTGATCAAACCTATGATTATAATAACCTAGTTAATGCCATGGCTATAGGACATGTTAAGAATGATTCAATATTTTACTCTAAACCCAAAACTATTGGTGGTTTGATTGTTTATATAGGTTCAAAAACTGGAAAAGATGGAATCCATGGAGCCAGTATGGCGTCTGATGTTTTCTCTGAGGATGATGAAGATGAAAAAAGACCTTCTGTTCAAGTTGGAGATCCTTTCATGGAGAAATTATTAATGGAAGGTTGTCTCGAATTAATGTCTTCAGGACTAATTGAATCAATGCAGGATATGGGTGCTGCTGGAATAACTTCTTCTTCTGTTGAAATGGCTTCTAAAGGAAATGTTGGTGTGCATATAAACTTAGACAAAGTACCCCTACGTCAACCTCTTACTCCCTATGAAATTTTACTCTCTGAAAGTCAAGAGAGAATGTTGGCTGTAATTGAAAAAGATAATAATGAAAAGATTAGGGAAATATTAAAAAAGTGGCAGATTGATTATGAGGTTATAGGAGAAATAACAAATACTAAAAGAGTAGTTTTTTCTTCAAATGAAAAAATCGTTGTAGATTTACCAGTAGATATAATTGTTGATGATGCCCCAGAATACGATCGAGAATTTTCACTTCCAAAAAAGAGAAATCAAAGAAATTTTGATACATCTAAATTAAATATCGAAAAAATGATTTCAAATTATATGAATAATTTAAATTATTTAGATAAGAGTTGGGTATACAACCAGTATGACTCAACAGTTATGGGAGATACCATAAAAGAACCAGGTCAATCCGCAGGAGTGGTTAAAATCCATAATACAGAAAAAGCTATTGGAGCCTCTACTGATTGCAATCCTCTCTATATCCGCATTAATCCAGAGAAAGGTATGATTTATACTGTTCTAGAAGCTTATAGAAACCTTATTGCCTCTAATATTAAACCTATGGCTATCACAAATAATCTTAATTTCGCTAGCCCTCTTGATCCAAATATTATGGGAGAGATAGTTTTATCAATTAGTGGATTGTCTGATATAGCAAAAAAATTAGATACCCCAATCGTATCTGGAAATGTTTCTCTTTATAATCAAACTAATGACAGGCCGATCGATCCAACTCCAGTAATTGGGATGGTTGGGTGTAATTCAAATTGGAAAAAAATATTACAAAATAAATTTATAAAAAAGAATGATGAATTACTCCTTTTGGGTAAAAGCCTTGGTGGTGACTTTAGCCCCTATTTTCTTCAAGATCAAAAAATTATAAGTTCGATTTGTGAATTTAATGAACTATTAGCTCCTGATATCGACTTAGAAATAAAAACTGCTAAATTTATTCAAGAAGCAGCAGAAAAAGATCTTATTCAATCCTCGAATGATATTTCAAGAGGTGGAATATTTATGTCTTTAATTAAAATGACTCAAAAAAATCTTGGTTTTTCCATAAAGGTAAATGATGAAAAAGATATCTTTTGTGAATACAATGCAGGATATATCTTAGCTATTGATCAAAAAAATAAAGAGGAAGTATTTTCAATGCTTTACAAAGATCAAATTAATTTTTTATCTTTAGGGCAAGTTAAATTAAATACTTTTGAAATAAATTCCAAAAAATTTAATTATTCTGATATGATGGATATGTATTATAAAAACTTTTATAAATTGATTAATTAGATGCCTATAGAACAAAAAAAATTAGAGAGTTTGATAGCTGACAAGTTTCCAGAGTCAAAAATTTTAGTAGAAGACCTCGCTGGAGATAATAACCACTACTCAGTTACTATTGAAAGTTCAAAATTCAATGGTCTTACTAGAATACAGCAACATCAGCTAGTTTATCAGTCTTTAGATGGATTAATGGATGCAGAGTTACATGCCATGCAACTTAAAACGAAAGGAACAACTTAATGGAACTAGATAATACTACTAAAGAAAACATTGAAAAGATGATTGGGGAAAACGATGTATTTCTGTTCATGAAAGGAAATCCTGATTTTCCTATGTGTGGTTTCTCCTCAGTAGCTAGTGCCATACTAAAAAAATGTGGTGTAGAATTTGGACATTGCAACGTACTAGAAGATGAGTCCATTCGTGAAGGCATTAAAGCTTATTCAAATTGGCCCACAATACCTCAATTATATATCAAAAAAGAATTTGTAGGCGGTTGTGATATAATGAAGGAAATGGCTGAGTCAGGAGAGCTATTAGAATTAATGAATACAAGAGGTATTGAAACTAAAATTTCCTAAATATTTAGGGTAGAGATATTAATCAACTACCCTAAATTATATTTAATTTCTTGATATATAAGACTCGAGTTCTTTATAAAAAGAATTCTCTTCACCAACTAAATCTTTTAACTGATTTAGATTAGCAAGCGCTTTATCTTTTTGCCCAAGATCAACAAACATTTCACCTTGATACTCTAAGGCACCTAAGTGGTTTGGATCTTCTTTTAAAGCCATAAGGTAATATTTTGATGCATTATCAAGATCATTATTTTTTCTAAAAGCAAATCCAATTTCATTTAAGACATCCGCTTTAGTAAAATCACTTGAAGAAACATCAACTAAATCCATTAGCTTTTCAATAGCATTATCATACTTCTTTTTACTTATGAGCTTTATAGCCGACTTAAAGTCTTTACCATAATTGGTTTCATTGCCGGAGTCTGTTCCAGCTGAGTAAGAAGTAGAAACAATAAAAGATACTAAGATTGTTATTAATATTTTTTTCATGGGTTTAATTCGGTATATTTAGTATTTTGGATTAGATTGAGTCAAAAAGAAATAAGGCTTTCAGCTAAGGCTATTTATTAAAAATAAAGATTATCTAGAATAAAATTCTACAACTAGATTAGGTTCCATTTGAACTGGGTAAGGAACATCAGTAAGCTGAGGACCTCGAATAAACTTACCTAAACATTTAGAAATTTCTAACTGTAAGTACTCAGGAACATCTCTTTCATTTGAACTTAGAGTTTGAATAATCATTGGGATATTTTGGCTTTCTTGTTGTAGAGAAATTTCATCTCCATCTTTTACTTGATAAGATTTCTTATCAACTACTTTGCCATTAACCATAACATGACCATGATTAACTAATTGCCTAGCCGCAAATACAGTAGGAGCAAATTTAAGTCTAAAAACTACAGCATCGAGACGTCTTTCGAGAAGCTCAATTAGAATTTGGCTCGTATCGCCTTTTTTTCTTGATGCTTCTTGATAAATCTTCAAAAACTGCTTTTCAGTAATATCTCCATAGTACTTTTTAAGTTTCTGTTTAGCAGCTAGCTGAACTCCAAAATCAGATAGTTTTCTTTTTCTTGCCTGACCGTGCTGACCAGGACCATAAGGTCTTCTATTAAATGGGCTTTTTGGTCTACCCCATAAATTTAAACCAAGTCTTCTATCAATTTTGTGCTTGGAAGATAATCTTTTCGTCATGAATTGGTGTTTTATATAGATTTCGTATTTTAAGTCAATTTATTTTGTAAGATTTTTTATGACACCATAAGCAGTTTTTAGCATTTTTTGATCAATCCTTGATGTTTTGAAAAAACTTCTTAAAGATAGTTCAAGATTGTGAGTTTTAGATTTAATTGTTGTAAATCGACGATTTTCTAATACTAGCATAAAATAACTAATAAATTTTTCAATATCTTGAGATTTGAGACTGTTCTTAACAATAGTTTCTTCAGCAACTTTGGTTGATTTGCTTAACATATAAGCCACAACTGCAACAGTATGAGAGAGATTAAGAGATTTGCTTTTTTGAGTAGGGATAGTCAAGATATAGTTAGCATATGATATTTCTTTATTACTTAAGCCATTATTTTCTTGTCCAAATAGAATAGTAATTTTTTTGGCTTTAAGTTTATCAATTTCTTCAAAGTTAATTAAAGGTATAAATAATTCCCTTCTACGAACTGAGGTAGCTACAACTATATTTGATTTAGAAACCGCTTCGGGAATTGAATTAAATGTTTTAACTTTTTTTGCTATAAATTCAAAATGTTTTGAAGCCCTAATGCCTTTATCATTTGGCCATGATTTTTTTGGACTTACAAGGCCAACTTCATCAAAACCAAAACATCCTAAAGATCGAATAGACATACCTATATTCTCAGACAGCTGAGGTTTATTAAAAAGAAATTGAATTTTTTTTTTCAAGAAGTTTTAATTAGCTTAAATATCAAACTTTCTCTTAATGCATTATAAGAAGCATCAATTATATTAGTTGAAACTCCTACGGTAGTCCAAAAATTACCCTCTTTATCTTTAGATTCAATAATAACTCTTACTATTGCATCTGTGCCTTTCTCGGATGAAAGAATTCTAACTTTAAAATCAGTAAGTTCTAAATCTTCTAATGCTGGATAAAATTCCATAAGTGATTTTCTAAGAGCTTTATCAAGAGCATTAACTGGACCATTTCCAATTTCGACATTCATATATTCTTTTTTATTGATAATAATTCTTACAGTTGCTTCAGACTCTGTAACTAAATCTCCTCTGGCATTCCATCTTCGATCATCTATGACTTTAAATCTTACGAGTTCAAAATATTCAGGTATACCAAAGAGCGTCTCTCTTGCTAGAATCTCAAAACTCGCCAGTGCCTGATCAAAAGCATGTCCTTGAAACTCTCTTTCTTTAACTTTCTGTAAAAGTAAGTCTAACTTATCTTTATGATCGTCAGGGTTAATACCAACTGTATTCAAAAGGGATGTAATATTTGAACGCCCTGATTGATCTGAAATAACTATTTTTCTTGTATTACCTACCAACTGGGGGTCGATATGTTCATAGGTCTTTGGATCTTTATTAATCGCAGATACATGGAGACCGCCTTTATGAGAAAATGCATTCTCTCCAACATAAGGCTGTTGGCTGTTAGGAACTCGATTTAGAATTTCGTCCAGTAAAAGAGATGTTTTTTTTAATAAGGTTAGATTTTCTCTAGGAATAGAGGAGTCAAGATCAGTTTTTAATAAAATAGAGGGTATGACTGAGACTAAGTTTGCATTTCCACATCGCTCTCCAAGCCCATTTATGGTTCCTTGGACTTGTCGAACACCCGCTCTAACAGCAGCTAGTGAATTAGCAACGGCATTTTCAGTATCATTATGAGCATGTATCCCAAGTCTTTCTCCTGGAATTTTTTTAATAACTTCAGAGACAATTTCTTCTACTTCGTGAGGCAGTGTTCCGCCATTGGTATCACACAATACTATCCATCTGGCATTATTTTTATACGCTTCAAGTAAACAATTCATGGCAAATTCTGGATTTAATTTATAACCATCAAAAAAATGCTCTGCGTCATACATCGCTTCAATGCCTTTTTGATTAATATATTCAATACTTTCACCAATCATTTGGATGTTATCTTCTTTAGAAATGCCTAGTGCTTTTTCAACTTGATAAGCTGAAGATTTTCCTACGATACATATATGGCCTACATTAGTATTGATTAAACTATTTAAACCAGGATCATTAGATACACTAGTTGATGGACGCCTAGTCATTCCAAAAGCAACTAGATTTGACTTATTAAAATTTACAGTTGATTGAAAAAACTTATCATCTGTAGGGTTAGATCCTGGCCATCCACCCTCAACATAATCAATTCCTAGCTCATCTAAAGCTGAAGAAAATTTAATTTTATCATCTACTGAAAAATCAACACCAGTGGTTTGCTGGCCATCTCGAAGTGTAGTGTCAAAAAAAAATATTTTATTTGGATTTATGTTTTCTTCCATTTTGTCCCGCTTTTTGTATCTTCTAAAATAATTCCATTTTGTAAAAGTTCTTCTCTAATTTGGTCGGCTAATTCAAAATTTTTATTTGATTTTGCATCAGCTCGGCGAGCTATCATATTTTCAATATCATCATTATCAAGGCTTAATTCTATTTTTTGGAAATGAGGCACTAAACCCAAAAGAGATAATCCATTATTAAAATAATTAGAAAGTTCTATGTCTTCAGGTGCTTTTTTAAGATCATTAAAAATTTGTTGTAGTCTCATTAGGGCCTGAGGTGTGTTCAAATCATCTTCCAAAGCCTTTAGAAAATCTTGATCTAAATGGTTATTGGTCGCTTTTTTAATAAAATCTCTCCATTTTGAGACAATATTTGAAGAATATTTTAACAAGTCATTAGAAAAATCAATTGGCTGTCTGTAATGAGTTGTTAAAATGGCATATTTAATTGAGATGGGGTTATGAAGATTTAAAAGATCATTCATTATTGTTATGTTTCCAAGAGATTTTGACATCTTTTCTCCCTCAAAATTGATAAATCCGTTATGAAGCCAATAATTAGCCATATTCTGATCATGGTAACAACATGATTGAGCTATTTCATTTTCATGATGAGGAAAAATTAAGTCAAGTCCACCAGCATGAATATCAATAGTAGGTCCTAATAGTTCTGCTATCATGGCCGAACATTCAATGTGCCATCCAGGTCTCCCTTTTCCCCACGGACTTTCCCAGTATGGTTCATTATCTTTAGACGGTTTCCACAAAACAAAATCTTCTGGATTTTTTTTATATTCTGCTACCTCTACTCTTGCTCCGCTAATAATATCTTTAAGAGAAAATTTTGATAAAGCACCATAATTTTTAAATTTTTTTGACTCAAATAAAACATGATTTGAGGAGAAATATGCATACTCTTTTTGAATTAAACTTGTAATCATATCTATCATTTTAGAGATATATTCAGTTGCTTTGGGTTCATGCGTTGGTTCTAAGATTGAAAGTGATTTTAAATCTTCATGATAAATTTTTTGAGTTTGTTCAACTAATTTTTTAGTAGAAATTTTAAGCTCATTTGCTTTATTTATTATTTTATCATCAATATCAGTAATATTTCTGACATAAGTAACATTGCCCTTTCCAAATTTTAATTGAAGTATTCTAAATAAAATATCAAAAACAATTATAGGTCTAAAATTTCCTATATGAGGATTATTATAAAGTGTTGGACCACAAGCATACATCTTAATTGATTTATGATTAATAGGATTAAAGTCTTCTTTAGTTTTTGTGAGTGTATTAAAGAGTTTTAAATTCATTTAAATAATTTTTAATTTCATTAAATCCATAATATTCGAATAAATCTTTAACAGAAGGTCCATTATTATTTCCTGTAAGAAGATACCTTGTATTTATAAAAATTTCTTTTTTAGTGATTTTAGTATCTAATTGGCTAATTTGCTTGGTGTATTCTTCAAAATCCAAATTATCAAATTTATCGATGTTCTGAACTAGCAATTTAATGAAATCTTCCGATGGGCTATTTTCAATTTTGTTTCTTCTGATTATTTCTAAAAATTCAAGAATATCCGAGTATTTTTCAACATTATTTTTAATTAAATTCCACTCATTTTCTTTAATTTCAAAATCGATCAAATTGTTAAATTCATTTAATAATTCTTTGAGACTTAATGTTCTAAGCGCCAATTTTTGGAAATGATCAATTTTAGATAAATCTAATTTAGGTAAATTTTTAGATATTTTTGATAAATCAAAATCAACATATTCATTTTTAGATATTTCTTTAAAGCTATAATCTGCATTTAACCCAACTGAATATAAATACGATAATATACTTTCAGTTGAGTATCCCTCTTCTTTAAATTTTTTAATAGAAATTGAGTCAACGTTTCTTTTACTTAACTTTGTTCCATCCTCATTTAACATTAAAGGGTTATGTCCAAAACTAGGCACTTGTGCATCTAAACTTTGAAAAATTTCCACATGTACTGCAGAATTTGATAAATGATCTTCACCTCTTATAATATGAGTGATTTTCATATCTATATCATCAACAACACTTGGAAAGTGATACAAATAACTTCCATCAGCTCTTCTTAAAACAGGGTCAGATTGAGAGGATAAATCTACCTCAGTTTTGCCTTTAACTAAATCAGTCCATTGAACTTTATTTTGGGATAATTTAAACCTCCAATAAGGTCTGCTGCCAGATAATATTTGTTTTTCAATTTCTTTTTTTGTTAAATTTAAGGCTTCTCTATCATAAATAGGGGGCTTACCAGCCTTTAACTGTAATTTTTTTTTAATTTCAAGATCCTCATTGGACTCAAAACAAGGATAAACTAATTTTTTGGATATGAGTTGATCAAAGATTTGGTTATATCGATCAACTCTTTTACTTTGAAAGTAAGTTTCGTCATGATCAATATTTAACCATTTTAAATCTGATGCAATAGAAAGAATAAACTCCTCCTTACTTCTTTCTTGGTCAGTATCGTCATATCTAAGAATAAATTTACCATTATTTTTTTTGGCATATATCCAATTCAAAAAACATGATCTTAAGTTTCCTAAATGAAGATTTCCAGTAGGGCTGGGAGCAAACCGTGTTGTTATCATTTTAATTTTTTAAGTAAATACTCTCTAGATACCTTTACTCTCGGTGTTTTTCCATATTTTATTATATCTGCAGTGGCGTACGTTTCAGACCATTTTTCTGGCAAATAACTGCCCGTTCCGATTATATCTATGGGTGTTTTTGCTAAAGCCATAGCTTTACATTTGTCATTTGTAAAACCACTTGAGGCAATAATCTTAACTTTTTTGTATCCAAATTTATCAAGCTGAGATCTTAGATGCCATATCGCTGATGCTGAAACACCTGGTCCTACAAGGTGTTTTAACTCATCATCCGAACGATATTCTTTGGTTGATCCTGGAGCAAACTTTTCAAGCACTTCATAGGACTTTGCTGTATCCAATCCCTCAATATATCTTCCACTTGGCGTATCTAATCTAATATATACCTTTCCTTTTTTAGATAAATTATCAAAGTGACTACACACTTGTATTGAGTCAGTAATTTCTTTTCCAAAATAATCTGGTAAGACCACCAAATCATTTTTTGGGAAAGTTTGATGAAACATTTTCACAGCCTCTAATGTAGAGCCCGCATATCCGATTATCGCATGAGGCATGGTACCTAAAGCTTTATTAGAGGGAAAATATTTAGAAGTTGCTGCTATTGAAGTACCAACAAAGCCAAGTGCTTTATTTTTTTTTGCAGCTTTTGATCCAACAGAAGCCGCATAGGACATCAATTCAGACATTTCAGAACCAGCACAATGTCTTGCATCCATTGCTATAAAAGAAGTTTTTGGAAGGTCAATACACATTTGATAAGCGTTAGCAGCCGCTATACAAGCAGGACCGATTTTTTGTAAGAAAAGAGTCTCAAGATCAACAATATTTTGAAAAGACCCTTTAATATAAAGAATAGGTTCTCCCGCACCAAAATACTCACCTTCTTTAAATGGGGTAATAGTTTTTATTTTTATTTTTCTATCCTTAGCTACTGATTTTATCCAATCAATTGCTAATTTCAGAGCTATTATGCCTGGTCTTCTAATGAATACAGCATATGAGACATCCACATCTCCATATTTATTTATAATCTGTTTAGATTTTAAAAAATAATTATCGGTGTAGGATTTAATAAAATCTTTCTTAGTTTTGTTATTCATATTGAATAAAAAAACTAGAGGCTATCACCATTAGATAATAGATCAGCTAACAAAAATGATAATTCTAGTGATTGATTTACATTAAGTCTTGGATCGCAAAAAGTATGATATCTATCTCCTAAATTTTCATCTTTGATATCCTCAGGTCCTCCAACGCATTCAGTTACATTAAGTCCTGTCAGTTCTAAATGTACACCACCAGGGATACTTCCTTGAGAGTGATGAATCTCGAAGAATGATTTAATTTCATTTAAAATATTATATGTTGCTCTGGTCTTATATCCTGAATTACTTGTTGAAGTATTTCCATGCATTGGATCACAAACCCAAGTTATATTAAGACCTAATTTATCAATTTCTTTTAATAAGTTTGGAAATGTAGACTGAATTTTTTCAGCACCCATTCTGATAATCAGAGTTAATCTACCCCCTTCATTTTCAGGATTAAGAATTTCAATATTTTTCTTTAGATCATCTATGTTAGTGGATGGTCCAACTTTTAAACCAAGAGGATTTTTAATTCCGCTTAAATAATGTATGTGTGCACCATCAGGATCTCTAGTTCTATCTCCTACCCAAAGAAAATGAGAATTTACATTATACCAATCACCGGTTGTACTATCTACGCGCGTGAAGGCTTCCTCATAAGGTAAAAGTAATGCTTCATGGCTTGTATAAAAATCAGTTTCACGAAGTTCTCGAGTATTATTTTCATTAATTCCACAAGCATTCATGAAATTAATACTTTCTTCAATTTTTTGAGAAATTAACTTATATTTTTGAGTAGACTCAAAATTACTTGCAAAATCTAAATTCCATTTGTTTAATTGCGTTAAACTAGCAAATCCACCTTGAGCAAAAGCTCTTAATAAGTTTAAAGTTGAAGCTGAATGATTGTAAGCCTGCATCATTCTTTGAGGATCAGGTTCACGAGACTCTTTTGTAAATTCGTATGAATTAATAATATCTCCTCTGTAGCTAGGTAATTTCAAGCCATCTTTTTCCTCAAAATCTGAACTACGAGGTTTGGCAAATTGACCTCCAATTCTTCCTAATTTGACAACAGGTGTATTAGTAGCAAAAGTCAAGACAACAGACATTTGAAGTAATAGTTTGAAGGTGTCTCTTATAGTATTTGGGTTTAATTCACTAAAACTCTCTGCACAGTCCCCGCCTTGAAGATAAAAAGCTTCTCCTTTTTGAACTTGATGGATTTGTGACTTTAATGATCTTGTTTCTCCTGCAAAAATTAGTGGTGGCATTGATGATAAATTATCAAGAACACCGTTTAATTTTTTCTCATCAGAATAAGTAGGCATTTGTTTTGCCTCATAACTTCTCCAACTATTTTTTGACCATTTCATGAGCTGTGGATTATATTGTGAATAATATTAAATTAAAGTTTTTATTAGTTTTTTTGGAAAAAAGGAAATCTTAATTTTATCTTAGGTAAAGAGGGTTTAAATTTATTCACATTAAAGTTATCGAGGGCCTTTTGTTGGGTATCTGAATATTTTGATTTTGAAGAGGTTAACGACGATTTTTGATTAAGATTTGAATTTAAATCAACCATAGTTATTAGTCCAGAAGGCGAAACTAGATAATAACATTTATCTAAATTCAATAGCTCGTATACACTATCATTGATTTTGGCATCATATTGATTTTTAGAATATGAGTTAGCCAATAATATAGTATTGATTTTTTGCTTTGGAGAGAAGTTAGAAGAGCAAATCAAATTAGACTCACTTTTTAATAGTGAAAAAATTGATTTAGATGAACCTTCAATTTTTATTTCAGGAAAAAAATTACCTTTTAAAAATAAAGAGCTTGATTGGTTATCATCTATAGCATTTGAAAAGAAATAATTTTGGTCTGTATAAAAATTATTAATCTCTAATATTTGATTAGAAAAAGAACGAGGACCAGTAAGCCTTAGAAGAAATTTGAATATGTGGGTATTTAAAAAATTTGGAAAGAAATTAAAAAATGAGAAAAATATCTTATTGATATAATTTGTGTAGTTATCACTTGATTTAATATCATTTTTGGATTCTTTTAAAAAAATATGTAAAATATTTGCCAATTGATGGCTAATACCTAGATAACTTTTATTTTTAATAGCAATGGTTTTTTTTAATTTACCATCTTCAAAAATTGAAATATCTAAAGGAAGAGAAGATGTAAGTATCTGATTTTCATTGATCTTTATATTGAAAATTTTTTTTGCGTAAGACTTGAGTTGGTTCACACTATCAGAAATTAGGTGGGCCATTTTATTATTTGGGAATATTATACTAACATTACTGTTTGATTTTAAATTAGAAAAAAAAGATGATGAATATTTATGATCTAAGTTATCGAAGATACACGAGTAAAAATTTTTTACATTTTCTGATTTTAAACTAATCCCCTTTTCATCATCTGCTTGTGAATGATTATAATCAGCAGAGTAAAAAGATATTTGACTTCCGCTAATTGGTTCTCTTAATAATAACTTTGATTTACTTAAGATACCAAAAGTATCAAGCAAGGTGGATTTTTCATTATTTTTAAGTAAATTTTGAGGCAAAAAATAAATATGATAATTAGAATCGTCCTCAATATTATTACTTAATTTGACATTGATCTGAGATATTTGGGATAAGATGCCTGCTACGGCTTTATTATTTACAATTAAATTTTTAAATTCTTCCATTTACTCTACAGTTACTGATTTCGCTAAATTTCTTGGTTGATCGATATCAGTACCTTTATTTAGTGCAAAGTAATATGAAATTAATTGAAGTGGAATAGTATAAATGAAAGGTGTGTCAATAATGTTTTCTTTTGGCATCTTGATCACCTTGATTTCGCCATTGATTTTGCTCATATTTCTAACACTTGATAAAATAATGATTTTGCCATTTCTGGCAGAGATTTCTTGAGCATTTGATACAGATTTTTCGAATAAATCATTCTTAGGAATTAGACAAACTGTAATCGAGTCCTTATCAATCAAAGCAATGGGGCCATGCTTCATCTCCCCACCAGGGAAGCCCTCACTATGCATGTAAGAAATTTCTTTTAATTTTAAGGACCCCTCTAAAGCAATAGGATATGCAATATTTCTTCCAATAAAATAACAAGCATTTGCTTGAGCTAATTTTTTAGAAATAAATTTAGCGCTTGGAGTGAACTCCTTAAAAAGTTTTTCAATTTTGGAAGGTAATTTTGTTAAAAGGCCAATATTCATTTTGTACATTTTATTAGATATTGTCTTTTCCATTCTTCCAACTTCTAGTGCTAAGTTAGCTAAGCTGAGTAATTGACAAGTAAAGGCTTTTGTTGATGCTACACCAACTTCTTTCTGAGCATAAGTTGGAATAGTAACTTCTGCCTCTCTAACCATGCTACTTTCTAAAGAGTTCGTGATAACAATCGATTTGTGTTTCATTTTCTTTACATATTTTAAAGCCATCAACGTATCCATTGTCTCACCTGATTGAGAGATAAAAATAAAAAGTATTTGTTTGTTTTTATTGATTTTTTTATATCTCAACTCAGAAGCTAATTCTGTGCTTACTTCTTTATTGGTAAAATGATTAAAATAATATTCACCTACCATAGATGCATGATATGCAGTTCCACACCCCACCAGAACAATTTTGTCTACTTCAAAAAGATGCCTAAATTTTGTCTTAAAATCGACAAAGTATTCTGCAGTATATTTTGATTGCGTGCTTTTTAGTACACCTGGCTGTTCATGTATCTCTTTCAACATGAAGTGTTGGTAATCACCTTTGTCATAGGGATTTTGATATGAAATATTTTTTTGAAATATTATTTTAATTTTTTTTTGTAGGTAGCTAATTTTCCTTTCATAAATTTTAATAATGTCCCCATCTTCACAATGAAAAATAGTATCATGATAATTAGAGAGAATTGATGAGTCAGAACAAATGTAAAATGAATGGTTTTTATTTGAGATAGATATAGGGCTTCCATTTTTTAAAATATAAAAACAGTTATTTCTTTTTATAAATATAACGAATGCAAAATTTCCACGAATTGTTTTCTGAAAAACTTCAATTGCTTCATCTGGATCTTTGTATTTATCAATTAAATAACTTAGATAATAAAAACTGACTTCAGTATCAGATTTAATATTTTTGGGAATTTCTTTATATCGATTTTGAATTTGACTATAATTTTCAATTATACCATTACATACCAATGTAAGGTTCTCATTGGCAAAGGGGTGTGCATTGTTTCTACTTACTACTCCATGAGTGGCCCAGCGAGTGTGACCAATTACACCTGAAAAAGACTTATCTTTTATATTTTTTGATTTTTTTTCTAAATGTGAAATTTTTCCTACGCTCTTAATAGTTCTTATTTTTTGTTCAGAAAATAAAGAAATTCCAGCTGAGTCATAGCCTCTATATTCTAATTTTTTTAGAATTTCGATTGCATCAGACTTTAAAGATTGAGAGTTTAGAATACCAACAATACCGCACATTATTTTTTAAAATTTTTAATATTTTTTTGTTTAGACCTACTTATTGAGAAATAATTTTTTGGAACGTTTTTTGTAATTACTGAACCTGCTGCGATATAGGAATTTTCACCAATATTCACTGGAGCAATAATAGATGAATTTGTTCCCACAAAGCAATTGTTACCAATTTTTGATTGATATTTATTCTTTCCATCATAGTTACAAGTTATTGTCCCTGCTCCAATATTAGTATTTTTGCCCACTGTGCTGTCACCTAAATAAGACAAATGATTTACTTTGACTTTATCTGCCAACTTAGATTTTTTAATTTCTACAAAATTACCCAATTTAACCTCATTTTGTAAAATTGCCTCTGGTCTCAGTCTTGCAAAAGGTCCAATTGAACAATTTTTTCCAATATAACAATTTTCTAAATATGAAAATGATTTAACAATAGTTCCGGTCATAATTTTTACACCTTTTTTAATAACTACATTGGGTTCTATAATCACATCTTTTGATATTTGAACATCAGTTTCAATATAAACAGTATCTGGTTGTAAGATTTTAACTCCTGAACTTATTAATTCTGATTTAATTAGTTCTTGAGAGGCTTTTTCTAAATTATTTAATTCTTTAAAATTATTTACTCCCAATATTGGAGATTTATCATTTATATAAGTATTCAATTTTAAATTTTGCTTATGCGAAATATCTATCAAATCTGTTATGTAGAATTCTTTATTTATCTTATTTTTTTTTAAGCCAGAAACATTCTTAATAGCTTTTTTTGATATAAGAAAAATACCTGTATTAACTAAATTAATATTTTTTTCATCAAGGTTACAATCAGCATCTTCTACAATCTTTAATAAATTATTATTTTTCAGAATGACTCTACCATAACCACTAGGATCTTTTACTTTTTGAGATATAACAGAAATATCAATTTTAGATTTAATTCCTTTAGATAAAAAATTATTAATAATCTTATAATCAAATATCGGAGTATCAGCCAAAATAACAAGATAATAGTCAAAATTCTTATTAGAACTGAAAAACTGTTTTATGGCGCCTCCAGTTCCATTAATTGGATTTTGAATAAATATTGATTTATTTTTATTTTGGATAAATTTTGAATTTACCTTACTTGAAATAATATTTATTTGATTGATATTTTTATTTTTTTCTAAAGCCTCTAAATTGAAATCAATTAACTGCTTACCTGAAATAGAATGAATAAATTTTGGTTTTTCTGAATTAAATCTTTTACTTTTACCGGCAGAAAGAATAATGGCGCAAATTTTCATAAAGTAGTAAAATAATATTAATTGATCTAAGCTTTACACTAAAAATATATCTAAATATGTAAATTATGACGATAATTGTAAAAAAAAATTATTCATCTTCTCTTTTTGAAATAATTAAAGAAAAGCTGAACAATCTTGAATTGGTTAGTTTACCAACTGAGACAGTCTATGGTTTAGCTGGTCTTGGTACAAAAATAGAGTCTGCAAAAAAGATATACAAATTAAAAGAAAGACCACTTCATAAGAAATTAATTTTCCATTGTTCTGATATGAAAATGGTTAAAAAATTTTTTTTCTTAGATCAAGAGAATGAAATATTAGCTAAAAGATTTTGGCCAGGACCGCTGACATTAATCTTGAAAAGAAAATCTCTTCAAATTCCAAAATCACTTACCATCAATAATGATTGTGCTGTTAGAATACCAAAAAATGATTTTACAATTGAGGTAATAAAAAAGATAAGTTTACCTTTGATAATGCCTTCTGCTAATAGGTTTAAAAAACTAAGTCCAATTAATGCTAAAATGGTTTCCAATCAATTTAAGGATACTAATTTATTGATAATTGATGGAGGTAAATGCAAAATTGGATTAGAGTCTACTCTAGTAAGAATTTTAAAGAATAAGTTAGAAATCATTAGACCAGGAAAAATAAGTTTAAGCCAAATTAAAAAAGTATTGCCGTATATAAATCTGTTTAAAAATAAGGAAAAATTTTTTTCTGGAACATCAAAGAAACACTATTCTCCTAATAAAAAGATATATTTAAATATCAAAAAACCTGCAAATAAATCAGCCTATTTAAATTTTGGAAAAAAACACAATAAAGAATTTAAAAATCTTAGCGAAAAAGGAAGCTTAAATGAAGCTGCAAAAAATTTATATCACTTCATTTTTCTAGCAGATCAAAATAAAGATTTTAAAACAATATCAATTGCACCCATACCCAATCGAGATATTGGAGAGGCGATAAATGATCGTTTAAAAAGAGCAGCAAGATGAAGATTCCAAAAACTATCAAAAAATATAAAAAACGACTAATTGCTTATCCAAAAAATACAAAAGAAGTCTCAAACATAGTAAAATTTTCAAATAAACATGGACTGAATATTATACCTCTAGGTGGAGAAACAAATAGAGTTGACGGAACAAAAGCGGTTCAAAAATATAAAAATTTATTTATTAGCTTCTCTAAAATGAATAAAATTTTAGAAATAGATAAAGATAGCTTAATATTAACTGTTGAGAGTGGTGTAACACTAAAAAAAATTCACCAAAAATCTCAATCTAAGAATTTATTTTTTCCAGTAAATATTGCTCCTAGTGATAAATGTACAATAGGAGGAAATATTTCAACAAATGTTGGTGGGCTTCAAACTCTAAGATATGGAAATATTGAGGATCATATAAATGGTCTTGAAGTTGTGATGTCAGATGGAACAGTTTTAAATTATTTAAGTAAATTAAAAAAAGACAACTTTGGTCCTAAATTATGGAAAATTTTTTGTGGTTCAGAGGGTATTTTTGGAATTATTACTAAAGCAAATTTAAATTTAAAGCCTAAAAAAAAATTTATTACAACGTTTTTTCTTGAAATAAAAAGTTTAAATAAAGCTATTTTACTGTTTAAAGAATTAAGACATCAATTTTATGACTATCTAACTAGCTATGAAATTATTTTTCCTATCCCGAGCTCAATATTGCTAAATAAAAAATCTGATTTCCATTTAATTGTGGAAATACATTCAAATGAAAAAAACAACTTTTTAAAAAATTTAAAAAATATTTTTAAAAAAAATCTTGTTGAAATTATTAAAATAGAAAATAATTTAAAAAATTCTTGGATTTGGAAAAAAAGAGAAGAGCTTGTTCATATTCAAAAAGAACTTAATTATAATCATAAATTTGACATCTCATTACCTTTGTCTCAATGGAAAAATTTTATTTTAAAGATTAATAAATTTACAAAAAAAAATACACAATTCACTTCTTATTTTTTTGGCCATTTAGGTGATGGTAATTTGCATTGTAATTTCAAAGTTGAAAATGAATTAAAGAAAGACATCAACATTTTAAGTGAATTCATTTACGATTTGACATTATCACTTAATGGAAGTATTGCGGCAGAGCATGGATTAGGACAAAAGAAAAATATGCTAATAAAAAAATATAAATCCAAAGAATATTATGATTTTATTAAAAATTTAAAAAATTACTTAGATCCAAAAAAAAATCTTGGAGCTAATAAACTATTTAAGTCCTAAAAAATCTTTAAGTTTAAAATAACTCATCGCAAGAACCAAAAGTGGAGTATCAATTACACCAAATCCTGGAAAATTTCTATGTTGTAATTTTTCAAATAAGGGAAAATTTGAATTGCTTGAGATTACAGTTTGTGCCATCATTTTTCCAACCATGGTTGTCAAAGCGAGGCCATGACCAGAATAACCTTGCGCAAAATAAATATCTTTATTGATAGCGCCTATATGTGGAAATCTATTTGCAGTAATTGCGACATGACCACTCCAAGTACACCAAGCGTTATATTTTTCAATTCCTGGGAGTATCTTTCTTATGCTTTTTTTTAATGAATTTTCTAAATTTATTGGATCAATATTTGAATAACTTACTCCACCACCAAATATCAAGTTATTATTTCCATCTAATCTAAAGTAATTTAGAACGAATAGCATGTCACCTACGGTAATTTTCCTTTTAAAGTAATTAGATAGAACTTGATTTGGAATTTCAGTGTATGCTGAAACATATGTTTTTACTGGCATGATTTTTCTTCTGAGATCTTTGTTCAAATTATCTAAATAAGCATTACAACATAGAATCATTTTGTCAGCAATAACTTCTAATTTATTAGTTAGTTGAATTTTTATTTTTCTTTCATGTTTATATGATAAGACCTCACTTTCTTCATAAACTTTACAATTTTTATTTTTTAGGAGTTCTTTAGCTAAACCAAGACAATAGTTTAAAGGATGGATTTGTCCACACTCAGAGTCGTACATAGCTGATTGATAATATGGGCTATCAAAATAATCTTGCATTTGATTTTTGGACAAATATTGAGCTGACTCATAATCAAATTGATTATGAAGTTGATCTATAAATTTTTTTAATTCCTCATCATGGGATTTTGTAACACTTGTTAGCAAATATCCTTCGATTAAATCGCAATCTATATTGAGATCTTTAATGTTTTTTTTAACTTCACGAACTGAATCAATAGTAAAATTCCACAAAGTTTTAATTTCATCTTCACTGTGTTTTTGACTTGAATAATCATCTGATGAAAAACCATGTAAAAGCTGCCCACCATTTCTTCCGGAAGCCCCCCAACCTATTTTATTTTTCTCTAGAATTACGATTTTAAGATTTGGGTTAGTTTTATTTAGGTAATAGGCCGTAGCTATGCCAGAAAGACCAGCGCCTATAATACAAACATCGCATTGTAAGCTTTCATTTAATCTGTTAGAATCAAGGTTATATGTTTTTGTTCTTACATAGTAATTATCTGAATAATTCATCAGATACATAAATAACAAATTTTATACATCACTTATACTCATGAATAATTATATAGAATGGTTTAAAAAGAATAAAATTACAGAGGTGGAATGCCTAATTCCTGATAATTCAGGTATTCCTAGAGGAAAGATTCTTCCAACCAAAAAATTTCTAAGCTCTTTTGAATCTGGTGGATTAAGACTTCCTCTTCATTTGTTTAAATTGGCAGTATCCAGAAGCGTTTCTTATTCAATTGATGATCAACTTTTAAATCCTACTGATGGAGATTTTATACTCAAACCAGATTTTAACACTTTAAGGGTAGTGCCTTGGTATGAAGAGCCTACTGCACAAATAATATGTGATGCTGTAGATAGTAAAGAAAATGAAATTGAAGTTTATTCAAGAGGTATCTTAAAAAGAGTAATAAATTTATTCAATAATATAGGGCTTGAACCTATCATTGCTCCCGAAATTGAATTCTATTTAGTAAAAAAAAATAATGATCCCGATTATCCACTTGAGACACCTTCAGGACAATCTGGAAGAATAGAAAAAGGAAATCAATCATATGGCATTGATGCAATTAATGAGTTTGATCATATTTTTGAAGATCTTTATGATTATTGTGAAGCACAAGACTTAGATGTTGAGAATATAAACCATGAGGATGGACCTGCTCAAATGGAAATTAATTTTAAACATGGTAATCCATTAGATTTAGCAGATCAGGTCTTTTTATTTAAAAGAACATTAAGACAAACAGCTCTCAAGCATAATCTCTATGCTACCTTTATGGCTAAACCATTAGAGGAATCACCAGGTAATTCGATGCACATACACCAATCATTATTAAAAAAAGGTAAGCCAGTTTTTGCGAATAAAGATTTAAATACATCAAATTATTTTGATCGTTACCTTGGAGGATTGCAAAAATATTCAAAATCCTTCCTGCCTTTATTCGCGCCTAACGTAAATTCTTTTAAAAGATTAAGAGGCTATTGGGAAGAAGGCACTCCATTTAATTTAAATTGGGGCTATGAAAATAGAACGTGTGGATTTAGAGTTCCAAACTTTAATTCAGCTCAACAAGCAAGAATTGAAAATAGACTTTGCGGTTCCGATGTGAACCCTTATTTAGCTATATCTGCAACTTTGGCCGCTGGTTACTTAGGAATAAAAAAGAAACTGAAAGCTACACAAGAAACAAAAAAAGCAGCATATAACGTAAATGTTTCACTCACAGAAAGTATTTACCAGTCAATTGATATATTTTCTCGATCCAAAGAAGCAAAAGAAATTTTTGGTGAAACTTTTGTTGAGCTTTTTTGTTCAATTAAGGATTTAGAAGTTAATGCCTACAATAAAATAATAACGGCCTGGGAACGTGAATATTTACTTTTGAACGTTTGATCGATTAACAAAATAAAAAATAATTGCAGCTATTACTACAAATAACATAATTATTGAAGATAGTGCATTCACTTCAGGGCTTAAGCCTAATCTTACTTTTGAAAAAACTACAATAGGTAGTGTATTTGCTCCAGGACCGGTTGTGAAGCTAGCAACAACTAAATCATCTAAAGAGAGGGTAAATGCAAGAAGCCAACCCGAAATAATTGAAGGTAATATTACAGGAGCTGTAATCTTCCAAAAAATTTTATTAGGCACTGTGCCTAAATCTTGAGCAGCTTCTTCAATGTTTCTATCATAACTGCTTAATCGAGATTGAATTATTACTGCAACAAAAGCTACAGAAAAAGTAATATGTGAAATTAAAACTGTTAATTGTCCTTTACTTGAAGGAAATCCAATCAAATGGTTTGAAGAAATGAAAAATAGCAACAATGAAAGCCCCAAAATGATTTCTGGCATCACTAAAGGAGATGAGCTTAGAAAAATAAAAAATGGACGCCCGGGAATCTTAGGTATCCTGACCAAAGAATACCCAATCATTACACCTAATAAAGTTGCAAATGTAGCAGACAAAGATGCAATCTTTATACTTATCATAAAGGCCTCTAAGATTTGCTCATTTTGAAAAAGTTCACCATACCACCTGAAAGAAAAACCTTTCCATACCATCACTCTTTTATTGTCATTAAATGAATAAGCTATCAAAGTCAAAATAGGGAAATATAAAAAAGCAAATCCAATTGTTAAGAAAAATGATTTAAGAAATATTTTATTCATTTTTAAAATTGTATTTTGCATACATTAATTGAAATATGATTATTGGAATTACTAGAATAAATATACCTGACATAGCTAAAGCACTTGCAATTGGCCAGTCTCTATTTACAAAAAACTCATCCCAAATTATTTTTCCAAAATATAGTTTGTCACTTCCGCCAAGTAGTTCAGGAATAACAAACTCCCCTACCACAGGTATAAAAACTAACATACTGCCAGCTACAATTCCGGGTAAAGATAAAGGGATAATTACTTTAAAGAAGGTTTTAAAAGGTTTTGCACCTAAATCACTTGAGGCATCAATTAAATTCAAATCAAATTTAACTAAATATCCATATAAGGGTAGAATCATAAAAGGCAAGTATGTATAAACAACCCCTAGGATCACAGCATAGTGGTTATGCAACATAGATAAAGGTTGGTCAATAAATCCAAACTTTATCAAAATAGTATTGATTATTCCCGAACCTTGCAGAATTACCTTCCAAGCATAAACTCTCAATAAAAAAGATGTCCAAAAAGGGATAATCAACAAAATAAGCAATAAATTTCTTATATTTTCTTTAGATTTGGCTACATAAAAAGCAATCGGATAACCAATTAGCAAACATATCAATGTTGAAGTGAAGGCTAGAGTTAAAGAATTTATGTAAGATCTCAAATAAAATGAGTCTGAGAAAATAAATGCATAATTTGATAAAGTTGCATTTATTGAAAATCCTTCCTCGGTAAAAGCAAACATATCTCGATATGGTGGCATCCCCCATTCAGAAACAGAGATAGAAATTTTAAATATTAAAGCTAACGGAATAAAAAAGAATAAAACTAACCAAAAATATGGAGTAAAAACAAACCAAAAGTTTTGTTTTTTTAAAAAATTAGTCATCAAAGAAAAAAATAGAGTCTTCGCTCCACGTACATATGACCTTGTCATCCCATTTAATTTTTAAATTTTCTGCTACTTCTTCATTTTGCATAAATGCATAAAAATTAAATCCATAAGACTCAATTAAATATTTTGTATAACTGCCAAGATAGGCTACCTCTTTAACTATACCCAAACATTGATTTTGAGTATTTTGATTTTCAAATTTTTGAATTTTTATCTTCTCAGGTCTTATTAAGCATAAGTTTTTATTTTGAGAGGAGTTATTAGAAACCTCAACATTCAGTTCTTTAATAAGTGTTTTTTCGTTAATTTTATCTAAATGAAATAAATTTGCCGTACCAATAAAATTAGCAACGTATTTATCAGATGGCTTTTCATATACTTCAACTGGATTACCAACTTGAAGTATATTTCCTTCCTTCATAATGGCCATTCTATCAGAAAGGGACATTGCCTCTTCTTGGTCATGAGTAACAATTATGAAGGTAATACCTAATTTATATTGAAGATTTACTAGCTCAAACTGGGTTTGAACTCTTAATTTTTTATCTAATGCAGCCAAAGGTTCATCAAGTAGTAAAAGCTTAGGCTTTTTTACAAGACAGCGAGCTAAAGCTACTCTTTGTTGCTGCCCTCCAGAAATCTCAGTGATTTTTCTATTCTCTAATCCTGTTAATTCTAGTAAGGCAGTTATCTCTTTTACCCTATGATCAATTTCATTATTTTCTAAATTTTCCTCATTAAGGCCAAACTCAATATTTTTTTTTACATTTAAATGTGGGAATAGAGCATAATTTTGGAACATTATATTAAGTGGTCTCAAGTAAGGAGGTAAAGATGTTATATCTTCTCCATCTAAATAAATTTTTCCGCTATCAGGCTTTTCAAAGCCAGCTATTATTCTTAATAGTGTTGATTTTCCACAGCCAGATGACCCTAAAAGACTAAAAAGTTCTGACTTGTTGATATCTAAGCTGACATTATCCAAAGCTTTTGTATTTCCAAAACTCTTGGACACACTTTCTATTTTTAGAAAGGACTCTGACATCTATAAATAAAAAAGCACAACCTGCAAATCACAAGTTGTGCTTTTCATAAATGAATTATTTATTGAGCTGCTTTAAAGCTATTGAAGATTCTAGAAGAAATTCTAGATTTTTGTGGAGAGTCAGCAGTATCTGCAAATAGCTTTAGTAAGGTCTCCTCTGTAGGGTAAATAGCCGGATCCTCTAATATTTCAGGATCGATTAAACCCTCAGTTGTGTTAGCAACTAAGTTTGGATTTGAATACCAGACGTAGTTAGTGATTTCCGCGACTACCTCTGGTCTTAAAATATAGTCAATAAATTTATGAGCATTATCTACGTTTTTAGCATCAGCTGGAATACCCATCATATCAAACCAAATAACAGTTCCCTCATTAGGTATAGAATACCACACCTCTTCGATTTCCTCATAGGCAGCAATGAAAACATCCCCAGACCAACCAACAGCTAGACAAATTTCTCCATTTGCCAAATCGTCAATATATTGAGATGAGTCAAAATATTTTATGTAAGGTCTGATTTGTTTTAAAAGCTCTAAAGCTTCTTCATTTGCTTTTGTGTTTTCAGTATTTGCGTCATACCCAAGATAATTTAATGCTATTTCAACTACTTCACTTGGTGCATCAAGCATAGCAACTCCACAATCAGCATATTTAGATATTTCATCTGGGTTGAAAATAATATCCCATGACTCAACATCTCCGCCTCTCTCTTCCACAGCAGCCACATTGTATCCGATTCCAGTAGTTCCATACATATAATTGACAGAATATTCTCCACCTGGATCATGGGCATCAGTTTTTTCTAAAACACTAGGATCAAGGTTTGATAAGTTAGAAAGTTTGCTTTTATCTAACTTTTGAAAAACGCCTGCTTTAATTTGGTTTTCCATAAATGAACCCGAAGGAACAACTATGTCATATCCACTTCCGCCTGCTAAAAGCTTCGCCTCTAATACCTCATTAGAGTCAAATACATCATAAGTTACGTCAATACCGGTCTCTGCTTCAAAATTAGCAATAGTGTCTTCTGCGATATAGTCGGACCAGTTATAAATAAAAAGCTCTTCAGCGTTCGAACTTAAAGGTAACGCTAAAAGAAAGATAATTGATAAAATTTTTTTCATACGACCTCTCCTCTTAAATATAATTTTAAGTGATAAATATTATTATAGTTTTATTTAAAAATCACAGATTTTTTTATATAAATCAGGCCTTCTATCTCTAAAATTTCCCCAAGATTGGCGGTATTTTTTTATTTCTTCCAAATCAAATTCTTGAGAAATTATACCTTCAGATTTTTCATCCATAGTTTTGATAATATTACCCATATGATCAGTAATAAAAGAACTTCCATAAAAAGTAAGGCTAATATCTTGTTCAGTTTCTATTCCTATTCTATTAGATGCAATAACAGGAATTTGGTTTGCTGCAGAATGACCTATCATAACGTTCTGCCAATGAAGTTTAGAATTAATATTAGGATCATGTGGTTCAGATCCTATAGCAGTTGGATATAAGAGAATATCTGCTCCCATCAAAGTCATAGATCTTGCACATTCAGGAAACCATTGATCCCAACAAATACCACAACCAATATTTCCAAAATCAGTTTTGAAAACTTTAAAACCTGTATTTCCAGGAGTGAAATAAAATTTTTCATTGTATCCAGGTCCATCTGGAATATGAGATTTACGATAAACCTCACTTAATTTACCATGAGAGTCAATTACAATTAATGAATTAAAATAATTTTGTCCTTGTTTTTCAAAAAAACTAATTGGAATGACAACATTATTTTTCTTACAATAATTTGAAAAAATAGAAAATAACTCATTATCTAAGTTTGATATAGCGTAATCAAAAAATTTAGCATTTTGAGTAGAGCAAAAATACTCACTTTGAAATAATTCTTGCAACAATAAGACATTTACACCTTCAGTTACAGCCTGATCAGCTAAATTTAAAGCTTTATTTATATTTTCTTCGATATTTCCTTTAATTGTTTGGAATTGAGATGCAGCTACTTTAATTTTCATATCTTTGGCATATTCATAGTAACACAGTGAATATTTCCTCCCCCGTAATTTATATTT
>CABZXY010000011.1 GCA_902529795.1 uncultured Alphaproteobacteria bacterium
AGAATACAAAAATAATTCCTGCGTAATTAAAAGTAGTTGGCAATTGCTGAAATACCAACCAACCTAAAATTACTCCATAAATTAATTGGAAATAGCTAGTCATTCCATAAATAGATGCAGGAAGCATCCTTGAACCATAAACAATTGAGCTTATTCCAAGACCCGCGATTATTCCACCAAACATAGATAGTAAAAGATCTAAAAATGTCATTGATACAAATGAAAACTTCATCGCAAATAAAAATGCAATAACACTCACTACCATACTAAAAAAAGATGCAGAGAACGAAGATGAAAGCACTGCATATTTTCGTGTTATTAAATTTGTCAAAGCAATACAAAAAGCACCTATAAAAACAAAAAATACTCCAGTCATAGAAACTTCATTTGAGCCAAACGGTTCTGCAGAAATTAAAACCCCTAAAAAACCTAAAAAAATTGCTGTGATTCTTATGATATTAATATTTTCATCTAAGAAAAAATGAGACATGACTAAAAGCATTAAAGGAGAGCTAAAAAGTACTGGATAGACGACGGATAAAGGTAGTTTTAGTACACCCATAAGAACAAACAAGAAACCAAAAGAATGAATAATTCCTCTAATAAGCTGAAATTTGTAATTTTGATTTAAATAAAATTGCATTCCATGGTTTTTGATAATAAAGAACGTTAATGGAATAAGAGAAAAAAGAGCATTTAAAAATAATAGTTGCAAGATAGGGTAATTAGACCCTAAGACTTTAATAACAGTATCCATTGAGACCATAAAGACATAGCCACTCAAGGAAATAAAAAAGGGAAAGATGTAGTTTCTATTGAGCATTTAAGAGAGCTAAATTACTCTTTTTTTAAAGAAACACACTTCAAATCATAAGACCATATTTTATCATATGCTTTATAATTAATGGAAAAAACCATTTCCAAATTTGGGTCTATAGTCATCGAAGAAATGTAATCCTCAGTTTCATAAATAAGATTCAATTCTTGGCCCGAAGCAGAGTTAATGTAATATATTTTTTCATCAAAAGTACTGTAGATTTGAGTTTCAATTTGGTTATCAAGAATATCTAACTGCGTCCCCGATACTTTTTGTTTACAGTCAAAATACTGGAGAGCATTAATTGTTTTATCACAAATGCAAGCCAATGAAAATTTATCCAATATCTCTGCAAAAAGAAAATTAGGTAATAGTAAAATAATGATGGAAAAAAACTTCATATTAATTATTTTTATACATCATGATCAACAAACAGTTAATAACTATCATAATCTTTTGTGGAATTGGTTTCGCTGTTATGCGGCTCATTCTAGAGTCATTTTATCCTAACGGTCTTTAGTTTTGAATGAAGACAATAAAAAGATTATTTGGAAAAAAATTCAAAATACTGGTGATTTGCTCCAACCACTCTTAAAGCCATCTCCTTTTCATCCTAAAGGCAGGAATGCTTACGCCCACATCGCTCTTTGTATCAAAGAAAAATTTGGACTAAGTTACAAAGATATTCCTAATGAAAAATATGAAGAGGTTATTCTGTTTATCGACTATCTTTTGGCAAATCCTGATTAATCAAACTGCTTGATTTTTTAAAAATTAAGATTATTTGTTAGCTAAATAATATGCCAAGAACAAAAAGTCTCGCAGCTTTAATTGAACAATACGGTGATGACCGAGGTTATAAACCAAATTCAAATAAAATTCCTATGGTTTATAAAATTCTAAACCGACATATATTTAAAAACCAATTAAAAAAAATGCCTAAAATCATGGTAAGAAGAATGCACGGAGCACTTGGATTATTTGAATTTAATCCTTATGCGCTTAAGTACTGCCACAAAATAACAATACATAATAAATTTAAAAATTTTAGAGAATTTGCTGAAATTCTTGGTCATGAAATGGTTCATTATTATCAAAAACTCATTCTTAAACAAAATTCTGCACGTCATAACAAAGAATTTTATAGTTTTAAGAAAAAATTTAAAAAACTTGGTTTAAATTTAAAACGCAGCTACCAGTAATATTAAAGCTTATCTTAAAGAAGACTCAATATTCCCACCATCTACTGTTATGACACTTGCTGTAGTTCGATAAGAAATTGATAGGTGATAAAAAGCATCTGCAACATCACTTGCCTTCACCTCTTCTTTTAAAAGATTTCCGGCCATATATTGTTCAATTGTTAAACCTCTAGATTTTGCTCTTTTTGCTATCATGTCTGGATTTAATAGTCCGCTACGAATACGATCTGCATTGATACCATTAAATCGTATGCCATATTTGCTGGACTCAACAACATATTGTTTCATTAAAAACATAAGTGTTGCTTTGGGTAATCCATAAGCACCAAAGTTCGGGCCAGGATTGACTGCCTGTTTAGATATATTGAAAACAACAGAACCTTTCATGTTTTGGATTTTCATAATTTTAGTTCCGTGTTTTGCAAAATAATGGTGAGCAAAGAAGTTTAAATCAAAACTACTATCTAATTGATTTTTAGTTAATTCATCTAAGGAGGATTGGATCGCGAAACCCGCATTGGAAATTAAAATGTCAACTCCACCAAAGTTTTGTGAAATTTGGTCAAATACTGCTTCTACTTTATTTTCATTAGTAATGTCACATTGAAAATAAGTCATTCCAGTTAGATCTAAAGAAACTTTTTTGGGATCAACGATATCTAATAAAATAATTTCTGAACCCTCTTTTAAAAATTTTTGAGCAGTAGCATATCCTATTGCCCCTAAGCCACCAGAAATTACTGTGATATGGCCTTTAAGTTTTTGAGTTGAAGGTTTAATCTTAGCAAGTTCAAGTGGCCAATATTCCATTTTAAAAATTTCTTTTTCAGGAATAGATCGAAATTCACCAAATTTGGCAGCTTCTAAAATAACCGATAAAGAGTTAAGCCCTACATCCATTGCAATTTTTGCATCTTTCAAGGAGGGTCCTGTTGAAAACATCCCTATTCCTTTGACAACAATTAACCTTGGATAAGGATCCAGCATGTTAGCTTTTGAGTTGTATTTATGATTTCGCTTAAAATATTTTTGGTAGTCGTCCTGATATTTTTGAATCGCTTTAATAATTTTACTTTCTAAATTTAGAGATTTTTCATTACTCAAATCTATCAATAATGGTTTAGATTTAATTCTTATCACATGATCAGGTGTTACAGGACCTTGTGTTGTAAATTGTTTTAATTTTGGATGTGAAAAAAACTCATCTAAAAAATTGGGTTTGTGAAAGTAAACAACTTTTCGATCAATTTGCTGATTTGCTTTTATACTGATTTGTTGTCTGATTAAATTTGCTATTAACGATGTTGTAATCTTTTTTTCTTGATACTTCTTGACTCGAATAGATTTTGATTTTTGTTTTAATTCTTTTTCAGCTAGAGAAATATATTTTATCATCAACTCATAGCTCTCTTTTGCATCATCTGCAAAAGTAAATATGCCGTGGTTTAATAGTATTAATCCTTTTACTTTTGGATTGTGTTCAAAAACTTCAGCTGCTTTTTGTGCTAATTGAAAACCAGGCATAATGTATGGGACAATACCCATCTCCTCACCAAATACTTTTTTACAAATTTTAATAGGATCTGGCTGATCAATTAACGAAAGAATTGCATTAGAATGAGAGTGATCAACAAATTTATGTGGCAAAAAGGCATGCAACAAGGTCTCAACAGAGGCGTTAGGAAACGAAGTATCAAGCATATATTTGCGTTGATAATTAACCATTTGAAAATCATCTAATTTTTTTAAGGATTGCATATTTAAAAGGTTTTTCATTTCCAATGCAGGAAAGCCATCTTCTTCAATGTTGCCCATATCTTTACCGCTGCCTTTGACGTAAATAATTTCTTCTTGGTTGCCTAGAAGCGTTTTGATAGAGGATTTTACTGAAGTATTACCTCCACCATGAAGAACAACAGTAGGATCATTTCCTAATAGTTGGGTGGTGTAAATTCTAAGAGCAAGATCTTTACTAACTCCTCTTTTCGCATAATTTGAAATATATTTTTTTGCTTCATTAGCACTATACTTGCTTTTCATTTGAACTCCTTAATTGATATATGTTAATCAATTCTTTTTGTGGTTGTTTGATCAAAAGTGTGGGCTTTTGAGATATCAAATTCTAAAGAAACTTTTTCACCGTTTTTAATGGAAGTCCTGCCACCAGCTTGAACAATTCTAAATTCATTATCATCTAACATAGCAATAATGTGGGTCTCAGAACCCGTTGTCTCCACAAGAATAACTTCGGCTTTGACATTTGAGTTATCGACTATTTTAACGTCTGTAGGGCGAATACCGTAAACCACTTTTTGATTTGGTGATAAGTTATTTTTTTGATGAGGTAGTTCTTGGCTTTTTAATTTTATTGATCCCCTGTCAGTAACCTCTCCTTTAATTAAATTTATCGCAGGAGATCCAATAAAATCTGCTACAAATAAATTATTAGGTTTTTCATATATGTCGTTGGGTGATGCAATTTGTTCAATAATACCACCGTTCATTATGACAATTTCATCAGCCATGGTCATAGCTTCAATTTGATCATGTGTTACATAAATAGTTGTTGCATTTTGTTGGTTATGAAGTTTTCGAATTTCTAATCGCATATGAGCACGTAGTTTTGCATCTAAATTAGAGAGAGGTTCATCAAACAAAAAGACTTTTGGGTCTCTAACTAAAGCTCTACCCATTGCTACACGTTGTCTTTGACCACCAGAAAGTTCTTTAGGCGTACGCTTTAGATATTCAGTAAGATTTAATACAGAGGCAGCCCATTCTACTTTCTGTTTGATTTCTTGAGGTTCTAATTTTCTAATTTGAAGACTGAAAGCTATGTTGTCGAAAACATTCATCTGGGGATAAAGTGCATAATTTTGGAAAACCATTGCAATATCTCTATCTCGAGGGTGTACGTTGTTTATTAAATTTCCTTCGATAGCTATCTCTCCACTTGAAATAGTTTCTAAGCCTGCTGTCATTCGAAGTAATGTTGTTTTACCACAACCAGAAGGACCTAATAAAACAACAAATTTTTGGTTATCGATTTTAAGATTGATATCTTTTAAGACTTCTACTGCGCCAAAATTTTTCTTTATATTTTTATATTGAACTTCAGACATTAATTAAATTATCCAATTGATTGCTATCCCCCGCTAAATCAAGAATGGTATAGCGATCTCTTATAAATCTACCATATCTTAAAGCATCTTTATAAAAATTACTATCAAGTTTAGCGTCTTCAGCAGTTCTCAATGCCCCGCATGCACCCATAGAGTTCCATATAATGTCATAGTCCAACATTTTTTCCCTTAAAGGTTCAACAAACTCTAACCAGTGCTTCGAAAAATATTCATTAGTGGTTTCTGCTTTTTTTTGATCAAAATATTTTGGCTCCATAGCTTTTTTGATTGTCTCTAACATGGGTTCTCCTAGTTTTTGAACTATCTCCTTTTCTGGAATAATTGTAGGACTAATAATTGGTGGCTGATCTTTTTTCAGGATCGCGTTTTGAAACTTAGAAACACTTATGGTAGCTATTCCTACTTGTTCACCATGAGAGGTGCCGGGGTGCTTATCTCCCGCAAACATATCTATGTAATGTGAAATGCCATGCTCTCCCATGCTTCCTACGTGAGTCGTTTGTGTAAAAGAAGTTCCTAAACCCATGATTGCTGATATCAATGTTAGTAAGGCTAAAGAGTCAATTTTTCCAGCAGCTATATCTGACGCATTGTTGATCATATCCATTTCATATAAAGCAAGTAGTTCATAGGGAGTGGTTTTATAATCTGTGTTTAGGAGTTTATGAGACATTAACCAATCAACTTGTGCTGTAGTCCTGCATATGACATCTGCAAATGCGGCTGCTGTGAGTCTCTTAGGGCAATTACTCAAAACCTCTAAATCAAAAAAAACACCTTGTGCGTAGTGGGCTACTAAAGACTTTTTAACTCCATCAAAGGATATTGAAGCTGTGCCCGTTGTATAAGCATTCATTGGAGTTGTAGCAAATACAGAATAAACTTTACCCTCTAAAAAAGTAGCATACTTTATGCTATCACTAACTGTTCCTGAACCTACAGCTATCATTCCATCATAGTCTTTTAATTTTGATCTTAAGAATTCAACTCCTTTGATACTTGAAGAAGGATGTTCCCAAATATATTCATCGACATTTAAATTGCCCTTTAAATTTTTAAATATTCTAGAACCCATGGCTTTATGGGTAAAAGGGTCACTAACAACTAAAAGCTTCTGATTAGAATGAAGATCTTTAATTAGATTGCTCTCTATACCATCTAAGGTTTCTCTAATTTCAATATTCTTAATTGGAATTCCGTATTGTTGATTATCGCTTGGGCTGATCCAGGAACCATTAACAAGTTCATCAATTACACCGTTGTAATTTTTATCAGCTCTAATCATTTATACTTCTCGGTAAATTGAACTAAAGATTTATTAATTGATTTATTTGACTCATAAATATGTTGATAAATATTAATTAAGTCCTGATATTTATTATAATTACTCGAATTCGGTTCTATCAGTTTGGTTTTCCCCGACATCTGCTCTGCGGCCTGAGTAATACTTTCAAACCATCCTGCTCCATGAGCAGCAATCATTGCTGAACCTAAAGACGAGGCTTCAACCGTATCAGCTATTAAAACATTTTTTCCGGAAGCATCAGCCAACATTTGAACCCATGCAAGGCTTTTTGCTCCTCCCCCAATAGCTAAATATTCTTTTACATTCAAACCCGTTTCTTTTTCAATATTTTGCGTTCTGAAAACTGAGTCAAGGGTGAGGCCTTCCAAAATAGCTCTATATATATGAAATGGTGTATGACTCACGCTCAATCCAGCAACTACCCCTCTTGCATATGGGTCCCAATATGGGTCCATTACGCCTCCAGTGTAAGGCTGTAAAACTAGCCCATCACTACCTATTGATATTTTATTTAGCTCAGCCTCTAAATTTTCAAAAAATTTTGGATCTTTTCTATCACCTGGAATAAACTGGTCGACGAACCAATTCACTAGCAATGCACCAGATAAAAGAACATTTTCTAAAATATATCCCTCTCCATGTGCGGCTATCTCAGTTCTCCAATTATTAGAAATTTTATAATCCTGAGACCAGACACCAGATACAACTGCTGTACCAAGGTTAATGTACGCTCTATCCGATTTAGTACAATTTGTTCCAAGCCCTGCAAGTTGTCCGTCTCCTCCAGCAGCAAAAATTGGAGTTCCCTCTTTGAGTCCAGTTTCTTTTGATGCAGTTTGATTAACTTTGCCAATTAAAGTTCCCGGTTTAAAAGATTTAGGTAATCGTGATTCATCAATTGCAAGTTGTTCTAAGATTTCCTGAGACCAACATTTGTTTACAACATCAAACATGCCGTGTGGATCAGAGCTAATCCAACCTGTGTTAAACTCTCCGCTTAAACGGTGGACTAAAAAAGCTTGAACATCCGCAAAACAATCTATCTGATCAAAAAATTTTTTTTCATGATTTTTCATCCATAATACTCGGTAAAGACATGGGCAAGGATCTTTTGGTCTACCAGTGATTTCATGAATACGACCTTCACCCATAATTGAATTCAATTCTTCAACTTCTTTTACTGATCTCTTATCCATCCAAACTGTCGCTGGATACACTTCTTTGCCTGAAGAGTCTAACTTTGCTAAAGTCTCTCTTTGGTTAGATATTGCTAATCCATCTACCTGGTTAATATCTATTTTTTGACAGAGCTCTTGGGTAGAGACACAAAACGCTCTCCACCAATCTTCAACATGTTGTTCAAACTTTTCTAAACTAGGATTGTGAAGAGGTATATCACATCTACCCTCGGCTAAGGCTTTTCCGTTTATGTCCCAAGCTATAGCCTTAGTAGATTGAGTAGAGCTATCTACTCCTATAACTATTTTTCCCATTGATTAGTAGTCTTGCTTAGTTGGGGTAACAACAACCTCTTGCATAATAACATTTTGAGGCATTTCATATGCAAAAAGGATCATTTTGGCAACATAATCAGGAGAAATTCTTCCTCCAATTCGCTCAATATTTGCCTTATAAGCAGCCAAAGTATTAGGGTCAGTTATACCATTCAAAACTTCTGCTTCAATATTTCCTGGGGACATTACAATAACTCTCACATTGTGGGGAGAGAGGTATCCTCTGATGCTTTCAGAAATAGCATGAACAAAATATTTTGTACCGCAATAAACAGTATGGTCTTCATAAACTTTTCTTCCAGCAATAGAACTCATGTTAACTATCGTACCTGATTTTCGTGCTTTCATATCACTCATGACAGCATAAATACCATTCATTACACCTTTGGTATTTACATCAATCATTTCATCCCATTCATTGGGATCTTGGGTACTGATATCAGCTAATCTAGCTATGCCAGCATTATTAAACATCATGTCAGTTGGGCCATAAATTGCCTCTGCTTCTCGCACCGCTGATACTAATGCGTCTCGATCTCTTACATCAACTTTTTTACAAATAGAATTTTTTAAATTAAATGACTCCATAATTTCAACGCGTCTTGCAAGGAGGAGTGTGGGGTAACCTGCTTCTGAAAATGCTTTTGCAGTAGCCTCACCTATTCCACTACTGGCACCGGTTATCACTGCTAATGGTTTCGTCACTGTATAATTTTATTTAGTTTATTTTATAACTAGGGCGATCTTAGTGATCGCCCTAGAAAGTTATTAATTAAGCTCCAACAGTTTTGTTGAAGTTTTTAGCAATAGTGTCTAAACATTCTTTTGCTGAACCGTATTCACCAGCCCAGTATCTTCCTAACTCAATAGGAATCATGTTACTTGACATATCTGCCCATTCAGGAAGATCAGGCTCTGAGCCCATATCATTAAAGATTGCATCTCTAACAACATCTAAGTGACGGGTTGTACCATTACCACTTCTGTTATTTGCTTTTACGCGCTCATCGTCGTAAACAGAAGATCTAGTTGGTCCAGTTCCTCCACCAAGAGCTGTAATGTAGACCTGAGTCTCGTAGCTAGTTGCCCACTGAGCAAATAACCATGCAGCATCTTTATTCTTAGAGTACTTTGATACAGCTAGTGAAGATCCACCTTGGTGAGCAACACCAGGAATTTCACCATATCCACAGTCACCAGGAGCTCTTAGTGGGCTAGCTGGTGCAGGACAAGCTGCTGCCATCATTTTTCCTTGAACAGAAGATTCATCTGAGTCCCACCATGGGAAGAATTCACCCCATGAGATAGTCTGTGCAGAACCACCTTGTAAGATATCCTGACCTTGACCGTCCCAGGTCCAACTGGTAACACCAGAAGGCATGTATTCTTTTAGTTTTGTCCAATAGTCCATACCTGCAAGACCATTTGCATCATTACCTGCAAAGCTACCATCAGGATTTGTAATTGAACCACCAAATGCCCAAGCAAACATTGTCCAGTCACACTCTAAGCTGTAGTGACCTGACTTCATCTGACCGTTAGTACCATAAATTGGTCTTCCGTCTGGGTTCAAGTGACCTAAGCTAGCAGCCTGGATTTTTTGAGCATTTGCCATGTACTGGTCAAATGTTTTAGGAACACTTAGTCCGAGCTCTTTATAAACATCATCTCTGTACATCATAATGAAGACAGGAATGTCATAAGGAACACCGACCATTGTTCCATCATACATTGAGATACCATCAACAAGAGGGCCTAAGAAATCATCAAAATTATAACCTGGCATTGCTAAGTCTGGCTTTGCTGCGTAAAGTTCACGAGGATCTTCCGCATCGCCTCTAAAAGCAGCCATCCAACTTTGATCTAGATAATAAGTATCATAAGTACCTAATCCAGATGCAACGTCGAGAGTAAGTTTTTGTAAAACCTGCTCTAGTGGTAGAACTTCGATATTAACCTTAATACCTGTTACCTCTTCGAAGAAAGGTTTCAATGTAGAGTTAATAGCGTTGGAAGGAGGTGTTGATTCAGTTGCCAAAGAAACTGTTTGACCTCTGAATGGTGATGAGACATCTCTTAACCAGTCCATCATATCACCTTTCCATTCAATGTGTGAGCCTGCATGAGCTTGTGGAATAAACTTCCTGCTCATAGTGCCCATTGTGCCTAAGCAACCAGCGCCAAGACCAAGCATACCGGCATTTTTAAGAAAATCTCTTCTCTTCATATTGCCGTTTACATACTTGCCAACGATGTTTGCTAAATGCATTTTTCTATACATATCGCGCATATGATTATTCCTCCGTATACATGATTATTATATCCAAAACTTAAAAGGCAATACAAGACTAAGATTAAAATAAATTATTTGACAATTACGATTTAGCTTATCTCTCGATTTATGTGAAGAATCACATTATTCTTGTTAATTGATAAAATAATCCCAATAATATTAAATTATGTGTATAATTTTGCTTTAATGGCAAACCAAAAATCATATTCATTACCCAGTATTATGACATCTGACAGTTCACTGCCATGGTTACTTCCTTTGATAACAATGCTAATCGTTTTTGCTATCATTCCTTTTTTTTATAATATTTATCTCAGCTTTCATGAATTTGTTCCTTTAAAAAGAGCTTTAATTTTTGTGGGATGGGATAATTGGATTAAACTTTTCACCGATGGTGTTTTCTGGGGTTCGCTAAAAGTTTCTTTATTTTACACATTTGTATGTCTCATCATTCAGCTAGTTTTAGGAATGGGGATAGCTTTACTTATTGACTCGGACGATCCTGGATTTGGAGTTATTCGATCAGTTTTAACACTCACTTTGGTAATTCCACCTGCAATTGCTGGAATGATTTTTCTAATTATGGAAGATGCAAACTATGGATTAATTCCTTGGGCTTTAAAATCGATTGGACTCATTGGTCAAGAGGATACCATTTTGGCTGATCCATCTTTAGCAATATGGGGTGTCATGATTGTAGATATATGGCAATGGACTCCTTTTATGGTTTTAATTCTAGTTGCAGGTTTGCGTTCTTTACCTAGCGAACCTTTTGAGTCTGCAATGATTGATGGTGCCAAACCTTTTCAAATTTTTAGAAGACTAACTTTACCTATGCTTCATAAAGTTATTGCTGTTGCTGTTCTTATAAGAGGAATTGATCTTTGGAGAATGGTGGATTACGTTTTTGTTTTAACTTCCGGTGGTCCTGGCACTGCGACTTATACATTAAGTCTTTATTCTTGGCAAAGATTTACTTTTGTTCAATGGGGTTATGGTGCCACAATTAGTTTATTTTCTCTTATAGTCATACTTATTGTTGGTAATGCTTTTATTCATTTTGCAAAAGTTAAGTGGTAATGAATGAATAAAGTTTTAAAACAAGTAATTGGTTGGTTTATCGCAGCTGTTTTCTTTTTTCCTATTTACTTTTGGATCACAGTATCTGTTAAAAAAGATAAAGATATTTTTGCTCTCCCACCTAAACTTTTTGATTTTGAATTATCTTTTCAAGCCTATGAAGAAGTTTTTGGCATATCGCGTTTCCTATATGTAGAGGATATGGGAGCCGTTAGACCTGGTGGTGGTGACTTTTATATGATGCCGAATTTAGTTGATAGTATTATTATCGCCCTTGGCTCAACAGGCATTGCGATGATGATTTCGATTTTAGCAGCTTATGCTCTTTCTCGCCTACCGATAAGAGGTCAGCAACATTTTATGGGTTGGATACTTTCAACTAGAATGATGCCTCCCGTGGCAGTCGCTATACCGATGTTTTTTATTTATAAAAATATTGGCCTAATGGACACTCATTTAGGAATTATCATTATCCATGCTTTGATGAATTTGCCATTAGCCGTTTTATTGATGAAAAGTTTTTTTGATGATATCCCGAAAGATATTGATGAAGCTGCTCTTTTAGATGGGGCATCTCGATTTTATGTATTTTGGAGACTCATTGTGCCACTTGCAATTGGGGGCATCGCAGCGACCGCTGTGCTTTGCTTTATTTTTAGTTGGACTGAGTTTATCTTTGTATTGATGTTAACTCAGACTGGACTCAAGACAATCCCTGTTGTTTCGACTTCTTTTGTTACATCAACTGGCACTGCTTGGGATAATATGGCAGCTCTAGGAACTGCTGCAATTATTCCGGCTTTTATATTTATCTTATTAGTTCAACGCCATCTAGTAAGAGGCCTAACACTAGGATCAGTAAAACAATAAACTCCTTTGTTTAAAAAAATATCTGCCTATCTTGTTGGGCTTATCTTTTTTTTTCCTATTTTTTTTTTAATTTCCTCAGCAATCAAACCCACAAGAGATATATTTGCTATACCTCCCAAAATACTTTTTTTTTCAATTGATTTAGAAAATTTTCAAAATGCTTTTTCCCAAATTAAATTTTTTCCAAGTATTATAGATAGTTTTATTATTGCTTTGGGATCTGCTAGCTGGACTGTCTTAATTGCTATTTACTCTGGTTATTACCTTTCAAGAAATAACTTTAAATTTAAAAATTTATTTATCATTTCTATCATTAGTGCTCGTATGATTCCTTTAGTTTCTATTTCGATACCTTTATATTTTGTTCTGAGTAGATTAAATTTATTAGATAGTTATATAGGACTAATATTAGTACACAGTTGTATCAACTTGCCATTAGCGGTTTTATTGATGAAAAGTTTTTATGATGATATTCCAAAAGAGATTGATGAAAATGCATTCATTGATGGGGCGAGTAAATTTTTTATTTTACACAAACTTATTCTTCCACTGAGTTTAGGGGGTTTGAGTGTTACTTTCATTTTATCTTTTATTTTTAGTTGGACAGAATTTATTTGCGCTGTGATGTTAAGCCAAATGGAGATTAAAACTCTCCCAGTATACGCATCACTTTACAAGACTCTGCCTAGCTGGGATACTATGTCAGTCATAATATCTATATCATTGTTGCCTTTATTCATGCTCTTATTATTTATTCAAAAATATATTGTTCGGGGATTAACCCTAGGGTCGGTAAAAGAGTAACTTATTTATTAATAATACTGATTTTGGTATATTTTTAGCATGGAAATTAAAGTACAAAGACTCTCTATAATCATCAATGAAATCATTGCAAACGGACAAGTTGATATAAAGTCTATGGCAAAAAAACTTAATGTCAGTCCTATGACAATTTACCGTGATGTTGATGATTTCATTTCAAGGGGCGTAGTAAGAAAAGAAAAAGGCATTCTTAAATCGAGTGACTCTTTTTCTTTAGAATATTTCCATGATGTTCGAGCCAACCTTAGTTTAAATGCTAAAAACAAATTAGTTGAGGAAGCCGGTAAATTAATTAAACCCAACTCAATTGTTGCATTAGATGATAGCACCACAACAATACAATTTTTAAATTTTCAACATTATTTAGAAGGAACAACAGTTATAACAAATAGCTTTGAATTAATTATGGGCCTAAGTAATAACCCCAAAATTAAATTAATTTCTGTAGGTGGAAGATATCAAAAATCTACAGGAAGCTTTGTTGGTTTGTTAACAGAAAATACATTATCCCAAATACCTTCAACTATTCTATTTATGTCTTCCACTTCCTTAGATGGAACCCAGCTGTATACACACGATGAAGATGTTTATCGTTTTAAATCTATGTTCATGCTAAATGCTGATCAAAAGTATTATCTCGTTGATACAAGTAAAATTGGTAAAAAATCCATGAATAAGCAAGCTGACTTAACGGATTTTAATAAATGTTTTTTTGCGGGCCCTAAACTCGAAAAAGATTTTCTTTCTATCATTCAGAAGAAAAAAATAAATTATGAATTCTTTAAAGTTAAAAATTAACTACTGATCTAGTTCGTTAATCTTATCTACTTTTTTTCCAGATCGTTCTGCCTGGAAATCATTGTCTAACCAAATATCAGTGTACATTTTTGCGTTTGGCGCACCGGTAATCAAAGCTCCAAAAGTGATAACTTGGGCATTGTTACTTGCGATTGATCTTTCAGCGGTATATGCATCATTTACGCAAACTGCACGCACACCAGAAAACTTGTTGGCCACAATAGCCATTCCTGCTCCTGTTCCACAAACTAAAATCCCTCTCTCAAACTGTTTATTTTGAACTCGTTTTGCGAGATCTTTGCCAACATCTGGATAATCGACAGAGTCATTTGAATTAACGCCAATATCTGTCACTTCTATTCCTTTTGAGGTTAAATGTTCTTTCAAAGTATCTTTTAATTCGCGACCTAAATGATCACATCCAATAACAATTTTTTTTATCATGATTTAGTATAACTAAAGATTTTGCCAGGGTATATGGAGCTTTTTGTCCTTAGAGATAGCTTGAATAAGCTCGTAAAAAATTGGTAACTGACTTTTGTTAAAGAAACCATTATCAAATTTTTCATTTAAAGCGTCTTGCAAATCTAAAATCAACTGAGCCCCTTCTACAGTTTGTCCTAATAACTCATTTTTCATAATTTCAGAGTATAATTTTCCTTCACCAAAATGTTTACCTAAAGTGCCATTTCTTCCTGTCCCAGAGGTAACATGAAGATCGCCCACACCTGGCAAACCATAAGCAGAAGCGATATCTCCTTGATGAAGTTTTACAATTTGAGCTAGTTCTTTAACACAATGAGTAAAAATACCTGATTCTGGATTATAAATTTTTACTTTGTCATTATAACAAGTTTGTGAACAGCCAACCATTATTGCAAAAACGTTTTTTAATGCTGCACAAAATTCTCCACCAACAAAGTCTGTCAAGGTTTCAATGACATAAAACTTATTTTTAAATAATGATGCTAAATTAATTGCAGTTTCAATATTTTGATTAATAAAACAAATATTTGTTATATATTGCTTGGCTAGTTCAATAGCCTTACATGGTCCAGCTACTGCAGTAATATCAATAGGATATGGAACGCTGCTTAAAATTTTATTCGGCAAAATATCAATAGAATTTTGATCATTTATAAAGAGTCCTTTAGTAATTATTAAAAATTTTTTGTCATGAGCTTTGTATTTCTTTAATAAATCAATATACCAATCAACGCCCGCAGAACTTACTCCGATGATTACTACATCTGCATCATCAAAATCATTTTGAGATAATTCATCTATTTGTTTTGCTGTGGTGTTTTTGAGTTCGACATCTAAAACTGGGTGAATATTCTTATTTTTAATAGATTGGATAATTTCTGCATCCAAATGAGTGCCTATTAAAGTTATTTCATGACCATTGATAGCCGCTGGTACAGTAATAGCTGTTCCCATTACACCTGCACCTATTGATAAAATTTTTGCCATTTAGGAAATAAATTGTCCTCCATTGATTTCTAGAATTTGCCCTGTTATGTAACCACTCAGTTTTTCTGATGATAAAAACATAACAGAACCTACGCAATCAGTTGCGGTTCCTAATCTTTTCATTGGGATCTTCAATCTAGTATTTTCAAGCTTTTCTGGTGATGAATACTGTTCATGAAATTTTGTAGTTATGGTTCCTGGTGAAATAGCATTAATCCTAACATTGTAGGGTGATAGCTCTGAGACTAAAGATCGAGTAATTCCTGAGACAAATGCCTTAGAAGCTGCGTACACACTAGAGCCTGCACTTCCTCCAGTTCGAGCACTAATAGTAGATACATTGACAATACATCCGCTTTTTTGTTCTTTAAATATATTACTTGCGTATTGTGTTGTGAAAAAAGCAGACTTAGCATTTAAATCAAAAATTTCTAAAAATTGATTTTCGGTGATTGTATCAAGATTATACCTTCCTACCATGGTACCAGCATTATTAATAAGAATATCTAATCCTTCTAAATGATTAGTAGCTTCATTCATAAAATCATTTACTTGATTTAAATTAGTAAAATCTGCTTTTATGATTTTAAAATTTTGACTTGAAGACCGTTCTTTAATTCTCTGTTCTAAATCTCCAATGGAATTATTTCCATGAAAGATGACATTTGCGCCCAATTCCAAAAACTCAATGGCAGACTCAAATCCAATTCCAGTACTAGAACCTGTAACTATTATTTTCTTATTTTGAAATTCTTTTAAATCAAATATCATTTTAATTTCTCCATAATATATGTTGGGCTACCCGTATTTTGATAAGCTGAGCGAATGTTATCAATTATTCCTTGAAAGTCTCTATCTGAAGAAAAATCTTTACGGTGAATACCTGATGTTATAAGTACTGAGTCAATCTCAAATTGATTAGCGCCAAAAATATCATTAAATAGAGAGTCTCCAACCATCAAAACCTTTTCCTTTACGGAAGATGCTTGATCAAAAGCAAATTCAAATATTTCAAAACCAGGTTTGCCAATTATATGAGTTATTCCTCCTAGTTTTTTATACTGGATAGCTAGATCGCCAGTTGATGGGTGAACTTTTTCTCCAGCAATACCCAAGATATCAGGATTAGAACATACTAGTGGTAAATTTAATTGAATTGCTTGATCAAATATTTTTTTCAAATTTTCATAATCTTTAAATCCTGTTGTGCTAGATAACAAAAGAAAATCAGATTTATCTAAATCTATCGTTTTTTTGTAATGAGTTTTATCTAATAACGGGTAATCAGTAGCGACAACAAAATAATTATTACCAATATTTTGAAATGGTTTTCTCTTATTAATTAAGAGTTCATAACAAACATCTCCAGAAGTTATCATCGGAGATTTTAATATGTGATTAGCTCCTAATTCTTTCATCCTTTCTATATTATCAGATGATCGTTTCCCAGAATTACTAATAATAAAAATCTTTTTTTTATTTTTTTGTAACGTCTCAAAAACTTTTTCTGCATCTGGAAAAATTTTTTCTCCATCATGAACCACTCCCCACTGATCAAAAAAAAAGATTTCATACTCATCAATGAGATCGATAATGGAATTTATTTTCTTAATCATTTGTATTTACAATGCCCATAGCTAAAAGAGCAACACCATAAGATGCATCATTAGATAGTGGTTTTCCTAAATCAACTTTTAAGATTTTTTCTCTCATAGCATTCCAATTTTTATTTTTACCCCCACCCCCAATGGTAAATATTTTCAGGGGATAGCTGCCTCCAATTTCTACAATTTTTTCATAACTTAATTTTTCAACTTGAGTGATCCCTTCTAGTACAGCTTGAAAAAAATCAGTTTCTTTATCAGGTCGTGGCTCTAGAATTGGCATTTTATTTGGATCACTTATGGGAAACCTTTCCCCAGTCTGAGCCAGTGGATAGTAATTTAAATTTAAAAGTTTATCTGGATTTAGACTTTTAGAGAGTTCTTCAATTTTATTTCCAAATAGTTCTTCGATAATTTTTCCTCCAACATTAGAGGCCCCTCCTGCTAGCCATCGGTCACCTAAACGGTGGCTATAAATGCCAAATTCTCTATTAAAAATTGGTTTTGAAGATATTGCCTTAACAACAAGCGTTGTGCCAATAGAGGTAACAGCTTCTCCAATCTGACTCGCACCAGTTGCTAAAAAGGCTGCAATGCTATCAGTTGTTCCAGCAACTACCTCTAATTTAGAATTAAATCCTAAATTTAGAAGCTCTTGATTTTTAAGATTACCCATAACCTGTCCTGGAATTAATATTTTAGGTAAACTATCTTCATCTAAAGGTAATTCATTGAACCAATTAGGCCAAGCACGCACTTGACAATCGTATCCAAGTTTAAGAGCATTATTTTCATCTGAAAATTTGAATTCTTCAATCATTTTTGAGGCTACCCAATCAGCCTGATGTAAAATCCTATATGATTGAGCTGAATTTTTTTTTATAAGAGACAAGGCTCTTACTAGTGCGTTTGTAGGGCTTGAAACTATAGGGTGTCCAGATGAAATTTTCTCAACTAATTTTGCTTCTTCAACACTTGATGCATCATTGTACATCAGAGCATGATCAATAGGGCTGCCTTGATCATCACATATTAAAACTGTTCCTGAAGTTCCATCAATAGAAAGTCTTTCAATCTTTGATAAATCGATCTTGGTACTTAAAAATTGAAGATTTTTTATTAGAGAATTCCACCATAAAGACGGATCTTGATAAACTAGTGAATCTTTAACTATTGGTTTTTCAATGGAGACTGAAAAATTTATAATTTCTTCTTTATTAGGATTTATAACAGATGTTCTAACGCCTGATGTTCCAAAATCGATACCTAAAAACAAACTCATTAATTAATTGACTGTCGATAAATTTCTGCATCCCAATTTAACAATTCATTTTCTTGGGACTCGCTTAGAGCTTTAAGTTCCTCATCAAAATTAGTTCTTAATAAAACTTCCAGAAAACAGTCAATCATTTCCTTTGCGGCTGGAATAGCAGAGTTCTGTTCATATAATCCAACTCCTTTTAGTATGATATATGGGGGTAAATTAAGATTTTTGTCTTTGAGTTTGTTTAAGAAATTTAATGCTTCTTGAGCATTTTCAAAAGTTGGTACACCAGGGCCCAAGAATATCACATGATCAGGATAAAAAGATTTAGAGAAGGCTGAAAAAAATCTTTCATCGGTTGTTTTAAAAAAGTTATATTTTTTGTCATTTTTAAGTTGATATTCATCAATATCTTCAGATGTAGATTCTTCTACAAAACTAAAATTATTGTTCATAATAACATCTAATTTTTTATGAGTATTAAGCAGTAATTCATATGTCTTCTCAAGATCATTACCAGCTACTATCAATCCATGATTTTCTAAAATGATAATTTGAACACCTGGTTTAATGATATTTTTCATCGACATAGTCAAAGGAAAACCTGGTCTGATATAGGGTATGAATGCAAAATTATCACCTAACTGTTTTTTTAAATTTATAGCTGAATTAAAAGAAATTGCGTTTGCTATTGTTGAAGTAGAATGAACATGAAATACATATTTGAAATCAATCAAAGCATGAAAAGAGGTTTCTGTTGAAGGTCTAAGGTCATTTTTAGAAATTATATCTTCAGAAAAATTATCATCTTGTTCATTGTTTATTTTTTTTTTTATTGAATTTAAATCAACCTCAACAAAGACATTTTCTTTTAATGAATTTGACAACCAAGTTCCAGAAGCTTTGATTAACATACTATCATTTGATTTCATGGAAGTATTACCCCCCGCAGCTTGAACTAGTGATAAATTTGATCCAAGCTGATAAGAAATATTTTTAAAATCTAAAATTTCTTGAAGAATAAAATTATTGTTTTCCATAAGTTTTTACTGCCTCAATTATTTTTTTCATATCTTTACTTCCAACTAGTTTTGGGGTGCCATTCATTTTTGCAATACTGATTTGTTGGCATAAAACCTCTAATTCTTCTGCTAAAAACAATGCCTCCTCAAGATCTGAGCCTGTAACAATTACTCCGTGGTTAGCTAGAAGACATGCCTTATGTTTTTTGAGAGCTTTTACTGCATTATCTGAAAGTTCTTGGCTTCCAGGAAGAGCAAATTTTGCACAAGGAACAGCATCTCCTCCAAAAAATGCAATCATATAATGAAAACAAGGTATTGGTTTTCCTAAAATAGAAAATCCTGTTCCATATGGGGCATGAGTGTGTATCACAACATCCATATCCTTTTTGTTTTTTAAAATATCAAAGTGAAAAGGAGTTTCAGACGAGGGTTTCCATTTGCCATGAAATTTCTTATTTTTGTCAACAAATACAATATCTTCTGGTTTTAACTTATCATAGGCTATTCCTGAAGGTGTAATTAGAAGGCCACCATTCCATCGAACACTAATATTTCCAGCCTTACCTTGATTGAGTTTTTTTCTTTCTAAGATTAAAGCTGCATTGATAATATCTTTTCTAATAGTTAGTTCTTTTTTTGTCATTTTACTCCTTAACAAATTTGATTATTTAACGGTTTACCATTAATGAAATTTTTTAAATCTTGCGCTATCACTTCAGCAGCATAATAGATTGTTCTGATTGATGCGCCAGCTATATGAGGAGTTAAAGTGACGTTGTTTAATTTTCTTAGTGGGTGTTCGGCTGGTAGTGGCTCAATATCAAAAGTATCTAAAGCAGCGCCTGCTAAATGATTATTTTGAAGATACTTTAATAAATCATCATAATTCACAAGTGGGCCCCTCGCGGTATTAATAAAATAAGATCCTTTTTTCATATTCTTAAACTCATTCTCTGAGAAAAATTTTTCCGTATCTTTTGTTACTCTTGCGTGAATTGATACTACATCTGACATACTTAATAATTCTTCTTTTGAAACTTTTTGAATGCCATTATTCTTATCGATATCATCTGGGTCTACGAAAGGATCAGCAAAGACAATTTTACAACCAAAAGGTAATAATAAATTTCGTACCCTTTTTCCAATATGACTATAACCAACTAATCCTACGGTCATCTCACAAAGCTCTTTACCAGTTATATCATATCTGTATAAATCACCTCTCCATTGACCATCAACCATACTTTGGTGACCTTTAGTTACAAGTCTGGTTTCAGCCAAAATAGATGCTACAGTAAATTCTGCTACTGCAGATGCGTTTCTACCTGGGGCATTGGCAACTGTTACTCCAAACTTTTTACATGCCTCAATATCGATATTCACAGGGCCTCCTCTTGAAACTCCAATAAATTTTAAATTAGGAGTTTCTTTTAAAATTTCTTCTGAAATGGGCGCCATATGATTTATAAGAATTTCACTATCTCCAATTGCCTCAATTACACCTTCTTTGGTCCCTTGATATTCTCTAATTTTTGAAAAATCACCTTCACCAAATTCGTTGTGAAAAGGATCATCAGGCCAAGTAGTCTCGGTCTTTTTAAACTCAACTTTATCTAATTGTAAATCTCTTTTAACTACCTCTTCGAAGACATCTGCCTTCATAAAAAGATCACCATAAATACTAATTTTCATATTTTCCTTCCTGTAATTGATGATTTTTATCCCAAAATTGACTCATAGTCTGATAGCCAGATTTATATACCTCAAAGGCCTTTTCATAAATTATGGAAAGTTTTGAGTCAAAGTTTTCTTCTTCTTTTAAATAAGGCTCTACCCAATTCTCATTTAGTTCATGATATTCGTTAGCAATATTTAACGCTAACAGCCCTACCATGCAAGCTCCAGCAGCTCCCTGTTCACTATTGTCTATTACTTGAGTATTATTCTTTGTTATTGACCCAACTATTTTTCTAACAAGAGGACTATTACTGGCTCCACCAGTTAATCTAAGTAAATCAAGTTTAGCTCCAAACTCTGTATAACAATCCTTACATGCATAACCTAATGATTCATAAATTGCTCTTACCATATCATCAACTTTTGTGGTGGTGTTTAATCCTAAAAATTGCGCTCTTGCTTTCGCATTAACAAAAGGCCCTCTTTCTCCATTAGGAGATATAAATGGATAATAAAAAATAGATGCTGGAGAACTTAAAGAAGCGCCACTTTCAAAAAAGTTTAAAATATCTTTTTTGGAAAAATTTTTCTCTCCTATTTTATCAAAAATAGATGAGTAAATATCAATGAACCAATCTGTATTAAGCGAGGCTACCATGTTTGAAACCATTTTGGCATTAGCTTTTGATCCTGATAAAGGCATCGTATATCCCAATTGTTTTGAAGGTTCTACGTCGCTATTCATAAAATCCACAAAAATGTGAATACCTGCGGTGCCAAGGACTGTGCATCCAATTTTTTTTGAATGATCAACAAATCCACTTCCTATTCCTGCACAAACTACATCTACAGGAGCTAAAATTATTGGTGTGCCCTCTTTTAAATTTAATAATTTGCTTGCTTGAGCGGTAAGCTTTCCAAAATGTTCTGTACTATCTATAACATCTGGTTGCTTCTTCTTCATTGTATGGAGATCTAATAAACGAAGGACTTCATCATCATATTTTCTTGTAAGAGGTGAGCCCCAGGTCATAATAGCTTCGCTAATTTCTGTCAAAATTTCACCCGTCATTTTATGAAAAATCCAATCTTTACACCTCAAAACCTTATCAATTTGATCAAACCTTTCTCTTTCAAATTTAGCTATATGGTACATTTGACCTGACTGCATAGAAGGATTCAGGCCGGTATGGGTAATTTTAGTTACACTAGGCCCAATCTCAGAATTACGCCATTGATCAATAATATCGCCAGATCTTCCATCCAACCATAACGCGGCATCTCCTACTGGATTAGCTTGATCATCAATTGGCCAAGACCCATCACCTTGACCAGTTATTGATAAACCAACTATTCTATCTTGAAGGTTAGGAATTTTTTGATGCAGAAGGCTCAGGGACTCTATTACCTTTTCCCATGTCTCATTTAAATTTTGCTCTGACTTACTGCCTTCTCTGTAATAGACTTTGTTTTCTACTGAAGCAGAATCAACAAACTTTCCTTCTAAAGTAAAAGCGACAAACTTAATTAGTGAAGTCCCAGCATCAAGTCCTACAATTAGATCTTGGGACATTATAAACCGTTAAGAATTACTTCTTCAGTTTCTAAATCAAAAATATTTATTGACTCAGCTGGAAAGTTTAATTTTACATCTGAGCTTGGTTCAAAGTTTCTATCTGCAACTCCAATTATTGAAGATCCATTTATTTCAATTCCAATATGAACTTGATCTCCTAACCAGTGGTAAGATGAACTACTTGCCTTTCCATCAAAATTAGAATCTTTTTCATTAAAGAAAATTTTATGCGGTCTTATACCCAATGTAATTAGTTGGTCATTAGCTAATTTAGCTAAATTATCTTTTTGTAAGTTATCTTTATTAAAATTTATTGAAAATGTTTTTTCATTTCTGTCATTTAAAATTTCAAATTTTAATTTCTCTTCAGTGGTACTAATTTTTGCTTTGAGAATATTCATTGGCGGTTCACCAATAAAAGAAGCAACAAACACATTTGATGGTTTTGCACTTATTTCATAAGGTGAAGCTAATTGTTTTAAATCACCATTTTCCATTACAGCAATTTTATCTGCTAAGGCAACGGCTTCAGTTTGATCGTGTGTAACAAATATTACTGTTTTCTTGTTGTGTTGAATATAATCTTTAACTCTAGCTCTCAAAACAGCCCTGAGTTGGGGCTCAAGTTGAGACATTGGTTCGTCCAGCAATAAAGCGTCAGAGTCTCTTACAAGCGCTCTAGCAAGACTAACTCTTTGTTGTTGTCCACCAGAAATAGATGGTGGATAACGCTCAAGAATGTCAGTAATTTCAAGTAATTCTGCGACTTCCATTACTTTTGAGTCCACTTTCTCTTTTGAAATTTTTTCTCTCATTAAGCTAAATGCAATGTTGTCCCTAACAGTTAAAGGGGGATAGAGCGCATATCCCTCAAATGCCATTGCGACGTTTCTTTCAGCAGGTTTCAAATCATTAACTATCTGTTCACCAATTTTGATCTGACCAGAAGAAGCAGTCTCGAACCCAGCAATCATTCTTAGAGTTGTAGTTTTTCCACAGCCAGATGAACCAAGTAAAGCAAGAATTTCACCATCTTCTAGTAATAAATTAAAATTATTTACAGCTTTGACATCATTACCAATTTTAGAGGTAAAAACTTTATTCAAATTTTCTAATACTACTTTTGCCAACTACTCTAAATTCCTTTTTGTTTCTTTATCAAAAAAATGTGATTTTTCATCTAAAAATGATATGTACATTTTTTTATTTTCATCAATTAGCTGTGACTCTTCTTCAGTGGTCGAACATAAAAATTCTAAGCCATTATTTAATCTAACTAAAAATACAATTCTCAAATTTAATGGAGTCTTAGTTCTGAATTCTACTTCAATTGAGTTCTCTGATGGTTCATTCGATAAAATTATATCCTCTGGTCGAATGCCAATAATACAATCGCCATCTTGAATATCAGTCTTACGTTTCAATTTAAATTGCTCACCCTTAACATCAACATGAACAAAATCATTCTGTTTTTTAATATTTGCATCAAAATTATTTATTGTAGGATCTCCAAAAAGTTTTGCTGTAGTTAATGAGGAAGGATTTTGATAAATATTTTTAGGAGAGTTTATATCATTAAACTTACCATCATAAAGAACTGCAATTCTATCTCCTAAAGCCATAGCCTCTCTAAAATCTTGGGTTACATAAATTACTGTTGTATTAAATTCCTTCAAAACTCTTGGAAGCTCAAGCCTCATTTCAAACCTAATCTTTGCATCAACATTTCTCAAAGGATCGTCTAATAAAACAACTGAAGGTTTGCTAATTAGACTTCTGGCCAACGATGTTCTTTGCTTTTGACCATTTGATAATTCTTTTGGAAATTGGTTTAAAACATGTTCTATTTTTAAAAGACTCGCTACTTCTTTAACTTTTTGGTCAATTTCATCATCAGGTATATTCTTATTATCAGCTCTTAATGGGCTTGCGATGTTGTCGTATGCTTTCATATGCGGGTAAAGAGCAAAGTTTTGAAAGGCCATTGATATATCTCTCTCTTCAGGTTGGAATTCATTGATAACTTGACTATCCATTTCTATTTCACCGTTATCCAACAACATAATCCCAGAAAGAAGTCTTAGTAAAACAGTCTTTCCAGATCCAGATGGTCCAAAAACTACAAAAAATTCACCTTTATCAATTTTTGCATTTAAATTTAATATGACTTTATCGTCTTTAAAACTTTTGGATAAATTTTCTAAGTTTAAATAGGACATGTTTACCCTTTAATCGCACCAAGGCTTAGTCCTTGAACGAGATATTTTTGAATGAATAGAGCTAAAATTAAAGTGGGTAATACAGAAACAACAATACCACAAGCAATTAAACCATATGGTATTGCACTAGCGGTAATGAAAGCTAACGCACCAACAGTAACTGGTTGAATTTGACTTGAACCTAAGATCAGAGCAAAAACAAAATTATTCCAAGCATAAATAAAGCAAAGAAGTGATGCGGCAGCTATTCCCGGTTTAGCAAGGGGAATTGAAATTCTCCAAAAAGATTGAAACCATGAATGCCCATCTAAGCGATATGCATATTCAATATCGGGACTAATATCCTCAAAATAGCCTCTAACTATCCATAGTAATAATGGAAGAGTTATTAATTGATAAACCCAAATTAATGCAAAATAACTATCGTAAAGACCAATTTTTGAAAAATATAAATTTAACGGAAGTATAATTAGAAGAGCAGGAGCAAATCTAAAACTTAAAAGTGTGAAGGCAATATCCTCACCTCCTTTAAATTTATATCTTGCAAAAGCGTAAGCTGCGGGAACCCCAAGCAATAAAGTTACTGAAACTGAACCTACAGAAAGTATCGCACTATTAATTAGATTTTGTTTAAAGTAAACGTACATTGTGGCGAAGCCTTCTATAGCAATTTCTCCTTTCCACAATCCGATATAATTCTTCAGAGTAGGTTCATAAAATAATACAGGTACTTTTCTTAAAATTTCTTCATTTGTCATAAATGACATGTTAAATATCCAAGCTATAGGAAAGAGAAAAAACATAATAATCGCAATATATGCGAGTATCTTTAGTAAAACCCATACATTAAATTTCATTGAAGCAACTCGCCCTTAGTTTTGATTTTTAGTTTATGCCACTGCTTTACAAAAACATGGCATAAGAAATAACAAATTGCCCACAAAACAACCATCATGGCCGCTGCTTTGCCAATGTTTGTATACTGAAAAGTTTGCAAATATGCCGAAACTTGAAAGACCATACTACTTTCACCTGGCCCTCCCTGAGAAAGAGCATAGATAATGTCAAATTGCTGGATGCTCTCTAATAATCGAAATAAAGAAGCAGTTAAAATAAATGGGAAGAGCATTGGGAGAGTAATTCTAAAAAACTTGTAATACTCTGGAACACCATCTAACTCTGCAGCCTCAAAAGGTTGTCTTGGCAAAGATCTCAAACCCGCCAAAAGTAGTATCATAATAAATGGAGTGAAAACCCACACATCTACCATTATCAAAGTAAACAAAACAGTATCTGGGTGACTGGCCCAAGTGAAATCATCTATGCCAATAAATGATAAAAGATAATTTACGATACCAAAGTTTGGATTAATTAATAATCTCCAAATCAATGATGCAAGAGCAGGTGCTATCATGAGAGGAAGAACCAATAAAACGCCTAAGATATTATTCAGCCAATTACGCTTTGCTAATAACAAAGCTATTCCTAGTCCAAGCAAAAGTTCAATAATGATTGTGAAAAAAGTATAGGTTAAAGAAACTCTTATTGTATTCCAAAAAGAGGGATCAGAGAAAATATTTACATAATTATCAAACCAGATGAAACCTTTCATATGAGGCATTTTTAAGTTGTATCTTTGCAAAGAATAATAAACTGCCGTAAAGAATGGAATGAGTATTCCAACACAGACTAATAAAGCTGGTAAAGTGAGAACGTATGGAAAAAGTTTCCGATTTATTTTCATAAATTTTATTCTACACCGCTTTATAGAAAATAAAACGGTGTAGTAATCAAGGAGGTTATTATTAAGCTAGACCCACATCCTTCATCATGCGGTCTATCTTTGATGCTAACTTATCTAATGTCTCGTCAACATTTGATCCTGTTTGCATTTCCTGAAGAGCTGCTGCCCATTCTGTTGTTGTTTCAAAGAATAGTGGCTGAGCTGTAAAGTGGATTTTTGATCCATCAATGGAACTATTGTATTGCTCCATATATCCAGGTGAAGTTCCACGAATTTTATCGTCAAAGTCACCTGAAGCCCATACAGACTCTCTAACAGGGTTCACTTGGTTGTGCTTTACACCACCTGCCATAGCATTTTCAGGGCCGTTACACCATTGCATCCAGTACCATGCCGCATCTTTCTTTTTAGAGAAATTGCTCATAGCCAAAGACCAGATCCATACGTTCGGTGTAGGGGCACTTGCACTTGGGTTAGGAGTAAATCCATGGAAACCAAAGTTTCCAGCTTCTTTGTTATCAGGGTTACCATTAAAGAAGTAACCTAGGATATCAGCATCGAAAATCATAGCTGAAGCACCAGCTCCAATATCATTTCCAACTTCATACCAAGTATAACCAGACCAGTTAGCAGGTCCAGAAGATGAAATCATCTTCACCCACTGTTTGTGGAAGTCTTTAGAAGCTTGAGAGTTCATAGCAGCTTTTAATTTTCCGCCATTATTCTCAAAATCAACTAGTCCATAGTTTGCATAAGCAGACATAAATCCTGGGTGGATTGTTGCCCAACTTCTACTACCTCTGGTTCCAATACCATAAGACCACTCATTTGATCCAGCATTTTTAGTGAAGTATTCTGCTTGGTCAGTCATTTCAACAAGATCTCCTGGAGGCTTCATACCAGCCTTCTCGAAGTATCTCATATTATAAGTAACACTGTTTAACTCAAAACCCCAAGGCATACACCATTGTTTAGAGCCAGCTGCACCAGGTACATCTCCTGCTACACCACTCCATGAGCAAGCATCTCGTAGATTACCTACGACATCATTCCAGTTATAACTTGGGTTAGTTTTATTTGAGTCCTGAATAAACTCATTTAAGTCAGCACACCATCCTGCAGGACCATAAGTCCAGGTCATATAGGCACCAGTCATGAAAGCATCATACTCTGAAGAACCTGATGATAGTGCGGCTGTTACTTTATCAAAGTAAACATCCTCAGCAAAAATATCGTATTCGACATTCATTCCTGTTAGCGCCTTGAAGTTATCAAGCTCTGCTATCATGGAATCCATGTAAGGGTGCTTATTCATCAAAAGTTTAATTGTAGTGCCACTATGCTTCTTCCAATCAAAGTCTTGTGCAGCTAAAGCACTAGTTACTTGCATACCCATTAACTTTGTTAATGCAGCAAAACCAATACCATATCTACCTGCTTTGATCAGGAGATCACGTCTAGACATTTGACCTTTAAGGAAACTGTCAATAGCACTCTTCATCTTTGAATGAGAC
>CABZXY010000012.1 GCA_902529795.1 uncultured Alphaproteobacteria bacterium
TAATTATAGGTCCAGAAAACTACTTATCAGAAAATTTAGCTGGCAAATTAAGAAAACTTAATTTTAACGTTTTCGGCCCAGATGAACATGGTGCAAAACTAGAGTCTTCCAAGGAATTCATGAAAGAATTTTGCAAATTACATAAGATACCAACCGCTCGCTCAGAGACATTTACTACCTTTGAATCTGCTAAAACTTATTTAGAGCAAAGGAATGGGTCTATTGTTGTCAAATATGATGGCCTAGCAGCTGGAAAAGGTGTTTTTGTTTGCTCTAATCAACAAGAAGCTATTGATGCATGCTTCAAAGTCTTCGAAGAAAAAATCTTTAGCAAAGATAACAATAAAGTTGTCATTGAAGATTTTTTAGAGGGAAAAGAGCTTAGTTTTTTTACGATAACAGATGGGAAAAATTATTTAAATTTCGGTTCTGCCCAAGACTATAAAAGAATTGGAGATAATAACACAGGGCCAAATACAGGTGGAATGGGGACATTGAGCCCAGCTCCAATCTTAAATGACGAACTTATGGAAAAAATTCAATCACAGATTATCGAAAAAACCATCAATGGACTAAAAATTGATAAAATTGATTTTCAAGGTGTGTTGTTTTTTGGAATTATGGTTGATAAGGAAAATAACCCTTATTTACTAGAATATAATACTCGATTTGGAGATCCTGAAATACAAAGTATATCATTGAGATTGAATTCGGATTTTTTATCTTTAGCTCATGCGACAGCTACAAAAAATCTTGAATATGCTAATATTGAATTTGATAGTGACAAAAAATCAATTTGTCTTATTTTGGCAACAATAGGATATCCAGATCAGTATCCAAAAGACACTCATATAAAAAATTTAAATGAATTTCCTAACGATGATCATTTTTATATTTTTCATGCAGCTACAAAAAAAATTGAAGAAAATATTTTAACAAATGGTGGAAGAGTTTTATCACTTGTAGCTATAGGAAGCACTTATGAGGAATGCAGAAATAAAGTTTATCAAATAGCTGAAGAAATAAAATGGGATCAGAAATACTATCGAAAAGATATTGGTGCTAATTTTTAAATCTTCTTCTTTTAAAAAATATTTTAACTAAATTTTCCTTATTAGTTTCTAACTTTTTATATAAAATTTTTTTTATTGTTTTTCTTGAAGGGTTTTGATTGCTGAAAATAAACCTCACCTCTTTTATTCTAGCTGATTTAATGACTTCTTTGCACATATCACAAGGTTCAAGATATGTGATCATTGTTAAACCATCGAGTCTTTTTTGATTTAATTTTTTACAAGCTTTTCTGATGCATAAGATTTCTGCATGAGATGTTGGGTCCTTAGAGGAAAGTTCTTTATTATGGGCTTTGGAAATTAAGGTCATTTTTTTTGGATCATAAATAACTGCCCCAACTGGAATTTCATTTTTTTTTAATGCTTGCTGACTTTGGCCCAATACAACTTGGAGAAAATCTGTTACTGTCTTCATAATGAATAAAGTTCCTATCATTGGTATCACAACTGACTATCAAGAGAAAGTTAACTCTTATTCAAAATATCCTTGGTTCGCTTTACGAAGACATTATACAGAATGTCTTGAAATATTTAATTGCATGCCAATCATTTTACCACTTACTAAATTACTTCCTGATTTAGATTTTTTAGATGGAATTGTCATATCTGGTGGTGACTTTGATATTGATCCTAGTTTTTATGGACAAGAAATTACATCAGAAAAGGTTCAAACTATTCCTGAACGAACAGATTTTGAGATGAAATTAATTGAACAATTTATTCCCACAAATAAGCCAATTCTTGGAATATGTGGTGGCTGTCAATTATTGAATGTCTATTTTGGTGGTTCTTTAATACAAGATATTCAATCAAATATTGAACACGAACAACCAAATCCAAGAAATGAAACCAGTCACGAAATTACTTTTCCAAAAGACTCGCCTCTTAAAAAATTTACTAATGATAAAATAACCTTTATTAATAGCGCTCATCATCAGGGAGTTGATAAATTAGGCAATAACTTGACCGTTACTGGCACAGCTCCTGATGGAATTATAGAGGGATTTAAACACCAGAGTCATTATTATTGTGTAGGAGTACAGTGGCACCCCGAATTTTTAATAACTGACTTCGATAAAAAATTTATTCAAGATTTTGTCAATCATGTCAAAAAAAACATTTAGTAAATTACTTTCTGAAAAGTTTCAAATTTCTCGAAAAAAAGCTGAGGGCTTAATAAAAAACAAAAAAGTTTCATTAAATGATAATATTGAATCAAGGCCATATTTAGTTGTACAAGAAAAAGATATCATTAGTCTTAATAAGCCCATTGAAAAAAAAGTAAATCTTATTTTATTTCATAAGCCTAAAGGGTGTATTACCTCAAGGAGTGATGAAAAAAATAGGACTATTGTTTATGATTACCTTCCAAAAAAATTTAATCATTATCATTATATTGGCAGATTAGATTATAATTCAGAGGGATTGTTATTATTAACTGATAGCACTACCTATAAAAGAAAACTAGAGTCTCCTAAATCAAATATCAAAAGAATTTATGTAGTAAATGTTATTGGATCTTTTAATGATTTAAAGCTTAAAGCTTTAAATCAAAAAATTTATGCAGCAAAAATATATAAAAATCCCCATGTATCTTTAACTCATACGAATAGAAATAAACATACGCTTAGGTTTGAATTAACAGAGGGAAAGAATAGAGAAATTAGAAATATATGTGAGATATTTAATTTAAAAGTGGAGAGATTAAAAAGAATTTCTTTTGGTCAATACAAAGTGAAATCTATCCCATTATCTAAATATAAAGCAATGACAATACATGAGAGTTATTAGTGGGACTTTAAAAGGAAGGGTAATACCCACTTTAAAAACTCATGATTATAGGCCCACTCTTTCCAGAATAAGAGAGGATGTCTTCAACCTTATACAACACAACAATGAACTCAATGTGCACTTAGCAGAAAGCACATTTGGAGACTTATTTTGTGGGACAGGGTCCATGGGGATTGAGGCACTTTCTAGAGGCGCTCAAAAAGTCATTTTCAATGATTTATCAATTCAAAACTTAAATACACTAAAGATTTTTTTAAAAAATATTCCAAATGATAATTATGAAATTCATCAAACTGATATTTTTAAACATTCAGAATCATTCATTGAAAATTGCAATATTATCTATGTGGACCCTCCATATAATTATGACTTTAATTTATTTAAAATAAATATTTTACCAAAGCTCTCAAAAAATTGTCTTATAATCTATGAGTCTAATCAAAACATATCTAATGAAAATTTAATTTTTTCCAAAAATTATAAAAATAAAGAAATTCTTTTTTTTAGAAATAATTAACGAAACCGAAAATAATTTAAGAATTTATTCATAAATTTTTTGAAATATGTATATTCACCAAAGCAAAATGAGACAGCCATTAAAGTTATCTGATACAAAGGAAAAATAATAATTAATCTGATTAATAAATAAAGAGGATAAAAAGTAATAATTTCATTTAAATTAATAATCTTTAAAATTGGATCAGAAATAATCACCGATAAAGATCCTGCTAAAGCAAATACAATAAAAATCTTAATTAAATGAAAAAAAGACTTAGCTTTAAATAGTTTTATTAATTTTTCTATCAGGTTACGCTCTAGTATTCTTCTTTAAAACTTCAACTGCAGGTTGATCTAAAAAATTAATTTTTTCATTTTTTGCTCTCAGATAAATATCAAAAATTAAATAGATTAAAAGGTAAGAATAATCATCAAAATTATCATCTATAATTATTTGATTAACTAAAAATTTTTCTAATTCTAAGGTTTTAATAGCTCCCTTTTCTAAAGTGGATAAGAGATTATTATTAAGAATAAGATCTTGGATTGAATTTATTGGTTTTGTAGAATTTTTTATTTTAAAAAAAATGAATTGTTTATCCCTTGGGCCATCAATAAAGAGTTGAAATTGACTATGCTGATCAATAGATCCAAAGGCGCTAATATAATTAATTGCTTTTTTATTTTTACCAAGACTTTCAGCAAAAATCTGACGGTACCATTCGTTTAAAGTTCGTAATTTATCGTGATAATTTAGACCAACTACAATATTAAGACCTTTGTCTTTTTCATAAAATTGTGAAGAAATAATATTTAATGCCAGCTTTTTGTGGTTTTTTTTCATTAATTCTGTGGCTTTTTTGAAAGAATTCATAAGACTTCCTAAAGAGTAACCCATAGCAATTATTGGCAAAAGAGCTGTGATTGAAAAAATACTAAACCTCCCACCAATTTGTGGGTCATGATCAAATGTTCTTATTTTATTTTTCTGAGCAAAATTATTTAAGTAATTATTTTTATTTTCAGTGATAAATAAAAAATGCTTATAAATATTTTTAATATTATTTTTTTTTAGATATTTAATGATCCAATGAAGAAAAAATTTTGTCTCCACTGTATTGCCTGATTTAGAAATAAAAATAAATAAATCATGCTTTGATATTTTTATCCTAGATAGATTTGAGTCTAGTTGAATTGACGAAGGATTATCATAAATAAATAATTCTGTATTAATTTTTTCTGGAGCTAAAAACTGCATTAAAAGTTTTGCGCTTAAAGAAGAGCCCCCCATCCCAAATACATGAACTCGATATTTCTTATTTTTAAATAATGAAAAATCGTATTGAGAAAAATAATTTTCATCAGTGATTGGATAAAATAAATCTAATTTAAAAAAATTATCTAATGAATAACCAACATTTTTTTTAGTTTTAAAATTTAAAGAATTTAAATTATTTATTATTTTCATTTTATAAATAGTTATAATTAAATATTAATTATTTTTTGCTTTTGCCTTTAAATAACCACTGAAAAAAGTTCTCATCAGTTTTATATCCACTTTCTTGATCAATTTGATCAATTATTGAAGGATTAGCTTGATCAGCTTCTGTTTGATTGAGAATAGAATCAACTAAATGATTTGGGCTTTGATTACTCTCAACTGCTTCTTGAGTGGACCCTGGGGTTGGTAAATCGTTTGTTGGTGGAATAATAAGTGATTTATTGTATCCTACCCCTATTTCATTGGCTTTTTCTCTTTGACAACCAATTAATAAGCTTAAGAGCGTTAATAAAAAAAGTGTTTTTTTCATATTTTTTTATTCAAAAATAAAATGTTAAATATAAGTATCACAAAACCTACACTTATACAGCTATCAGCAAAATTAAATGCAGGCCAATGATAGTTAAATACATAAATATCAATAAAATCAACTACATATCCTCTAAAAATTCGATCTAAGAAATTTCCTACTGCCCCTGACAAGATCAGGACTAAACATACCTTAAAAAAATGATCTTGAGTTTTAATCAGCAAATATAAGAAATAAATAATAATAGATAAAATTACTATACTCACAATAATTTGATTTAAAGAAGGGCTATTCAAAAAACCAAATGCAAATCCATAATTAACAACAAAAGTTAAATTAAAAAAAGGAGCTACCGATATACTTTCATATAAATCAAACTGACTTACAATCATAGCTTTGCTGACTTGATCGAATATTAAAAGAATGATTGAAAAAATCAGAAGATTTAGATTGCTTTTATTATTGAAAAGATTTCCAAACATTATCGCATCTACTACAAAGATGATCTTGGTTATCCTTTACTTCTGGTAAAATTGTCCAACATCTTTGACATTTATCTCCCTCGGCCAAAGAAATATCTACAAAAATATCCTCTTCTTCAAAATTCATTGATGTAGTTGTTTTTTCTGCAATATCTCTAATTTCTACACCACTAACAATGCACATTTCAGCCAAATCTAATGTTGAAAGTATCTGTTTAATTTCTGATGGGATATAGATTGTAGCTTTAGCTTGAAGACTTGATCCTATTAATTTTTCGTTTCTTTTTATCTCTAATGCTGCGGTAACAGATTTTCTTACTCTTTTAAGCTCATCAAAAGTATTTTCTAAATTTGAATTAGAATATGTAAAATCTTTTTTAGTGATTGTTTGTGAAAGTATACTAGTTGAGTAGTCTTGATGTCTCAATTGCCAGGCCTCCTCGCTTGTAAAAGAAATGATTGGAGAAAACCATTTTGATAAAAAATCAAAAAGAATATGGAGACAAGTTGAAACAGATCTTCTTTTAAGACTATCTTTTCCATCACAATAAAGAGAGTCTTTTCTTATATCGAAATAAAATGCGGATAGATTTAAAGTGCAAAAATTCAATAACTTTACAAAAATACCATGATAATCATGCCTTTGAACAAGTGATTTTAATTCATTATTCATTTGGGAAATTTTATTCAAAATATATTTCTCTAGATCGGGCATTTGCTCTAATTCGACTGCGTCATTAACGGTGAAATTATTTAAATTACCCAATAAAAATCTAATCGTATTTCTAATCTTTCTATAAGAGTCTATTTGGTAGTTAATAATTTGGTTATCAATTTTTAAATCTTCAGAATAATCAGACGCCACAACCCAAATTCTTAAAATATCAGCACCATACTTATTTATAATTTCATCTGGAGAAATAACATTTCCAATAGATTTAGACATTTTCCTACCTTTGCCATCAACAACAAATCCGTGTGATAATATACTCTCAAAGGGAGCTCTCCCTCTTGTCCCGCAAGACTCCAATAATGAAGAATGGAACCAACCTCGATGTTGGTCGGATCCCTCAAGATACATAGAAGCTGGCCATTGTAGATCTTCTCTAGTTTCTAAAACATAAGAATGGGTAGATCCACTATCAAACCAAACCTCAACAACATCTTTAACTTGCTCATATTCATTTGAGTCGTACTCAGGAGATAAAAATCTGGAAGGTTCTGAGTTAAACCAGGCATCTCCCCCTTCTTGTTCGTAAATAGAGGCAATACGTTCAATTACTTTATTGTCTCTTAGGGGCTCTCCTGTTTTTTTATTTACAAAGATAGGTAAAGGTACGCCCCATACACGTTGTCTAGATACACACCAATCGGGTCTATCTTGGATCATACTTTTTAATCTGTTTTGTCCCTGCTTAGGAAAAAAGTCTGTTTGATCAATTGCTTCTAATGCTTTTTCTCTTAATCCATTTATTTCCATGGAAATAAACCACTGAGAGGTATTTTTATAAACGAGAGGCGCTTTGGATCTCCAAGAATGAGGATAACTATGAATTAAAACACCTTGGGAGATTAAATTATTACATTTATTTATTTCATCACAAACATCTTGATCCACTTTAAAAATATGCTTTCCTGCAAAGACTGGGATATGCTCATAGTAAATCCCTCCTTCATCAATTGTCATTGGTAATTCTAGGTTATGTTGTTTACCTAAAAGGAAATCATCCATACCATGAACTGGACATATATGAACAATACCTGTTCCTTGTTCAGTTGTTACAAATTCACCATGTAAAACTGGAACCGTGAAATCATATCCTGATTCAAATAATGGATGTTTACAATTCAATCCAATTAATTCTTTTCCATTTATTTCAAAATTAAGAGTGTGCTCAGAAATTTCATTTTCTTTGATAAAGTTTTCTATCAAATCTTTTGCTATGATAACTTTTTTAATAATGTCATTTTTGTTAATCGATAAAGATTGATATTCAATATCTTCATGAACTGCTAAAGCTCTATTGCCAGGAATAGTCCATGGCGTAGTAGTCCAAATAACAATTGAATGATCTGAAAATTGAGGTTTTGAAGATTTCTCTATAGGAAAGCATGTGTAAATAGTAGTTGATTTATGATCTTGGTATTCAACTTCAGCATCTGCGAGAGCTGTTTTTTCTACTACTGACCACAAGACTGGTCGATGGCCTTTATAGATACCACCATTTTCTAGGAATTTCCCTAATTCTCTGACAATTTGCGCTTCTGAATGATAATGCATTGTTGTGTAAGGGTTATCCCAATCACCTATTACACCCAATCTTTGAAATTCTTTTTTTTGAATATCAATCCATTTATTTGCAAAATCTCGACACTGTTTGCGAAATTCTAATACTGGCACATCGTCTTTATTTTTTTTCTTAGCTCGGTACTCTTCTTCAATTTTCCACTCAATAGGAAGACCATGGCAATCCCAACCAGGAACATAAATTGAATTTTTATTCAATAATTGCTGATATTTTACAATGATATCTTTTAAAATTTTATTAAGTGCATGACCCATATGCAAATGACCGTTTGCGTAAGGAGGACCATCATGTAAAATAAACTTTTCCTTATCTTTAGAGTCATTTCTTAGACTTTCATATAAATTATTTTTTTGCCAACTATCCAGTATTGCAGGTTCTTTTTTAGGCAAATCAGCCTTCATAGAAAACTCAGTTTTAGGGAGTAAAATACTGTCTTTAATTTCCATAATTTAATTTATCTTTTGCTATAGTGATATCTAAAGTTATTTGATTTAACAATTCTTTTATACCACTAAACTTTTTTTCATCTCTTATTTTGCTTTCAAAAAAAACTTCAATATTTTTTCCGTAAATATCTTGATCAAAATCAAATATATGGGCTTCTATAATTTCAACAGACTTGTTAAAGGTAGGTCTTTTACCAAAATTAACAATACCAAAAAAATTATTATCTAAGCCCTCGACTTTAATTTTTACAGCGTATACACCAAATGGAATTTGGATAATTTGATCTGGGTAATCAAGATTGGCGGTAGGTATGCCTATAGTCCTGCCCCTTTGATCACCTTTTATCACCAAACCTTTGATACTAAATGGATTTTCTAAAAGTGTATTTGCCTGCTCAATTTTACCAAGTGATAAAAATTCTCTAATTTGTGTCGAGGATATTTTCGTATTTTTATCATCTTCTAATAAATCTATATTTTCATATAATATCGAAGCTTTTTCACAAAAAGATTTTAACGTTTCAATGTCTCCTTTTCTTTTATTACCATAACGAAAATCATTGCCAATTAAGATTTTCTTTAAATTTAGATTTTCATATAAAATTTTATTTTCAAAATCACTATAAGATAAGTCGATAAGCTCTTGGTTGAATTTAAGATCAATTAAATAATCAATATTTTTTTGCTCAAGTATATTTATTTTTTTTTGTTTAGAGTTAATAAGAAATCTCATAGTGTTATCAAAATAAAACTTGGGATGAGGATCAAAGGAAAGGATAGCAGATTTTGCATTAAGTGAACTGGCTTCATTTTTAAGTTTTTCTAATATTTTATTATGACCCTTGTGAATACCATCAAAGTTTCCAATAGATAAACATATCTCTTCTTTTATATTTAAATTTTTATAGTCGACATTTAAAAATTGCATAAAACTAAATGCTTCGATATTTACTTTTAAAATAAATTAAAGGTTTCTTATGTTTAAAAATTTCAAAATTTGTAATACGACAAATTATAATAGTATGGTCTCCAGATTTAACTTTTTTTTCTACGTAAGACTCAATTAAACCCAAAGAATTTCTAAAAAATGGAACTTTATTTTTGGCTATAGAAAAACTAACCCCATTCCAACGATTAAGAAGATCCCCTGCAAACTTATTGGATAAATTTTCCTGAGATTTTGAGAGAATATTAACATTTACAGGACTTTTAATTTTGAATGATTTTAAATTTTCATTTTCAGTACCTAGACAAAACAAAAATTGAGGAGGGTCGAGGGACAAACTAGTGAATGAATTAACAGTGCATCCAAAATATTTTTTTTTTGAAGTTCCATTAGTAATAATAGTCACTCCAGTAGAAAAAAGAGAGAAAACAGAGGTTAAGTTTTGTTTATTTTTCATACTTTATAAGATGGTAGCGCTGGAGAGACTCGAACTCTCACGAGGTTGCCCTCACCGGATTTTGAATCCGGCGCGTCTACCATTCCGCCACAACGCCTTAAATTGTCATATTTAAATATATCAATAAGTATTAATTGGCAAATTGATAACTTATTGTGTATTTATGAGATTTTAAGAATAATATCTTTCTACTTTGGAATACATCTACTTTATGGCACCGATTTTGACCTTTGCGATGACTGCCGCTATTACCCCTGGTCCTAATAATATTATTCTTTCAACTAATGCGGTAAATTTTGGTTTTAGAAAAACAATTCCACTTATTTTAGGTGTTTTTTTTGGATTTTTGTCCGTTTTGACTCTTTGCTTACTCGGAATAGGAGAAATCTATAAATCTTTTCCTGCAATAGCCATGATTTTAAAAATTATTGCCGTTTTATTCTTGTCTTATCTTTCATTTAAAATTTTTACCTCTTCATCATTTTCTGATGAAAAAAATTCAAAAAATTTTACTTTTAAAGACATATATTTTTTTCAAATAATTAATCCTAAGGGTGTAACAGTTTCTATGTCTAGTTCTGCTATATTTATACAAAATAAATTTCCATATGAAATTGAATTTATCTTAATTTTCATTTGTTTTGTTATATCAACATCTACAAGTGCTGTTGTATGGGCAGCAATTGGTCATTCATTTAGAAAATATTTAAATGATCAAAAAAAGATAATTTATTTTAATAGAACAATGGCCTTATTACTTTTATGTAGTATTTTTGTTATAATGATATGAATAACAGTTATTTTAAATTAGTTTTATTTTTTTTTATAAGCATTCTTTTACTCTCACCTATTATGATAATTATTATTAATGGGCTTTCGTCAATAAGTAGCGCTCAAAATCTTTATACCTCAAGGTACATACTAGGCTCCTCAAAAATAGTTTTATTAGTAAGTATATTCATTCTTATGATAAGTGTTCCATTAGCTTGGTTTAATACAATGACTGATTATCCAGGAAGGAAGATTATTCAAATTTTATCTATACTCCCCTTAGGAGTGCCTGCATATATTTCAGCTTATACTTATGCAGAATTACTTGAACCAGGGGGATACTTGAAATATTTCTTTATATCTTACGATGGAATTTCTATAAGAAATAGTTTTTTTGGATCTCTTATTTTAAGTTTTGCTCTATTTCCTTACGTCTATGTATTAACAAGAATAGCTATAATAAATTTTTCAGCTAGGTACATAGAAGCAGCCAAAACAATGGGCAAGAGCTCTTATGAATGTTTTATTAAAATTTGTATTCCAATGGCAATACCTGGCATTGCAGCAGGATTAGCCTTAGCTTTAATGGAAACTTTAAATGACTATGGTGTAGCTGATTTTTTTGGACTACAAACTCTTACAGTTGGTGTATTTCATAACATATCAATTATAAATGATATCCCATCTGCTTATTTATTGTCATTGGTAATTTTATTAATCATGGTGGCTCTCTATGTTATTGAGTTAAAAATGAGAGGAGATAAGAAATTTCATAATTCTTCCTATGAATATATCCAATGGTCAAGATATCAGCTTGGATTTTCAAAAACGATCTTCGTGTTATTATTTGTCTCAATTCCAATAATTTTTGGTTATTTGATACCTTTGCTATTTACACTATTTTTATTAATCCAAAATTTTTATCAAATTAACTTTGATAATTATTTTTCTGCTTTGACAAATTCACTAATTTTAGGGGTGATAGTAGGTTTAGGGTGTGTATGTTTTTCAATTTTAATTAATTACATATCTAGATTTTCTAAATCTAAATTATTAAGTATATATAAAAAAATTATAAATATGGGCTATGCTTTGCCCGGAGTCGTAGTAGCTTTAGGAGTTTTGGTTTTAATTAACAAAATACCAATATTTAATACTGTGATATTTTCAATATCCTTATTTGGTTTAATCATTGCTTTGATAATAAGACTTATATCTATATCTAATAACTCTTTAGAGTCTGGTTTAGATAAAATTACTAAATCAATTGATGATGCATCTCGAATGATAGGTCGTAGACCATCAACTACATATTTCAGAATTATATTACCCCAAATTAAATTAAGTATTCTGGCAGGATTTTTTTTAGTACTTGTTGATACAATGAAAGAGCTACCTATTACTTTGTTATTACGACCTTTTAATTTTAATACTTTAGCTACTAGTCTTTATGAATATTCATCAGATGAGTTATTCGAACTAGGTTCCTTACACGCATTTACAATCATAATATTTTTATCAATTGCAATTTATTTTTTCGATAGTTTTTTAGAAAAAAAGATTGTTTTAAAAGATAAAAAATAATTACTTAATAAATCTTTTCATAATTTTTAGAGTTTCTTCACTAACATGGTGTTCAATACCCTCACTATCGTACTGAGCATTTTTCTTAGATACTCCTATTTTAATAAGAAAATTATAAACAATTTCATGTTTTTCTTTTGCTATTTGCGCAAGCTTTTTACCCTCTTTAGTTAGAAAAATAGATCGATAAGGTTCAGATTTAGCTAAATTAAAATTTATTAATCGTTTTAAATTTTTATTAATGGTTGCTTGAGAGACCCCAAAATGTTCAGCTAAATCAGCATTTTTGACATCTCCCTTTAACTTAGATATTTCAAGAATAGCTTCAACATAATCTTCAAGAATTTCGTATTTATTCTGATTTCTAATATTTAAATACTGAGATGATATTTTATTACTCACATTACCCACATTAAGACAATATTTATTATATTTCATGTTGTAAAGAATACTTTGACTAATTTTTAGTATTATCTATAATTTTTAGCCTAGGCTAAACATGACAGAATTAGTAATGCAATTAGGTAGAAAATTTCAATACCTTCGTTTCTCTAAAATTATGCTTTTCTCATGTATTTTAACTTTATTTTTTTTTGAACAAACAAGAGAAATTTTATTATTTTCTGCTAGTGATGCTTATGTTGCTGTTTCATCCTTTGTTGGTGTAACCCTAATAATTTTTGTTTTCTTGGAAAAAAGAAATTTTAATCTTCAACGTTTTATAGAAAAAAATAAAAATTATGAAATTCCAACTAGTGCTTTTTTAGGTGTAATTCCAGGTTGTGGTGGAGCCATAATGGTAATGAGCTTATATACTAGGGGAGTTGTATCTTTTGGTTCTGTATTGGCTGCTTTAATTGCAACTATGGGAGATGCTGCTTTTTTATTGATAGCTTCTAAACCACAAGCTGCTTTAGTCATACTTCCAGTCACTTTTTTAACAGGAATAGTTTTTGGATATTTAGTAAAACCTTTTACTAAAAATTTTATAAATAAAATCTCTTTAAAAAAAGACTTAAATAAGAATTTACCCAAAAATAAAATACCCAAAAACTTTTATTCATTCTGGTTAATTTGCTTGATACCTGGAATAATTCTTGGTGTTCTTAATGCCTTTCAAATCGAGATTTCTTTTTATATTTTTGGAATTGATTTGATACATTCTTTTTCATTTATTTTAGCAATGTATTGCATATTGCTTTGGGTTTTTAATCCTCTGACCGATATTCAAATGGCATCAATACATGAGAATTCATTACGCAGGGTTGCTGATACTACTTGTTTCGTTACGGTATGGGTGATTATTGCTTTTGTCACCTATGAACTAATTGATCTATCAACAAAAGGTTTAATCTTTGACTCTTTAAAATATTTTGGTCCATTTATTCCTTTAATGGCAATTATCATTGGATTTATTCCAGGATGTGGTCCTCAGATTATGATTACTTCAATGTATGTTTCAGGCCAAATACCAATGTCAGCCCAAATTGGTAATTCTATTTCAAATGATGGCGATGCTCTTTTTCCTGCTATAGCTATCTCTGCTAAAGCTGCAATTATAGCTACTTTATATAGTGCAATACCTGCAATATTTATTGCGTATCTTTGGTATTACTTGATAGGCTAATTCTATAATTTTTAATTTTTAACCTCAAATGTGGAATAGCATTTACATATACATTGAAAAAAAATCAACTAACCGCTATTCACAATTTTTTTTATCTATTGTTGCATTTATTGAAAGTATTTTCTTTCCTATTCCTCCAGATGTAATTTTAATACCTCTTATACACTTTGATAAAAAAAAGTTTTTTAGATCTGTCATCAATTGTACATTATTTTCAATTTTAGGTGGTGCAGTCGGATATTTTCTAGGACTATTCTTATTTGACTCAATCAAAGGAATTTTTGATCTAAGTAAACAAGAATTATTTTTTAATTTTTATGACCAATATGGATTAATTGCAATATTTCTTGGTGGTTTTACCCCTATTCCATATAAAATAATTGCCATAACAAGTGGCTATGCAAAATTTAATTTTATATTTTTTCTTTTATTATCATTTTTATCTCGTGGTTTAAGGTTTTTAATTATTGGCTATATAGTTTATCAATTTGGAGATTATGGAATTAGATTTATAAAGAAAAATAAAACAATTTTATTTTTAATTATTCCTATATTTATTATCTTAGTTATTTATCTATTGATTGGTCATGATTAATTCAAAAAATATATTTTTCTTAGCGGTATTGTTTTCTACATTCGCTATCTTATCAGCATTCTTTATGCAGTATGTAATGGGTCATGCGCCATGCAAATTATGTACCTATCAAAGAATTCCATATTACGTTATTATTTTGATTGGATTAGTTACACTTTTATTTCCTCAAATTATTAAACTTTCATATCTCATGCTGATTCTCTCATTGATAGCAGAATTTTTAATTTCTAATTACCACACACTAGTTACCTATGAGATAATTAGTTATAGCGGTTGCCAAAGTGCAGAAATTCCTAATGATATCAATCAACTAAAAGAGGCGTTGATGAGTGATACTCTTATTGTGAACTGCTCAAATGCTAATTTGAAATATTTTGGCATACCCTTATCTATTTATAATTCTTTTTTTTCACTAATGTTTCTGATAGTAATAGTTTTCAATGCCTATAAAGAAAAAAACCAAAAAGCTTGAACCCCAAGATAAAAAATTAATTGAAGAGATTATTCGTGTTGATCATGCTGGAGAGCATGGCGCGACGCAGATTTACAGAGGTCAACTTGCTATTTTTAATGAGAATACTGAGTTTGGAAAAGAAATTAAAGAAATGGCGGAGCAAGAAGAAATTCATAAATCAACCTTTGATGAGCTTATTGTTAAAGAGGATGTTAAACCAACAATTATGTTTCCTATCTGGAATATTGCCGGATATGCCCTCGGAGTAGGAACGGCTCTTTTGGGGAAAAAAGCAGCAATGGCTTGCACAGTTGCTGTTGAAGAAGTGATAGGACAACATTACGAAGAGCAAGCTGAAGAACTTAAAAAAAGAAAAATTAATCCTCAGTTACTTAAAACAGTTAAAAAATTTCGTGAAGATGAGCTTGAACATCATGACACAGGGGTTGAGCATCAAGCCGAAATGACAACTGGGTACATTCTTCTTTCAAAGACAATTAAACAGCTCTGTTATACAGCCATAAAAATTTCAAAAAAATATTAATCTTTTTCTAAGATACTATCCCAATAAAGATAGTCTCTCCAGCTAGAGTGGAGATAATCAGATGGAAAGTTTTTACTTTTTAACCTTAAGGAGTATTGAGAAGGTTCTTTAGGTTTTCTCATTAATTTAAAACCTACCTGAGATAAACTCTTACTTCCTTTCGTCCAATTACAATGGGAACATGCCGTGACTACATTTTCCCAATTGGTTAGTCCTCCCTTAGATCGTGGAATCAAATGATCAAAAGTTAACTCTTTAGTGGAAAATTTTTCATAGCAATACTGACATGTAAAATCATCTCTTAAAAATACATTAAACCTTGTAAAGGCTGGTATATGATTATGAGGTATGTAATCTTTTAAAGCTATAATACTTGGTAGATACATTTCAAAGGAAGGTGAAGATACTTTTTGGTCATACTCCTCAACTATGTTTACTCTATCTAAAAAAACTGCTTTAACAGTATCTTTCCAACTCCAGATAGATAAGGGAAAATAACTTAAGGGACGATAATCTGCGTTGAGAACCAATGATGGACAATGATTCGAACTTATCATCCTTCAATCATAGCATATCAAGTAGCCAATGGACTGTTAAAAATTTGTTAAATCAAATTTTTAAATTGATTATTGATAGCTTCTATTGCTAAAGGACTTATCGAATGACCACAATTATCATCCATAATTAATTTGCTATTGATTTTTTGATCTGAGAGAAAACTATGAGTCTCTATGGCTTGATTTGGGGAGACTACATCATCTATTTTTCCATGAAATATTAAATATTTAGTATTATTTTTTTTTAATTCTAATTTCTCAAGAATTTTTTTTGGCAACGAACCAGATAATGAAAAAATATTTTGGAAAGTATCTTCGTTTTGAAGAGCATAGTAAGTTGCAAGCATAGAGCCTTGAGAAAACCCAAGAATAGAAATTTGATCAGTATTAATCTCAAATTTTTTTTTGATATCATTCACAATATCATCTAAATAAAAAAATGCAGATTTTAAACCCATCTGAATTTCTTCGACTGATCTTTCATTTAATGCAAACCATTGATATCCAAAATAATTAAATTCACATGGTTCCGGGGCATTTGGAGATATAAATTCTGTTTCCGATTGATTAAGATGGAAATAATCCTTTAAGGTAATAAGATCACTGCCATTTGAACCATAACCATGAAGAAAAAGAACTATTTTTTTCATATTTTTAGCTCAAATTTAATAATTAGACATTTAAGGATAATTTGATAACTATTGATCATGAGCACTTCTGGCATCTTACCCTTAATTCTCATTATATCTATGTTTTTGGCATTGCTTATGGTGGTAGTAGGAGTCATTGCCATGGCCAAAAATGGAAATTTTAATAAAAAACATAGTAACAAGCTCATGAGAATGAGAGTTTTGTTTCAAGGTATAGCTGTTTTTGTCTTTGCCGCCATAATATATTTATCAAGATAATAATTTACGCTCATGACAAAAAAGAAAAATAATAAGCTTTTATCTACTTCTATTAATAAAAAGACATCATTTTTAATGGATAATTTTAATAGTTCGATAGATGTAGATCAGCGACTCATTGAAGAAGATATTATAGTTACTCAAGCACATGTAAGTGCCTTAGAAAAATTAAAGGTAATCTCCAAAATTGAGGCAAAAAAAATTTATCAAGGTTTAAATGAAATTCTGAATGAATATCAAAAAGGAAAAATTAAGTTTTCTAAAAAAAATGAAGATATTCATATGAATGTGGAATACTTTCTTCATCAAAAAATTGGAGATATCGCTTTAAAAATTCACACTGGCAGATCACGAAATGATCAAGTTGCAACTGATACACGTCTTTGGACAAAAAAATCAGCAAAAGAAATACAAAAACTGATAAAGATGGTTATGCGTTCTATTTTTAATCAGGCAAACAAACATCTAGACACAATAATTCCTGGTTTTACTCATTTACAAATAGCGCAGCCTTTATCTCTTGCGCATCACTTATTGGCCTATCTAGAAATGTTCAAACGTGATTTAGATTATTTTGAATTTAGCATAAAGGGAGCAGATGAAAATGTCTTAGGGAGTGCTGCCTTAGCAGGGAGTAACTATCAACTAGATCAAAATTTATTAAATAAAAAACTGGGATTTAGTAAGTCAAAACAAAATTCCATGGATGGCGTCAGTGATCGAGATTTTTGTATGTACTTTCTCCATGCTTGTTCTATGACTTCAATACATTTAGGTAAACTCTCTTCTGAATTAATTTTATGGTCTAGCAATTTGGTTGGATTATTTAATGTACATTCTGAGTATTCAACTGGAAGTTCAATTATGCCTCAAAAAAGAAATCCGGACTCTTTAGAATTAATACGATCAAAGGCAAATATCATAAGAACCAAATCTCAAGAATTTTCAAATGTTATATCTAATCTTCCATTAACTTATTTTAAAGATTTTCAAGAAGATAAAAAAATTATTTTTGAATGTTTTGATGAGCTTTCCCTCTGTCTTAATGTTATGAGTGATGTAATTAAAAAATCAGATTTCAATAAAAAAATTGGGGTTGAATTGTGTGAGACTAATTTTGCTACAGCTACTGATTTAGCTGACTATTTAGTTATTGAAAGAAATATTCCATTCAGAAAATCATACAAGACTATTGCTGATATTGTTCAATTTGCTTTGAAAAATAAAATGAAACTTTCTGAAATATCGTTAAATGAATTTCAGAAGTTTGAAAAATCAATAGACTCCAATATTTATCAGTATATTGATGTTAAAAAAAGTTTATCAAGAAAAAAGACAAATATGAGCACTAACCCAAAAGAAGTTTCAAAAAAAATTCATAAATTTCAGAAGTTCTTAAAGTAAAATGCTTAAATTATTATCAATTTTAGTTCTTTCTCTATCTTTGCTCTCATGTGGAAATAAAAAACCAAATAAATTACCCGAGGGAGTCATAGATAAATCGCAATTCCCTTTTCCTCCTGACGATGAATATGAATACCCTGAGGAGTAAAAATGTTTGATAAAATTTTAAATGAGTTTTCTACTCCCTTCTATCTTTATAAAGAAGAAACTATAATTGCTAAAACAAAACTTCTAAAAGAATTAAATCTAGATTTTTCTCATAAATTTCATTTTGCTGTTAAGGCAAATCCCAATTTAGCTATTCTCAATTTACTAAAAACACAAGGGTTTGGTGCTGAGGTAGTTTCTGCTGGAGAATTATTTAAGTCACTCAAAGCTGGTATCGATCCTTCTGAAGTTATTTTTGATGGTCCTGGTAAAACTGAATTTGATTTAAAATATGCAATTACTCAACAGATTAAATCTATAAATGTCGAGAATTTAGAAGAAATAGACTTTATTAATGAATATTCCCTAAGCAAAGGTCTAAAAACAAATATTGGAATAAGGCTAAACCCCAATATAGATGCCGATACCCTTGAAAAAATTACTACTGGAAAGTCTGGTGGTAAATTTGGTATATCCGAGGACCAAATTAATTTTGATAGAATTTTAGAGATGAAAGGTGTTCAGCTTTCAACTTTATCCGTTCATATTGGAAGTCAAATTGTCGATCATCAAAAATTAATACAATCATATGGACAATTAATTTTACTTGCAGACCAATTAAATAAAAAGAATCATATAATCACTAATCTTGATTTCGGTGGTGGCTTTGGAGTTATGGACCACTCTGATGACGCTTTAGACTTTGTTGAATGGCAAAAAGAGTTAGAAAACCTTCTTCAAGGTAAAAAATATCATATTATTTTTGAACCTGGGAGATTCATTGTTGCCAACAGTGGTGAATTAATTACAAAAGTTCTTTACATCAAAAGCAGTGGAAATCAAGAAATTATTATTACAGATGCATCATTTTCAGAATATCTCCGCCCTGCCCTTTATGAAATTAACCCACCAGTTCAAACATTAAATAATTCTAAAGAGCTTAAAAACTATGACATTGCAGGGGGCATCTGTGAGTCGACAGATTTTTTAGCTAAAAATATAAAATTGCCAGAAGTTAAAGTGGGTGATTATTTGAAATTTATAAATGTTGGGGCTTATGGCTCGTCTATGTCATCTACTTATAATAGCCGTCCAAGACCTCTTGAAGTCTTAATGGGACAAAATGAGTATAGAGTCATTCGATCAAGAGATACCCTTGAGGATTTATGTAAAAATGAAATCATGTAATGATATTATTTTTAAAACGCATTAACATTCTATTAGCTTTAATTCTTCTATCTTTAGCACTAGGAATAGTGAAATTTAAAAATAATTTACCTAATCAGAAAATAAGCAATTTTGATGTTGATGCTATAGTTGTTTTAACTGGTGGGAAAGGAGAAAGAATAATAGAGGGATATAATCAAATTGAAAATTCTAATCAAAAAAAACTTTTTATTTCAGGAGTCGATAACACCTTCAATTCAGAAGTAGTATTGGTCAATATTTTAAACTTTGATAGAGAGGTGGTTAATTGTTGTATAGAAGTTGGATATTTATCTAAAAATACTTACGAGAATGCTTTAGAAACAAGGTATTGGGCTCTGGAAAAAAAAATTCAGTCTATCCTCCTCATTACTTCAAATCTTCATATGCAACGGGCCGAGTTTCTCTTTAATCAACTCTCTGGTTTAGAAGTAATTCCTTTTGCGGTAAGTAATGAAGAATCAATTATTCCTCTTGAGAAAATGGTAGAAGAATATGTGAAATTATTAATTTCAAAAATTATTTTTGTTAAAAAGTATGAGATTTAGTTTTTTAATTTTATTTTATTTAACAACTGCAATTGTTTTAATTATTTCTTTATTAGGATTGCCTTTCAGATATAAAAATTTTCGATTTTTTGTAATATTTTTTACTAAAAATATGCAATGGGTGATGCGTATTTTTAATATTAAGATTAAAGTTATCAACCCAGATTTTGCAAATTTAAAAGGATGTCTTTTTGCAAGCAAACACCAATCTATTTTTGAAACAATTTACTTTAATCAACTTTTTTATAACCCTGCTTATATCCTTAAAAAGGAATTATTATCAATTCCGCTATTTGGCACTTATCTAAAAAAACTAGGCATGATAGCTATTGATCGTAGTCAAGGCATACAAAGTCTGCGATATGTTAATGACCAAACAGCAGAATACGTCGAATATAGACCTGTCATCATTTTTCCAGAAGGTACTAGAACATCTTATAAATCAAAACCTGATTTGAAGCCCGGAATCTTTTCAATGTACAAATCACTTAATAAGCCAGTTGTACCTATAGCCCTCAATTCTGGTCTTTATTGGCCCAAAAATAATAAGATTAAATCTGGTGTTATATTAGTTGAATTTAAAGAGCCTATAAAACCTGGTTTAAGTAAACAAGAATTTCTTGATCAACTAAAAAATGCAATTAATTCTCTTAATCATTAGGAATAAATTTTCCTGCTTGTTTTGCTTTTACAATTCTATTTCTAATATTTTTAGTTTTTTGTAATTTATTTAATAATTTTTTTGAATTATGTAAATTTAAATCATTGGAGAATTTTTTTAACTCTCCAATAAACATATTTGTTAATTTCTTAATCTCTTTGCTGTTTGCTAAAAAAATATCTCTCCACATTTCTGGATCACTTCCCGCTACACGAGTAAAGTCTCTAAACCCACCAGCTGAAAACTTAACTAGTTTAGAATTTAAAGATTTTTCTTTTTTAATAGCTGTTAAGACTAAAGAGTAAGAAATGATATGTGGTAAATGGGAAGTTAGGCTAAGAACATGGTCATGATCTTTGGCTGTCATGATCTCTGTCTTCATTGACAAAGATCTCCAAAACTTATTAACTAAAGAAATATCTTTTTTACTGGAATTTTTTAGAGGGCAAACAATGCTGTAACGGTTTTCAAATAAACCTAAAAAACCATTCTCTAAACCAGATTTTTCAATACCAGCGATGGGATGAGAAGGAATAAACCTAAATTTAAAATTATTTTTATAATAAATATCCTCAATATTTTTTTTAGTTGAGCCAACATCAGTTACTATAAAACTCTGATCATTAAATTTATTTATTTTCTTTAAAATATTTTCATACTGAAGGACGGGCGTGCATACAATGATCAAGTCAATTGACAATTTCTTGAAATCATCAAGGGATTTTATAGAACTTACATTTAGATTTGCCTTTTTTAACCTTTTTGAAAAATCTTTAGATTTATCAAACGCATAAATATGGGCTTGTTTTCTTGATTTTGGTATCGATCTTGCGATAGATGATCCAATCATTCCAAAGCCAATAATCAGTATATTTTTAAACATTAAAACTATTACAAACCTTTATTGTTTTTTTCATTTCATTAAGATTGCCAATAGTCATGCGAACATGTTTAGGCAAGTGGTATGATGCTAGATGCCTAACCGTAATTTTATTTCTATAAAGGAATTTAACAAATTTATTTGCTATTTTTTCATGACTAAACTCCAGAAGGATAAAATTAGCAGTAGTATCTTTCGTTTTAAATAAAGAATTATCTAACTGTTCAATTGTAAATTTTTTATTATTTTTATTATTTTTTACACTTTTAGAAATCCATCTCTGATCTTTTAATGCTTCTGAAGCTGCTATGCATGATAACCTAGATACATTAAATGGCTTTTTATACTGATATAACTTTGAAATATTTTTTATAGACGAGTACCCCCACCCAATTCGAAGACCACCTAATGCATATATTTTTGAAAATGATCTAGTTATAATTAAATTTGGAAATTTTTTTACTAATGATAATCCATCTTCATATTTTTTTTCTTGCAAATATTCACAGTAAGCAGAGTCCAAGACTATTAAGGTTTTTTTATTAATTTTTTTTATAAATTTAATTATCTCATCCTTATAAAAAATTGATCCAGTTGGATTATTTGGATTTGCAAGAAAAATAATCTTTGTTTTAGAGGATGCTAATTTTGCAAATTCATTGAGAGAAAATTGGAATTGAGAGTCATTAAATATTTTTGGCTTGCAATTAAAATTCTTTGCGTAAATTGCATACATTGCAAAAGCATATTTAGTAAAGATCACTTCATCGCCGGATTTAGTAAAGGCTGCATAAATCATTTGTAGAACCTCATCTGATCCTGCTCCCAAAATTATTTGTTCTGACTTCAAAGAGTAAGTTTTAGAAATTTGATTTCTGAGTGTTTCTCCATCTAATTCTGGATAAATATTAGAAAAATTAACACTTTTTTTTATAGCAGTTTTTACTTTAGTGGATGGGCCATCATTATTTTCGTTTGAGGATAAACGAATGAAGCCCTTGAATTCTTCAGCTCCACCTTGATAGTTATTTTTTGGCTTATTTTTAGTCATTTTTTTTTGTTTATACTTAAACTATATAAAAAAAATATCATCCTTTTATATTGAAAAATAAACTGAAAAATCATAAATTTTGGTCAACACCGATTTGATAGCAGCTTGCGGGTGTATAAACAGCTAAAGCGTTTTCCCGTAAGTTATCATCTCAGAGGGTACGAATAATGAGAAAGATAACAAATAATAAAGATTATCCAGGTTTTCTTCTATCTTGTGAGGAAAGTCTTTTGTTAGACTCAGGAAAATCAATAAATAAATTTCAAATTGCTTATCAAACCTATGGTGAATTAAATTCAAATAAAGATAATGCGATCTTAATCTGTCATGCATTAACTGGAGATCAGTTTCCGGCAGAAGAAAGCCCCATAACAAAAAAAAATGGTTGGTGGGATTTGATGGTTGGTCCCAATAAGCCTATTGACACAAACAAGTATTTCGTCATCTGCTCAAACGTTTTAGGTGGTTGTGTTGGCACTACTGGTCCTAATGATATTAATCCTGAAACATCAAAAATTTATGGTTTAGATTTCCCTACAATTACCATTAGAGATATGGTCAAAGTTCAAAAAATACTTATTGATGAACTGGGTATAGCTAAACTCAGATCAGTCATTGGTGGTTCTATGGGAGCGATGCAAGTTCTTCAATGGGCTGCTACTTTTCCGGAATTTGTGAAATCAACTGTTTGTATAGCTGGGTCTTTAAAGCATTCAGCTCAAAATATAGCTTTTGATGAAGCCGGAAGACAATCAATTATGTTAGACCCAAACTGGAATCAGGGAAGATATATAGAGTTTGATCAAAAACCAGAAAATGGATTGTCAGTTGCAAGAATGATTGCTCATATTACTTATCTCTCAGAGACAGCCTTTCAAAATAAATTTGGAAGAAATCTTCAAGAAAAAAAGGATCTTTCTTTTGGTTTTGGAATTGACTTTCAAGTAGAAAGCTATCTTCGTTATCAAGGTCGATCTTTTGTCGATCGATTTGATGCTAATAGTTATCTATATATGACGAGAGCTATGGATTACTTTGATGTCTCTGAGGAAATCAAAAATAATCAAAAAAGAATTATAGAAAATGAAATTCGATTTCTTGTTCTCTCTTTTACAAGTGATTGGCTATTTCCAACTAAAGAGTCACGTGAAATCGTATCATTACTAAATTCTATCGGTTCCAATGTTAGCTTTGCTGAAGTAGTCTCTGACAGAGGGCATGATAGTTTTTTACTTGATGAACCTCAGTTTTTTCGAGTATGCGAAGGTTTTCTGAGAGGAATTAAATGAGAAACGATTATAAAATAATATTAGATCTCATTCCGGAAAATTCTAAAGTGCTGGATATCGGCTGCTCAGATGGAGATTTAATTTCATTACTTGCTGATAAAAATATAAGCGCCCAAGGGGTAGAACTTAACCAAGAGAAAGTCATTTCTTGTCTTGGTCGGGGGTTAGACGTCATTCACGGGGATATAAACATAATCGTGGAGGATTTTCCATATAATCAATTTGACTACTGTATTCTGACGCAAACGATTCAGGCTGTTCAAAAGCCTGATGTTTTATTAAATACACTAAAAAAAGTAAGTAAAAATATAATAGTTGGTTTCAATAACTCAGGAAGGTTAAGTAAGGTAATACAATTTCTATTATCAGGCAGTTTTGATTCACTTTTAAAAAAATCTGATAGTGATCAGTGGTATAATACTGACTATATACATCCTTGCAGTATTAAAGATTTTAAAAATCTATCTCTTGATTTAAATTTTAAAATTATATCAACATATGATGTTATTAACTCCACTCAATTTACTGATGGTAAAATACCTTCAAACTTTTTTTGTAAAGAAGTACTATTTCATTTAAAAAATGAGCAATAAAAAAAATATAATCTTCATCTACAATGCTAAAGGTGGTCAATGGAATTATTTAATTGATACCCTCCATAAATATTTATCTCCAAAGACATATGAATGTAATTTATGTCAAATTACTTATGATTTAAAAATGCGAAAGGCATGGAAAGATTTTATAGAGGAGTCACCCCATGATTATAAATTTTTGCATTTAGAGGAGTTGTCAGATTTCGGTCTAGAAGGCTTTATTAATGACCTACCCATTTGCTTAGAAGAATTAAATGGAAAGCACAACGTTTTAATAGATAAAAATGAGATGAATTCTTTTCAAGATGAATTTGAATTAATTGAGTCTCTTAAAAAGAAACTATAAATCAACAATTCCTAAATAGATTAATCTAAGGGAAGCAACTACAATAAAAAAATTGATGATAGCAAAAAATGATTTATCGGATAATTTACTGTTCATCCAATGTCCTAAAACTACTCCAATCACTGCCACTGGAGAAAATAATAAATAACTTAACAGACTCTCTAGGTTTAATATTTCTAAATAAAAATATGGAATTAGCTTAAACAGGTTAATTAAGGCCATCGAAAAAACTAACCCAGCAACAAATTGAACTTTTCGATCGTAAATTGACATAAAGTAGATATTCATAGGCAAACCTCCAGAGTGGAGAACAAAACTTGTAAACCCAGCTAATGTCCCCCAGATAGTTTTACTTCCGTAAAAAGGAATTTTTTTAATTTTAGATTGAGTAAGTAAATAATTAGAAATTACATAAGCCAGAGATATTGAACCTATGAATACACTTATCAAAGAAAGGTTAATGAATTTAAATAAGATTGTTCCCGCAATGACTCCTAATAATGAAAAAGGAGCGATCGACCATACTGCTTTATGGTCATAATATTTTCGATTAAGAAATGCGGCTATAGCATCACACACGATCAGCATTGGCATCAAAATAGCAATCGCGGTTAAGGGTCCATAAGTAATTGAGAGCACAGTAACGGAAATTAAAGCTAATCCACCACCAGAAAAACCGGATTTCGAAATTGCGAACAAAAGAATACAAAATGATACGATGAAATAATAACTAAAATCTAACAAGACTTAACCTTATAGACTAAAATTTTATATTTAAAATATGAAACTATTAAGTAGCTACTATATTTTTTATAGGAATTTTTTTTGATTTAGATTTATTGGTTGCATAAACTATTTTTTTACAAACACAGATCATCAATCCACCCATATAGGGAAAAATACGATTACCTGCCGTTTCAATAGTTCGATGGAATTTATAATTAGCATAATGATGCCAAGGGGGAAAATGGAGAAAAGATTTTTTTTGATCTAAGATTAAATAATCCTCAATTAATCTTTTAAATTGAGTGGTTGAATAAGAACGACCATGCCCAAAGGGGTTATTATCATAGCGAGTCCAAAGTCCAGATCGTCTTGGAACTAAAGCAATAAAATATCCGTTAGGCTTTAAAATCCTCCATATTTCCTCAATACTACTTAAAGGTTTCTCCACAAACTCTAATAGATGAGTGGATACCACCAAATCAACTGAACTAGGATCTAATGGGAGAAAATATTCATGAATAGTTTTTTCATCAAAATCATATTTTTCCGTAATACTTCCATCTAAAAAATCAGGAATAAGCGAAGTAATATTTAAATTTGCATGACTCTTTTTTAAAAAAGAAAGATAAGGACTTGTATATCCATAACCACAAACAGATTGATTTGAAATATCTTTTAGAACGGATGTAATTCTTTGACGAACTGTCCTTTTCACAATACTTCCAAGAGAAGATTGATAAAA
>CABZXY010000013.1 GCA_902529795.1 uncultured Alphaproteobacteria bacterium
TTGACTTAAAAATTTGGGACCAGGTCTTTGATATTAATCTTAAGACTATGGTGCTGCTCTCAAAATTAATCATACCTGTAATGAAAAAAAATAAATTTGGGTCTATGGTTCACATTTCCTCAGTAGATGCGCTCTCTGGAGATGACAAACCTCAAGATGCATATGGTGCAAGTAAGGCTGCCATGATCCGATTATCTAAATCGTTAGCTATCCAATTTGGGCCCTATAATATTCGAAGCAACTGTATACTTCCTGGTGCTGTAGAGACTCCAATGCAAGATCGATGGAAAAAAATTCCAAATGCAAAAAAAAATTTAAAGGAATTTATGCCAATCAAAAAGGTTATTCAGCCTGAGGGCATAGCTCAAGGAATTTTATTTTTATTGAGCGATCAGAGTGAGTATATCACAGGTACCGAGTTAATAATTGATGGAGGTTTAACAGCGCGACCATAAAATTGATCGCGCTATAATAATTTATTTAGCGATTCATTTTTGCTATCACTTCACCAGGAAATGCCACAGCAACTTGATATTTGTACATCATTTCTTGTAGTGATTTTAAATCGGCCCAACCTTGACTAGCCTCACCATGCTTTTGAAGACCCATAGGTGTTTCATAATGTTCACTTAAAAAATAAAAAACATTCCCTGTGTATCCTTTCGATGGATCTGTCATATCAACTACCTCATATCCTTTAATAACCGAATAAGCATTTAAACGGTCGTCTCCGGAGAGAGAATGGTCACTATGCATAAACTTATGATGACTATCAATTAACGCTTCTACTTTTGCAACTTCATCTGCGGGAACCTTTAGAACTACGGCAAATGAGTTGGGTTGCATATGACTCTCAGCAAAAGAAAGATTTGTATAAATTATCAGTAATAGAGTAAATAAAATTTTTTTCATTTAATACCTTTCATATTTAAATTATACATTAGAGGTGTCGTAAATATTTGCTAATGCTGATTTTGCATGAACTATATAAATAAATTTATTTAAGAAGTTTTAGAAGTATTAAATCTAGAGAAGAAACTTTGAGCTAAATTTTGAAGCATACTCAACTGTTTTAATTTTGAAACTCCATCAACAATTCCATCTACTGATTTGCTAATAAAATTTTTAGTAGCAATATTTTTGTTTGATCTATCGTTTAACCAATAAATAAGAGTTGCTAAGTAAATCATTGAGAGCAAACCTCTTTTCGAATAATAACTAAAGTCATTAGATTTATCTCCGGAGAGTTTCCATATGAAGTCACTATTTTCATGAAGCAATTTTACCGACATTAAAATGTTTCCAGGTCGGAGAAGAAATTTTAACATCTCTGGTAAAGCCTTTTTTAAATAGGCATTACTCTCAAACTTTAATTCTAAGATCGTTTTGATTTTATCTCTCACTTTAAGACGAGAATTATTGAAAGAATTATAATTTTTTTCAACGAGGGAATTATTTTGAGCAATTAAGAATTTTAAAACGTCATATTCAAATGATGGAAAAAGAAGCGCTAGTTTTGGTGTAGAAATCTTCAATTTTTTTGCACATTGAAGTAAGGTTTCTCTAGACCAGCCAAATTTAGGTACATCTTGAATAAATGAATTAGCTAATTTTTCTTGATTTGATTTCATAATTATATATAAATTACGCCTTTATGAGGTTACTAGATTGACAATAGAAGTTCAAGTTAGAGATAATAACGTAGAAGCTGCTATTCGCGTTCTTAAGAAAAAGCTTTTAAGAGAGGGTATTTTCAAAGAGTTAAAACTTAGAAAACACTACGAAAAACCATCTGAAAGAAAGCTTCGTGAAAAAGAAGAATCTATTAAAAGATTCAAAAAGCTAATGCGTAAGAAGAAATACGATTAATTTTCTAATCCCTTAATAATATCTTCACAAACCTTTTTCGCATCTCCAAACAACATGAGTGTGTTGTCACGGAAAAATAGTTCGTTTTGCACACCAGCATAACCACTAGCCATTCCTCTTTTTACAAAGAATACTTGTCCTGCATTTTCGACATCGAGAATTGGCATTCCGTAAATTGCACTAGTTTTGTCTGTCTTTGCTGCTGGATTAGTAACATCATTCGCGCCAATGACAAAGGCAACATCAGTTTCAGAAAAATCTCTATTAATTTCATCTAATTCTAAAACTTCATCATAGGGAACGTTAGCTTCAGCTAATAGAACGTTCATGTGACCTGGCATTCTACCAGCAACCGGATGTATAGCATATCTTACTTCAGCTCCTGATGCCTTAAGTAAATCACCCATTTCTCTCAGAGCGTGTTGTGCTTGTGCTACAGCCATACCATAACCAGGAACAATTATAATTGTTTTACTATTTTTCATCATGAATGCGGCATCCGCAGCATTACCTTGTTTTGCAACACGATCATCTTTGGCTCCCCCTTCACTTGCTGCTTGTTCACCACCAAAACCACCAAGTAAAACATTAAGGAAAGATCGGTTCATGCCTTTACACATGATATAACTCAAGATAGCTCCAGAAGATCCAACGAGTGCTCCAGTAATAATCAAAAGATTATTGGATAGTGTAAATCCAATGCCTGCTGCCGCCCAACCTGAATAGGAGTTAAGCATAGAAACAATTACTGGCATATCAGCACCACCAATAGGAACGATAAGCAATACTCCAATTAAAAAAGATGCTGCTACAATCATCCAAAAGTATTCTGGATTTTGATCTATACAAAATTTAGCAATTAATGCGATTATCCCTAAACCAAGGATAAGGTTGAGAAGGTGTTGACCTTTGAAAACTAATGGATTTCCAGAGACAAAACCTTGGAGTTTACCAAAAGCAATAATTGAGCCTGTAAAAGTAACTGCACCAATTGCGGTACCAATAGCCATTTCTATTAAACTTCCAAGAGGAATATTTCCAACAGTGCCTATATTAAATGCGCTTGGATTATAAAAAGCAGAGGCAGCAACAAAAACTGCCGCTAAACCAACAAGACTGTGAAATGCAGCTACTAACTGCGGTAGTGCTGTCATTTGAATGCGAACTGCGATAACACTTCCAATTAAACCACCTATGACAAAAGCAATTGCGATCTCCTTATAGCTTAAAACGCCAGGATTTGAGACGGTAGTTATAATGGCGATAGCCATACCTACAATTCCATAAAAATTACCTCTTCTAGCAGTTGTTGGGTGCGAGAGTCCTCTTAATGATAAAATGAAGAGAACAGATGAAACTAAATAAGCTACTGATGTTAAATTTGACATTGTAATCTTCCTTAACTTTTCTTCTTAAACATTGATAACATTCTATTGGTTACAACAAAGCCACCAAAAATATTTACTGCTGCCAAACCAACCGCTGCTAAACCAAAATATTTTGAAATCGTTGAATCTATAGGACCGGCTGCGAGTAAAGCACCCACTATGATTACTGATGAGATAGCATTCGTAACACCCATTAATGGGCTGTGTAATGCAGGAGTCACTGACCAAACAACATAATAGCCAACAAAACATGAAAGTACTAAAACGGTAATACCAAAAATAATAAAATCGCTATGGCCCCCAGATGATTCAACAGCTGCTACAGCCAATTGACTAGCTTGGTCTGATAATTGTTGGGCCTTAAAAGATAAATTTTCTAATTGAATTGAAATTTCTGACATAATCTCTCCTTTACTTAATTAAATTTTTTCCTGCTGAACAAACCAAAGTTGCTTTGATAATTTCATCATTTTTGTTAATAACTGATTTCTTTTTATCCTCAAAATTCATGAGTTTTAAAAAATTGGATATATTTTTAGAGAATAAACTTGATGCATTATTGGCTACTCTGCCTGGAACATTAGCATGACCTATAATTTTTAAACCATTTTTGGAAACTACTTTGCCTAGTTGGCTGTACTCACAGTTTCCACCAGACTCCACAGCAAGGTCAACTATGACAGAACCTTGTTTCATATTATCAAGCATATCTTTTTTTAAAATTAAAGGTGCTTTTCTTCCAGGTATCTGAGCTGTACATATAACTATGTCCATTTCTTTAAGAGTTTCTGCTAAGAGCGCTTCTTGTTTTTTCTGATACTCAGCACTCATTTCTTTTGCATAACCACCTTTGGTTTCTGCATTTTTAGATTCCTCATCCTCAACCATTACAAATTTTCCACCTAAACTCTCCACCTGCTCTTTAGATGCAATTCGAACATCAGTTGCATAAACAATCGCGCCTAATCTTTTAGCTGTAGCGATAGCTTGTAGTCCAGCTACTCCGGCACCTATAACAAGAACATTTGCCGGGGTTACTTTACCAGCAGCAGTCATAAAAAGTGGAAGAACTCGATTAAATTCTTGAGCAGCATCAATAACAGCATGATATCCGGCTAAATTAGCTTGAGAGGATAAAATATCCATATCCTGCGCTCTAGTAATTCTAGGAACCCTCTCCAAAGAAAATGCTGATATTTTTTTTGAATTAAAAATTTTGATGATATCAATCTCTTTTTGAGTATTTAGTTGAGATATAACAATGGAACTGCTTTTAAGTTGTTTTGCTTCATCGGCGGTAGGACAGTTTATTTTTGCGATAATATCGGATGTTTTTAAGATTTCTTTTAAAGAGGAAATTGTAGCTCCTGCTTCTTTATAACTTTTGTCAGTAAAACCTGAAGCTAAGCCAGCATTTTTTTCGATAAACACTTGATGCCCAGCTTTGACATAATTTTTTACTTCATCGGGGCTAATGGCTACCCTATTTTCAAATTTCTTTTTTTCTTTGATTGTTCCGATTATCATAATTGAGTTCCTTTTGGTGGTATATTGTATACCAGATTAAATTCCTAATTTCTAAATTTTTAATATGATTTTTTTAACGAACCTATGCGAAATTAAGATTAAATTCCAGCAAATTTAAGGGCTTTTTTTTGATTGTTATCAACAGTTTTAACTGAAAAGTCCTTAATTAGTGCGTGAAATAACTTATACCAATTGATTTCAGCTTTGAGATGAATAAAGATAGATCCCAGTCCCACAGCAGCTCTATCCATAAAAACAAACTCCCTGGGGGGTTTGACGCCTCCATATTTCTTAAGTTCTTTGTGAACCTCACCTGCTATTTTCGCGCCATAAATACCACTATCTGAGTCCTGAATTCTTCGAACTTCATTTTTGAGAATTGGATCATATAGGAATAAAGCCCACTTGTTTAAAACAGCCATCAATTTATCGTCAATATCCTTGAAGCCCCAAGCTTCGTAGGCTTTTTTAATTTTGGAATTGTCATTTTCTTTGAGTGCAAAATATAAATCAATTACTCCTTTGACAAATTTGGCTGGAAAAATTCTAACACAACCATAATCAAATAAATTTATGTTATTTTTTTTGTCCACTGAATAATTACCTAAGTGTGGGTCACCATGAATTATTCCATATTTGTAAAAAGGATAATACCAAGCCATAAACAATTTTTTTGCTAATTCGTTTCTCAATTTTTGTGGTGCATTTTTGTATTCTATTAATTTTTTTCCTTCTAAGTATTGCATTACTAGTAATCTATTAGTTGAAATTTTTTCATAAACTTTTGGGATTTTGATGTAGTCATTTTTCTGGTGAATAACATTAAAAACTTTTAAATGTTTATGTTCTAGTTTGTAATCTAGTTCTTCTTTTAATCTCGCTTCAATCTCTTTGTAAATTTCTCTTATTTGAATTGATTTATTGTAACTGGAATAGATTTTAAAAATAATTTTTAACTGACCAAGATCAGCTTCAACGGCAGAAGCCATGTCAGGGTACTGAAGTTTGCAAGCCACATTATCTTTGTTTGGAAGAGAGGCTTTATGGACTTGGCCTAATGATGCGGCGAAACTTGCCTCTTTATCAAAAGATAAAAAAATATCTTGCCAATTCTCCCCAAGCTCTGCTTTCATTCTTCTTTTGACAAACACCCATGACATAGGTGGGGCATTTGATTGAAGTTCTGCTAATTTACGAGCATACTCCTCAGGTAGTAAATCAGGAATAGTGGCACTTAGCTGAGCCACTTTCATTAAGGGGCCTTTTAAATTTCCCAATATTTCAGTAATTTGAGCTGCATATTTTTGATCGCTTAAATCGAAATTTAGGTATTTTTTCCCAGCAAACTGTGTTGCTAGTGATGTTAATGATGTTGTGACTTTAGAGTAACGCTTTACCCTTGATACAAAATTATTATCTTCTTTCATTGAACAATTATTTAAATAGCTTTTTCAAATTCATCAATTAAACCAGAAATCATGGACAAACCTTTTTGCCAACTATCTTTATTTTTTAGGTCAACATTAAACGGCTTTAATACCTCGCTGTAATGTTTAGAGCCTCCACTTTTGAGCAACTCAATATAATTATTTTTAAAATCTGGTAATCCCTCATCATAAAGTTGAATTAAAACATTTACTAAACAATCTCCAAAAGCATATGCATAGACATAAAATGGGGTATGAATAAAATGTGGTATATAAGACCAGAAATATTTATAACCATCAGTTAGTTCAATATTTGGGCCAAGACTTTCAGACTGAGTCTTCATCCAAAATTCACAAATTTGATCAGATGATAGTTCTCCATTCTTTCTTTCATTATGAACAAGTTTCTCAAATTCAAAAAAGGAAATTTGTCTTATAACTGTGTTAATCATGTCTTCAATTTTAGAAGCTAATAAATATTTTTTGGTCTCTGAACTGCTTTCTTCAAGAAGAGTTCTAAAAGTCATCATTTCTCCAAAAACACTAGCGGTCTCCGCTAAGGTTAATGGTGTACTAGAGAGTAATAATCCTTGTTTAGATGACAGGTACTGATGACATCCATGACCTAATTCATGAGCCAAAGTCATAACATCGCGTGTTTTTCCATGAAAGTTAGTAAGAATATAAGGATGAATAGAGGGAATTGTAGATGCAGCAAAGGCGCCTGGTGATTTTCCAGATTTTAATTCTGCATCAATCCAATTATTTTGAAAAAATAATAGTACTATGTCTTTGAAACTCTGATCAAAATTACCATAAGATCTAAGAACTATATCTTTAGCTTTCTCCCATTGAATTTTTACATTTGGAGAATTTGGATATGGGGCATTTCGATCCCAATAGTTAAGTTTTGGTTGATTGAATAATTTTGATTTAATTTCATAATATCGGTGGGATATATTTTTGTAATTTGAAATAACACTTTGGCTAAGTGCTTCGACTACTTCATCTTCAACGTTATTCGCTAGATTACGAGATTCAACAGGTGATTTATAATTTCTCCATTTATCATTGGTAATTTTATCTTTAGCCAGAGTGTTAGTTATAAAAGTAAATATCTTGGAGTTATCTTTGAAAACACTTTCAATACTTCCCGCAGCTTCTTTTCTAGTTTCTGCATCATGATCTGATAATAAATTTAAAGCATCCGAGCTGTTTAATTGTTTGTTTTTTATATCAAATTTTAAATCGTTAATTTGTTCTTCAAAAAATCTCACCCATGAAGAATTAGCGGTCAAATTTTTATCAAGAAAAATTTGTTCACTTTTTTCATCAAGTTGATGATCTTTATATCTTCGAATATTGATGAGCCAGTTTTTATAACGCCCAGATCCTAAAACTAATTTTTGAAACTTTTCTTCAGATAATGAATTTATCTCATTAGTAAAGAATATCAGGTTTGATGAAATTTCAGTAAGTTTTTCATTGATACCTTGATAAAATTGAACAACTTTTTCATCGTTCATATTAGTTGCATAAATAAGAAACGCGTAATTACCTAATTTATCACCTATCTCGTTACCATCTTCATATTCCTCAATTACAGACTCAAAATTATCAGAATTTTTCTCGATATTTTCTTTGTACTGTTTATTAAATGACTCAGAGAATTTTCTAAAAGTGTCCAAATCAAAATTGATTTGCTCATCTTTAATATTTGAATAAAAATCATTTAAATTCCAGTTAGGTAAATTTTCACTCATAATTATTTTATTTTATTATTTATCTTTAAATTTTTGTAATTGTTCTGGTGTAGCTTCTTTTTGAAATTTTTCTTTCCAATCTGAATAAGGCATACCATATATAATCTTTCTAGTTTCTTCATAATCTAGATCATAGCCAGCTGCATTTGCATATTTTGCATACCATTTAGATAGACAATTTCGACAAAACCCACTGAGATTCATCAAATCAATATTTTGAACATCAGTTCTTTTTTGTAAATGTTCGATAAGATGATCAAGAACTTTTGCCTTAATCAAAACTTCATTTTCTTTAGTTATTTTACTCATAGTAATTTACTAATATCATGTTATTAATTTTTATCTAAATGAATCAATTAAAATTAAGGAATAGACGAGCAAAAATTGTTGCCACTCTTGGCCCTGCCTGTGAAACTGAAAAGACTATCGAGGATCTCTTTTTAGCTGGAGTTGATGTATTTCGTTTAAATTTTAGTCATGGATCCCAAGAGGATCATGTTAAAAAAGTTAAAATAGTAAGAAAGTTAGAAAAAAAGCATAATAAATACATTTGTATTTTGGGCGACCTTCAAGGTCCAAAATTTCGAGTTGGTAAATTTACAAATGTCAAAGAACAGTTAAAAAAAAATCAAGAATTTACTTTTGATCAAAATAAAAAAGATGGTGACAGTAAAAGAGTTTATTTACCTCATAAAGAGATTTTTAAATCTATTTCTGTTGGCCAACGTCTGCTTGTCAATGATGGGAAAGTTCGGTTAAAAGTAAAATTTAAGTCGCCCACTTCAATCAAATGTGTTGTTACTGATGGAGGCGAAATTTCAAATAATAAGGGTTTGAATATTCCTGATACTAAACTTGATTTAAAAATTATTACTCCAAAGGATAAAAAAGATTTACAACTGGCCATTAAATTAGATGTTGATTGGATCGCTCTTTCTTTTATTCAAACAACTAAAGATTTACTAACTGCTAAAAAACTGATTCCATCCAAATTTAAAGTAATGGTCAAAGTTGAAAAACCATCTGCTATGGATGAAATTGAATCAATAACTGAAAATTGTGATGGAATAATGGTTGCTCGAGGAGATTTAGGTGTTGAAACAAATCCAGAGGACGTGCCTATCCACCAAAGAACTATGGTTGCTGCTTGTCGAAAGTTTGGACGACCATGTATTGTTGCAACTCAAATGTTAGAGAGCATGATTGACTCTCCAACTCCAACTCGTGCCGAAGCTTCTGATGTAGCTACAGCCGTTTTCCAAGGAGTGGATGCTGTCATGTTATCTGCCGAGTCTGCGGCCGGAAATTATCCCAAAGAGGCTGTGGAAATGATGGATAAAATTATTAAAAGAGTTGAAAATGACTCAAAATATTTGGCTAATATACAAAATTATAATCTTGATCATACTAAAACTTCCACTGAAGCCATAGCAACAGCGGCTTTAGAGGTTGCGAGTATTGCTAGTTGTAATTGTATTGCTACTTTTTCTCAATCGGGAAGATCCATTTTACGAGTTGCGCGAATGAGACCCAATGTTACTTTAATTGGTTTGACGACAAATACTAAAGTAGCTCGCCAAAATGCTTTAACATGGGGCACCTTCATGGATGTGGTAGATGAGATCTCCTCTTCCACTGAAATGGTTGATAGAGCTTGTAGGGTTGCTAAAAATCGAAAAATTCTAAAGAATGGTGATAAAATTATAATTACTGCCGGTGTTCCGTTCGGAAAAGTTGGGACAACGAATACTCTTCGTATAGCTAAAATTATTGCTGATAGTAAATTAACTTAACTTTGAACAAGCTAACTTAATGCGTTGGCATGCATCTTCTAAAATAGAGTCTGAAGTAGCATAAGAAATCCTAAAAAAACCATCAAGACCAAACGCAGACCCTTGCACCCCAGCAACTCCCACTTCTTCAAGAAGATAATCCATAAAGTCGCCATCAGCTTCGATAATTTTACCAGACTCAGTTTTTTTTCCTAAAACTCCTTTACAAGATGCAAAAACATAGAAAGCACCCTCTGGTACACGGCACGATAGACCCGGAGTTTCATTTAAGTTTTTAACAATAAGATCTCTTCTTCTTAAAAAGGACTCATTGTGAGATGTTATGAAACTCTGATCACCAGTCAGAGCCTCAACAGAAGCGGCCATTGAGATAGAAGCAGTAGAGGATACATTTTGTGATTGAACTTTGTTCATTGCGTTGATGACATTTGTTGGACCAGCTGCATAACCCACTCTCCAACCTGTCATACAATAAGATTTTGACAAACCATTCATAGTTAGAGTTCGATCGTAAAGAAACGGACAAACTTCAGCTATAGTATGAAAAGTGTTTCCATCGTAGACAATCTTTTCATAGATATCATCTGATAAAACATAAACATGATCATGTTTTTTTAGAACTTCACCTAGAGCCATTAACTCTTCTTTAGTGTACATAGAGCCAGTTGGGTTACTAGGACTATTCAGCATTAGCCACTTAGTCTTTGAAGAAACATTTTTTTCTAAATCTTCTGGTAAGAGCTTAAATCCTGAACTTTCTCCACATTTAACAATTACTGGTTTCCCACTGTTCAACAAAACGATATCAGGGTAACTAACCCAATAAGGGGCTGGGATAATTACTTCATCACCTGAATTAATTGTTGCTGAAAAAGCGTTGTAGATAATATGTTTACCACCAACGCCAACGGTAATATTAGATAAGTCATATTCTAGATTATTGTCCTCTTTAAACTTTTTTTGAATAGCTGACTGCAAGTCAGGAGTGCCTTTTCCAGGAACATATTTGGTAAAACCTTCATTAATAGCTTTAATAGCAGCATTTTTTATGTGATCAGGTGTGTCAAAGTCAGGCTCTCCTGCAGCTAGCACAATGATATCTCTGCCCGCTCGTTTTAGTTCTTGGGCCTTCATATTTGATGCTATTGTTAAAGATGGCTTAATACTGTTAACTCTATTTGAAATCATTTTTTTTTAATTTAGATATCTATAAACTTATTTAAAAAAAACTACAAGTATGCCTTTTAAGATAGTCAGTGAAAATAAACCCAAAGGGGACCAACCTCAAGCAATAGAAAAATTATTTAAGGGGCTTAAGGATAATAAAAGAAGTCAGGTTTTGTTGGGAGTTACTGGTTCTGGAAAAACATTCACTATAGCCAATGTAATTGAAAAATATAATCGACCAACTTTAATTATGGCTCCAAATAAAACTCTGGCTGCCCAACTCTACGAAGAATTAAAAATTCTATTTCCTGAAAATGCAGTCGAATACTTTGTAAGTTATTATGACTATTATCAACCAGAAGCTTATGTGCCTCGTTCAGACACATTTATTGAAAAAGAGTCATCAATAAATGAACAAATCGATAGATTTCGACATTCAGCAACACGCTCTCTTGTTGAGCGTGATGATGTAATAATTGTAGCAAGTGTATCTTGTATTTATGGCATTGGTGCAGTCGACTCATATTCCAAAATGACCCTGGAAATAAAAAAAGGACAAAATTTAAATTTAATGGAATTTCTTCGAGAGCTCGTCGATCTTCAATACAAAAGAAATAATATTGATTTTAGGAGAGGAATGTTTCGAGTCACTGGAGACCGGGTGGATGTTTTTCCTGCACACTTGGAAGATATTGCATGGAGAGTAAGTTTTTTTGGGGATGAAATTGAAGAGATAAAAGAGTTTGACCCTCTTACTGGAGAATTTCTTCAGAATTTTGAAGAGGTAAAAATTTTTGCAAATAGTCACTATATTACTCCTAAGCCGAGATTAGAAAAAGCCATACAAGAAATAAAAAAAGATTTAAAGGATCGTTTGGAAGAATTTGATAAGGAAAAAAAACTATTAGAACATCAGCGCCTTAGAGAGAGAACTAACTTTGATCTTGAAATGATTCAAGCTACTGGTACCTGTTCTGGTATTGAAAATTACTCAAGATATTTGAGTGGCAGATCAGCTGGAGACGCACCTCCCACATTATATGAATTCATTCCAGAAAATTCTTTACTAATTATTGATGAGTCACATGTAACCGTACCTCAAATAAATGGAATGTACAAAGGTGACCGATCAAGAAAAAGTACACTATCAGAATATGGATTTAGATTACCCTCATGCCTAGATAACAGGCCATTAAAATTTGAAGAATGGGATATGATGAGACCTCCAACAATTTTTTTATCTGCTACACCAGGACCTTGGGAATTAAATGAAGTTGATAATGAGTATGTCGAGCAAATTATTCGTCCTACAGGATTACTTGATCCTAATTGTGAAATTAGAACTACTGTCAATCAAGTAGAAGACCTTGTAGGTGAGATTCAAAAAACATTATCTCAAAATAATAGAGTGCTTATTACTACTCTTACAAAAAGAAATTCTGAAGATCTAACTAATTATCTAAAAGAACAAAATTTTAAAGCTGAATATATGCATTCTGATGTAGATACAATTGATCGCATAAAACTTATTCGTTCTCTTCGTATTGGAGAGATAGATATAATTATTGGGATCAATTTATTAAGAGAAGGATTAGATATTCCTGAGTGTGGTCTAGTAGCAATTCTTGATGCAGATAAAGAGGGATATCTGCGATCTAAAACAAGTCTTGTTCAAACTATTGGAAGAGCAGCAAGAAATGTAGAAGGTAAAGTGATTTTATATGCAGATATTAAAACAAAAAGTATTGAGGCAGCTTTGGAGGAAACAAACTATCGAAAATCAAAGCAACTTGAATATAACAAGGTTCATAATATTACCCCACAATCTGTCAAAAGAAATATTGGTGAAATAATTGAGAGTATATATGAAAAAGATAGTTATACTGTTAGTTTATCTAAAGATGAAGATTTGAGTCCAAGTAAATTTGAAAAACACATTCAAAAACTAGAAAAAAAGATGCTATCAGCAGCAGAAAATTTGGATTTTGAAAAGGCAGCAATGTTCCGAGACGAAATTAGAAAAATTAAAAAGGATCAAATGGGAATTAGGCTATGATACAAAGTTTTATTGGTTTAATTTTAAGTTTAGTTATTCTCATTTTGTCTTGTGAATACGCAATTAAAAATTCTATTCTCATCTCAAAAATATTTCAAATAAGAGAAATATTTGTAGGTATTTTTATAATTGCGATTGGAACTTCATTACCTGAATTTGCTGCAACTTTTCAAGCTCTTCAGATTGGTGCTGAGGGCATTGTAGCTGGAAATCTAGTAGGAAGTAACATAGCAAATATTCTTCTTGTTGGTGGAATTATGGTTTTTCCACTGAGATTACTAAATATTGTAAAACAAGATCAAAGTACTGCAATTTTCTTTATATGTTTTTCAATACTTTTCTTTTTTTTGATTTTCTTTGATTTTACTTTAGGGCTTAAGTCTAGTCTTTTATTTATTTTACTTTTAATCCTATTTTTTCATTTTGAATTAAAAAAACCTTCTGAAGAAGATCTTATTTCTAAAGAAAAGAGTCATAATTCAACAATTATAATTATCTCTAAAATTATTATTGCTTTTATTGTTTTATTTTTCAGTTCTCGTTTTTTTATTACCTATGCCAAAAACTTAACTGAGTTATTAGGTGTTGCTGAGTCTACGATTGGTATTACTGTAGTTGCTTTTGGCACATCTCTTCCTGAAGTAGTAGCTACTATTATCGCTATTGTAAAAAAACAAAATAATTTAGCAGTGGGGAATATTTTAGGATCAAATATTGCTAATATATTTGGGATTACACTCATAGCAATATTTATAAATGGCCAAATTAATTACTATGAACTTCTGTCATCGATTGACAAATGGTTATTCTTGTTGGTTTCAATAGTTTTTTTCATCATGATCATAAAAAAGATGGCTGGAAAATTACTATCGTTAGGATTAATATTTGCTTACTTGGCTTACTTTACCTATTTATACATTTAGTAAATTCAACTAATGAAAAAAATAAAAATCATAACCCTAATAGTCTTTCTTTTAGTTCTGCTTTTAATGGCTCTTAGCTTTTTCAAACTACCTATCAACACCATTACTAGTGCAACTATAATGGAGCAAACAAATAATACGGTCACCCTTACATCCTTAGAAGAACAGTCACTAATATTATTACCAAAACCTCAAATTGAAATTAAGGAGGCTAATTTTTCTATTAAAAATAACTTGCTTTCCGCTGACTTAATTACAAAAAATGTGATGTTTTCTAGATCTTTGCTTGATAGCAACAATATTTCAATTTCTATTCCTAATGCCAGTATTGGAAACCTAAATATTAATGCACTTGAAAACGAAGTGTTGCTCGAAGGGGAAATTGAAAATCTAGATCTTAATATTTCATCTAATGAAAATAAAACTGAGATTTTTTCTGATGCTTTTTCTTATAAAGAAGCTGAAGTTCAATTTGATGCATTTATCGAAGATGAAGTTCTCAAGAAATTAAATTTTTCAATTCAGGAATTAGATGTTAATGAATTAGTACTTCTGCTTGATAAAAATTATCAAAAATTTTTTAAACAGATCAACCTTGATACAATAAATGTGAGTGGTGAATATACTCAAAATAACTTTTCCATTAATAATTTAGAACTAAATTTTAATGAGAATTCTCAATTAAAGTTTTCGGGTTTAATTAACCTAGAAAATTTTCTAAGTTCCAAACTTAATATCAAAGGATTCAATATCCCTTTTGAAGTTTTTTCTCAGTTTTTGCAAAATATAAATTTTCTTAACTCTACAAAATTGCCAAAAGGAAATTTAGTTAATTTTGATATTGAGTATTCTAGTATGATTAAAATTAATTCTCTGAATTATGTAACTGAAAATGGTAGTGAACTTGATTTACAAGGGAGTTTTAATTACATCGATTTCTCAGATACAAATTTTGACTTAAATTTAAACTCATCATCATCAAATGATATATCTAATTTTTTTCAACTATTCTTTCCCAAATTAGACTCTAATCTCCTTAGTTTTGACAAACTTTCTCTCTCCTCAAATATTGAAAATGAAAATATAAAAATTAAAGAATTGAACATCTCAAAAGATGAAACATTGATCAGCGTTATGGGTGGTTTCAACTTAGATAATTTTTCAAATCGAGGTCTACAAATTAAAATAAATAATTTTAAAGAATTTGATCTTATTCCTAATGCTGAAATTAAAGAATTACTCAATCAATTAGATATTTCTCATTTTACCATGGATGGGACTGTGATTGATGAAGAGATCATTATCAATTCCCTGGACGTTTTTGAAGATGATGAATTAAAATTATCTTTAAGTGGGGAAACTAACCTTTCCAATACTCAACAGACATTTCTAAATATCAATTTACAACAATTTGATTCAAAAGATCTTAGCAAATTATTGAAATACACTGACCAAGATGATTATGCTAAATATCTTGATCTCTATTTATTTAATAAAGTTGAGGGGAATTTAATAATTGATCTAGCTACTGGTAATTATGTTCTAGAAAATATTGAAATTACTCAAGATGAAAATATTTCCACATTAACAGGAAATATATTTGATGAAAAATTTTCAGGAAACCTCAGTTTGAAAAATTTGGACTTAGAAAACATGGAGAAATTTTTTCTTGAAAGTTCAAGATTGAAAGGCTTTTTAGATTTAAATTTGAATATATCTCAACCCATTGATTTAAAAAACATGATTGGCATTAGTGGAAAAATTAATGGTCAAGTTAAGATTAATGTCAAAGAAGAGGAAATAGCTTTACTTTTATTCATGCAATCTCTCTCTCAAGATATTGAGGATTTCGAACAAATTAATCAACTCATTAATACGCTTTCTCAATCGTTTATTAATAATGATATTTCGATCGAAGGTGAAGTAACTAACTCGAATAATAAAGAATTAATTATCAAAGATTTAATTTTTACTTCATCTGATAATCAAGAACTGAAAGGAGAAATAGAATATTTTCATCCAAATTATAAAATTACAATATTTGATATTATAGAACAGGATGACTTTATCATAAAATTTGACAAAGGTTCATATTCTTACGAAAGAGTAATTCCTGATGGGACAGTTAGAAAACCATTAGAGGATTTAATTCAAAAAAATATCAATAAACTGTTCGAGAATTTATTGCAGTGATTTTTCTACAAAATCAATAACATCTTTTTCAATATTAACTTTATTTAATCTGTTTATCTCTTGTATGCCTGTTGGCGATGTAATATTAATTTCTGTCAAATAACCATCTATTACATCTATTCCAACAAAAGATAATTTTTTAGTTTTTAAAAAACTCTTAATAGTAGAGCATATTTGTTTTTCTCTTGGTGAGAGGGTTGTTTTAACAGCAGTTCCGCCTGCATGGAAATTTGCTTTAATACTATTTTTTTTAGGAACTCTTAAGACTGCACCTTTCACTTGGCCGTTCACAAGAATTATTCTTTTATCCCCTTTATTGAAATTCTTTAGAAACTTTTGAATAATTACGGGGTTATTTTGGAATTTTGAAATATATTTAGTTAAAAATTTCTTCATGTTTGATTGATTTATTTTAATTTTTTTAATGCCTATTCCCCCATTCCCATAAGCTGGTTTAAGTATGACCTCCTTATGTAATCTAATAAAAGCTAATATGGAGGGGGTATGAGAAGAGATCAAAGTGGGTGGTGTTAATTCAGGAAAGTTCATCATTATGTGTTTTTCAGGAAAATTTCGAACTTCACTAGGATCATTAATCAAAACAGGGTTTTGAAGCTGACTGAGTAAATATGTATTAGAAATATATTCCATATTAAATGGAGGATCTTGTCGTATAAAAATTGCATTAAATTTTTCAAGATTTGTATCTTTAGATTTTTTACTTTTATAAGTGAGTTTTCCACTCTTAGTTAAAGATAACTCTAAGTTGCTTGATTTAATTTGATTATATTTATTCAAAGATGCATATACCCAACTTGGAGAATTATAAAAACATCGAATACCCCTGGAAAGTGATTCCTTTATCAGCATATACGTAGAGTCTTCTTTAAAATTAATTTTTGTAGGATCATCCATTTGAAATAAAAATTTTTTAATCATTTTAATAATAAGGCTTATTCAAAATACCAATAACATCTTTTGAAAGATTGTATTCATCAATGAAAATATCTGCGGGTGTTTTTTGATCTTCAATAATATTTTTCAGTTTTTGAAGATGTATGCTTTCATCCTGACCTTCAGAATTGAGATAGCCTCTTCTTTGCAAACCGCTAGTTGAAACATCTAAAATTATTTTGCCTAATTCATGAAGAGCTTGATTATTGAAATAACATTGCAATCCATTCTTAGCCACGTCTTGGTAAAGTTGAAGTATATCTTCTTTACTCCACTCATTAGTTATTTCCCATAACTCATCTAAATTCTGCTCATCATATAATATACCTGTCCAAAATGCAGGTAAGGCGCATATCATCTCCCACTTTCCTGCATCAGCCCCCCTTACTTCTAAATAGGACTTAAGTCGAACCTCAGTAAAAATAGTAGAAAGGTGATTTATCCAATCACTAATTGTTAAATTATATTCTTTAATGTTTTTCTCTTTCGGTGTTTTGGCAATTAAGTCATGAAAAGAATATGAAGTTGTATCTATATGTTTGCCATTTATTTTTAAAAAATAATTTTTAACCTCTAGGGCAAAATCAACATATTTTTCAAGATTAAATGACTGATCCAAAAATTCCTTTTTAATACCACATCTCTCGCTGTCGGTGTCTTGCCAAGTATGAATTCTATTGCTCTTTATAGAATTATGAGAACCTTCTTTAAAAGGTGAATTACAAAATAATGCCATTACTAAAGGTTGTAATCTATTAGCAAGGACAAATTTTTTAATTAAATCTTTTTCATCAAAGTAATCAAAATTTGCTTGAACAGTGCAAGTTCTGGTCATCATGTCGAGACCTCTAGAACCAACTTTAGGCATATACTCTCGCATGATACGGTACCGATCTTTAGGGATAAATTCTATATCTTCTCTTTTAGAAATAGGGTCAAAGCCTAATCCGATAATGCAAAGGTTGTTTAGTTTTGCATATTCTTGAAGTTCATTTAAATGTTCATATGTTTCAGTGCAGGTTTGGTGGACGTTTTTTAAAATTTTGCCAGAAAGTTCTAGCTGACAACCAGGTTCTAAAGTAACACTAGCTCCATTTTTTGATAAAGAAATTAATTGATTAAATGCATTGTACTCGCCTTTTTGCCACCCCTTTTCAATTAGAAATTGAAAAAGGTTTTGAATACTAATTGAACCATCAAATTCTATTCTTTTTTTATCTTTGCAATGAAAAATAAATTTTTCATGCTCAGTTCCAATTCCCTTAGCTTCAGGGCTAGTGAAACTTGAATAAAAATAATTTATTAAATCTGATTTTTGTAACAATTAAAACACACTGTTCTTATGAAAATTACATTTTTTTATTTGATTAGAGTACTCTTTTGCTTGACGCTCAACTTTTTCTGCAACACCTAAAAGCCATTTTTTCTTATTATATGATTTTTTTTGAAAACCACCTTTGCCTTCATGGTATGCTAGGTAATGGTTGTATACATCAGATTTTTCTAATTTCAATAAACGATAAGATCCGTCAACATACCAGCCTATAAAGTCACTAGCGTCAGCAAAGTTTTTTCGATCAGCATTATAGTTTCCGGTTGATTGTTTGTACTCATCCCAAGTACCGTCAAGAGCCTGGCTGTATCCGTAGGCACTAGAGGGTCGAAGACCGGGTATTAAACCTAATACTTTTTGTCTGGGTGGTCGAGCTGTTCTATTAAAGGAGGATTCTTGTTTAATAAAACTCAGCTGCAAACTTACCGGAACCCCCCATTTTTCTTTAGTTTTCTCAGCATATGATTTCCACTGAGGATTCGTCTTAAAAATATCACACACATTAGATTGGTTAAAGTTTCTGTCGGTGACACACCCAGATAAAATGACCGCCAAAACAAAAAAAAACTTTCTCATGAAAAATTTTTATTAAGATATTCAATCATAATATCTAATCCTTGAAGAGCGGCACCTTGTGTTTTTAAAATTGAACCTGATGACCAAGCGTAGGTATCGAAGTGTATCCAAGGTGTTTTTTTATTTTCAATAAAATTCTCAATAAACAAAGCAGCTGTTATTGATCCTGCCATACCATCCAGAGAAGCATTACATAAATTTGCATATTGAGAGTTGAGTTTATTCTTATAAGGGTGGTAAAGGGGAAGTCTCCATGCGCGAATTTTTTTTTGATTTAAAGTTTCAATTTTTTTTGCAACATCTTCATCATTACTAAAGTAAGCCGGAATATCTTCACCTAATGCTACCCTGGCTGCTCCTGTAAGTGTTGCAAAATCTATAATCAAAGATGGGTTATAAGTATTTGCTAACTCCATCGCATCTGCTAAAAGCAACCTCCCTTCTGCATCTGTATGTGATATTTCAACTTTTTTTCCAGTAGAGGAAGAATATATATCTCCTGGCCTCATTGAATTTCCAGATACTGAATTTTCAGCCATAGGAATAATCAGAATAATTTTTGATTTCTTTAATAAGCTGTTAGCCATCAGAAATAATGAAATTGCGATTGCTGCACCACCCATGTCCTTTTTCATATTTCGCATAGAGTTACCTGGTTTTATATTTACCCCGCCCGTATCAAAGGTGACTCCTTTACCAATGATGACAATCGGTTTGTCTTTTTTTGATATTTTTTTATTAGAGATATGTATAATTTCTGGTTTGATAGTAGAGGATTGACCAACAGCATATGTTAAGGGGAACTTTGATTTAATTTCAGCTTGGCTATAGTCTGTATAAATAAATTTTTCAAAAAACTTATTTCTTTTAACTAAACTAAGGAAAGACTTAGGGTTTAGTTCATTTGCTGGAGTGTTTATCAAATCTCGAGATAAATTGGTAAATTCTACATAATGATCAAGATATCTCAAAGTTTCTGGATTTTTGACATAAAGTAGATTTTTTGGAGATGATTTGTTGAATTTATATACTCCCCAAGCCCATGCCTTTTGAATTTCTATTTCTTTAGAATCAGCAAATTTAATAAATAAATAATAATTTCCTTTATTTTTAGAGGAAAAGTCGGCTACACCAGATAAGTTTTGATTTAATCCCTCCCCTATTAACACCTCTTTTAAACGGCCATCTGGATAGGGAATTTTTAAAATTTTGCTATTTTCGCCCTTGAAATTATTAGATAAACACCAATTTCTTATAAAAGTGGGTTGTTTTTCAAGCCACTTGTCAAACTTATTTTGTGAAATGACAGTAACTTTAGTAGAACACTCAGTATTATCATTTGTAAACATTCGATATAAAAGGATATTAGAAAAAAATGACTAAACAACAAGCGGAAAAGAAAACAGTAAAATTTGAAACAGAAGTATCCAAACTTCTAGATATTGTTGCTAATTCTCTTTACACAGAAAAAGAGATTTTTTTAAGAGAATTAATTTCAAACGCATCAGATGCATGTGAAAAATTACGTTATGTTAGTCAAACTGATACCAATGTCAAAAAAACAGATAAGTTTGAGATTAGAATTCACGTAAACGAAAAAAATAAGACTATTACCATTCAAGATAATGGTATCGGCATGGATGAGAATGACATGCAAGCCAACCTTGGAACTATTGCAAAATCAGGGACTGAAGATTTTATTAAAAAATTAGGCGATAAAAAAGGTGACATTAATCAAATAGGCAAATTTGGTGTAGGTTTTTATTCATCGTTTATGGTTTCCGATCAAGTTGTAGTAAGATCGAAAAAATATGACTCCTCTTCTAGCTACTTGTGGACATCTGATGGCAAGGGTACTTTTTCTATTGAACCAACAGAATTTAATATGTTTGGTACAGAAATCACTCTATCTATCAAAAAAGATGAGGATGAGTTTTTAAGTAAATATAGAATTGAAGAAATAGTTAAAAAATATTCAGATTTTGTTCCATTTCCTATTTTTGTTACCTCTGAAGAAGAAAAAAAAGAAAAAAAAGACAAAGAGGAAAAAGAAGAACAGGTAAATTCAGCAGAAGCTATATGGCTCAAAGATAAAACTAAAATTAAAGAAGACGAATATAAGTCATTTTTTAACCAAACATCTACCTATTATGATGAACCTTTACAAACAATTCATTTTAAAGCAGAAGGTGTTGTGAATTACACAGCTCTTTTATATCTTCCAAAATCTCAACCACAAGATCTCTACCATCCTGATAGAAAAAATAAATTAAAACTCTATGTGAATAAGGTATTTATCTCTGACAAACTAGACTCCCTGATTCCTGCATGGCTTCGTTTTATTCCAGGAGTAGTCGATACGGAGGATCTAAGTCTCAATATTTCAAGAGAGATATTACAAAATAATGCCGTGATAAATAAGATATCTACTGCTATCACGAAAAGAATACTCAAAGAACTATCCGAACTTAAGAAGAAAAAACCTGAAGAATTTTTAGCTTTTTGGAAAAAATTTGGCCCTGTTATCAAGGAGGGTTTGTATGAATTCAATGATTTTCATGATCAGATTTTTGATTTTTCAATTTTTCATTGTTCTGAAAAAGATGAAATGATCACCCTAGACCAATACATCAATGATTATGCGAATGATAAAAAGAAAATTTATTATATTTCAGGTGAAAATAAAGAAAACTTACTGAACAGCCCACAAATGGAGCTATTTAAAAATAAAAAGATTAATGTTCTTTTGATTACTGATCCTGTGGATGAGTTTTGGATGCCTATGAAGATGAAATTCAAAGAATATGATTTTACATCTATTACAAAAGGCGAAGTAGATCTAGAGGACAGTAAAGATGAGAAAAAAGAGAGTGAACAACCAAAAGAGAACAAAGATTTTATCTCCTATCTAAAAGACCATTTAAAAGACAAGGTTAAAGATGTGAAGGTATCTAAAAGATTAACAACTAGTGCTTCATGTTTAGTAGCTGATGAAAACGATATGGATATGCATTTAAAAAAACTAATGGCTGCAAATAACCAAACAATTTCAGATGAGAAAAGAATACTTGAAATCAATATAAACCATAGTCTTGTTTCAAAAGTCATGTCCTTAGATAAAAACTCAAAAGATAAATTTAGTGAAATTCTTTATGATCATGCAAAATTAATGGAGGGGGAAAACCTTGATGATCCTAAAAAATATACTAATCTTATCGCAGAATTAGTTTCCTTATGATTCAAGAAAAACAAGAACAGCAGATTGAAATTGTAGCTCCATCGACAGATACAGTGATGTGTGATGGGGGAACTGGTGATTTAGGCCATCCCGCGGTTTATTTCAAAATAAATAAAAATAAGGAAGTTGTTTGCAACTATTGTAATAAAAAGTTTATCAAAAAAGATTAATCTTTTTTCTCCTTATTGACTTCTCTCACAAGAAAATCTCTCAAAGCTTCAATTTTTTTTGATCCTTTGAGCTCAGGAGGATAAGTAAAATAAATTACTGCTTTTGGTGTCTTAGCATCAGGAAGAATGGGAACTAAATTATTCTTTGAGCTCTTCATATACTGAGGTAGCGCACCTATCCCAGCACCCCCTCCTATGGCTCGCATAACCCCGTACATATTCGATATGAATAATGTTTTAGGTTTTTTATTTTTTGGAATTAAATCCAAAATACAGTTTACATCTGGAATAGAGGGTTCTACGTTATGGCCAAATGCGATAATTTTATGTTTTGCTAAATCATTTACGTCTTTTGGAATGCCAAATTTTTCAATGTATTCAGGAGAAGAGTAAATTTTAAACTGAAATTTATATAGAGGAAATCTTATAAGATCTACTTGCGTAGGTTCCCTTAGTCTTAGAGCAACATCAGCCTCACCTTGAGACAAGTCTGTGTATTTATTTTCAATTATAATTGAGACATCGATATCAGGGTATGAATTAGTGAATTTTACTATTCTTGGAGCTAACCAAGTAGTGCCGAATGCTACGGTTGCAGCAATGGTGAGAGAGCCCGTTGGTTTTTCTTTTGACTCCGTGAGTTGAGCTTCAGTTAAAGCTATCTTTCCAAAAATATCGTGAGCAGTTTTAAATAATATTTTGCCTTGCTCAGTTAATGTAAGCCCCCGTGCATGACGTTTAAATAAAGAAACTTTTAACTCTCGCTCTAAGGCACTAATTTGTCTACTGATGGAAGAATGACTAATGTTCATCTTATGAGCTGCCTCTGAAATATTTAAATCCAGAGCTACATTGTGAAATATTTTTAGCTTATCCCAATCCATTAATGATATTTGCTTCTTTTAATTTACTTATACTATCGATTTTATTATTAAACAATGACCAGTCATCATTTTTATCTATGGCTTCCCATATTTTTTCTATTTCATCGTAATGTAAGGTTTCATAAGGGATCATATTTAAGTTATTTAAATTAATTTCATTAATAGGATTATGATTTTGAAAGATTTTCTCTAATTGATATTTTTGATATTTTTGAATTAAATCTTTTCGATTTTTAATTTTTTCTAACCCGCCTCTTAAGTCATAATAAACCTCTTCGAAAGAAAATTCTTGGTCACCCAATATTTGATAAAAAGCCTCAAGTATTTCATTGTTTTTAGAAGAATCTAAATTTGGTTTAATCATTAGTCTTTTAAAAAATAACCTCATTGTCTCCTGATTGTAGAGATCGACAAATTTTTTAATTTCTTCTATCAAGATTTCTTTATTGACCATTAAGGTAAAAATTGAAGCTAATTGCTGAACATTCCAAAAAATTGCATCAGCTTGTTTTGAAAAACGATAAAGTCCAAAGCGATCAAAATATGCTGCTGTTTTGTTAGGTTCATATTTTTCTAAAAATCTGTATGGACCATAGTCAAAGCTCTCGCCCGTAATATTGATATTGTCAGTGTTAAGAACTCCATGGACAAAACCATAAACATTATAGGAAGCGGCTAAGGTGGCACATCGTCGAACCACTTCAGAGAAAATCTTAATAGGTTGATTATTTTGATCATTGAGATTGAAGTAATATTTTCCAATCATATTTGTCAAAAATTCTATACTCTGAACATCTTGGTGAAATGCATGATATTGATAAGTTCCAATTCTCAAATGAGAATGAGAAACACGCACTAATACAGAAGAACGAGTGGGAGATGGTTCATCATTACGACTTAAATGTTCTCCAGTTTCGATTAATGATAATGATTTTGAGGTATTCACACCTAGAGCATCTAAATAATTTGAACATAAAACCTCTCTGACACCTCCTTTTAAAGTTAATCTGCCATCGCCACTCCTTGAATAAGGTGTGACCCCACTTCCTTTGGTTCCCAAGTCATACAATTCATTATTTTTATAAAATTGAGCAATAGTAAAACCTCTTCCATCCCCAATATCTGGGTTATAAACTTGAAACTGATGACCGTGATATCGCATTGCGATATTTTTAATCTTTGGAAGTATAGGACTCTCAAATTTTCCAAAAAGATTTACCCATTGCTCATTGTTAAGATTTTTGAATTCCTCAAAGTTATGGTTTCGGTATCTCGTGATAAATTTTGGAAATTTTGCTGAATCCACTTCATCGTAAAACTTATCGTTAAGAAAAGTATACGGTGAAATTAGTTTAAATTCGCTCAGATCAATCAAACAAGATCTTTTGGATCCATAAAAGAGATGTCAAATGAATCCGCAACTGGCTTATAGGTTAAGTGTCCTTTAAAGGTATTAAGACCATTTAGGTGGTGGTTAGAGCTTCTTAGAAATTCAGACAAGCCATTATTTGCAATAGATTCAATATAAGGAAGAGTAGCGGTATTTAAGGAAATCGTAGACGTCCTTGGTACGGCACCTGGCATATTAGCTACACAATAATGAATAACATCATCTACGATGTATGTTGGATTTTCATGTGTAGTGGCCCTACTCGTCTCAAAACAACCTCCTTGATCAATCGCAACATCAACTACCACAGATCCGGGTTTCATTAAGCCTAAATGTTTCTTTTGTAAAATTTTAGGAGCTTGAGAACCTGGTATTAGTACAGCTCCAATAACCAAATCAAATCTTGAAATAATTGTTTCCAAATTTATTTTGTCAATATTAAGTATTTCAGCTTTAGGAAATTCTTTCTTTAAACATTCAATTCTTTTATCTGACTTTTCTAAAATTGTAATTTTAGACTGCATACCATTAGCAATAAGAGCTGCATTATAACCAACAACGCCGCCTCCAATTATAAGAGTTTGAGCAGGATTACTATAGCTCGATCCACTTAATAGAATTCCTAACCCTCCTTGATTTTTTTCAAGGCATCGAGCGCCAGCCTGAATAGATAATCTACCAGCCACCTCGCTCATCGGTGTTAGTAATGGAAGGCCCTGGTTATCGCTAGTGATAGTCTCATAAGCGATTGAAATACATTTACTTTCGATCAATTTTTGAGTTAATTTTTGAGAAGAGGCGAGATGCAAGTAAGTAAAAAGAATTTGATTTGGCTGAAGATGTTGTGTCTCGATAGTTTGAGGTTCTTTTACTTTTATAATTAATTCACAATTTGAAAATAGGTCCTGAGATTTCTCAATTATTTTTGCTCCAGCATTTAGATAGTCCTCATCGGTAAATCCAGATCCTAAACCTGCACTTTTTTCAACGTGAACTTCATGATTTTGTTGAGTTAGTACTTGGGTGCTTTTGGGGGTTAGGCCAATTCTAAATTCATTATTTTTAATTTCTTTGGGTACGCCTATCAGCATATGAAAAATATATTTTTTTTTATGTAAAATGATATCAAGATTTATCTTGTGATTTCCACAAGTTAAGTAAGATATCTATATGCTAGGTTTAGAGGTAGTGAAAAAAAGGGTCAAGGAAGCCCCACAATCCTCAGGAGTTTATTTATTTAAAAATAAAAAAGATATTCCGATTTATATTGGAAAAGCTATCAATATTAAAAGAAGACTCTCTAATTATGGGAATTTACCCAAACTTCCTAGAAGACTTCAAAAGATGGTATCACAAACTATCAATATTGACTTTGAATTAACTGAGTCTGAGAGGAATGCGCTCTTACTAGAAGCGCTACTAATTAAAAAGTTTTCGCCAAGATATAACATTAGACTGAAAGATGACAAAAGCTTTCCGTTAATCAAAATTACAAACGATCAATTTCCAAGATTAACTCGCTTCAGGAATGATTTTCGTAAAGATGATAGGGTATTTGGTCCTTTCACTTCTGCACTTAAGACTGATAAGGTTATTAAAATACTCCAGAAATCTTTCAAGTTAAGAAGTTGCACTAACCTTGAATTTAAAAATAGAAAGCGACCCTGCCTACTCTTTGATCTTAAACAATGCTCTGCACCATGTGTAAATAAAGTTTC
>CABZXY010000014.1 GCA_902529795.1 uncultured Alphaproteobacteria bacterium
TGGCTATTACTGCAGCCGAGTCTGGCAATGTTGATTATGCGATGATACCTATTGAGAATTCTGCTGCAGGGAGAGTAGCTGATATTCATAGATTATTACCTAAATCTGATTTGCACATCAATTTTGAGCACTTTCAAAAGGTTGAGCACAAGCTTTTAATTCACCCAGAAACTCATCAAGGTCAAATTAAAAAAATTATCAGCCACGAACAGGCTTTAGCCCAATGTAGTAAAAAAATTCAGCAGCTCGATTATGATATTTTGATAGGTGCTGATACAGCAGGATCAGCGAAATATATATCAGAGCAAAAAATATCAGATACAGCTGCAATTGCTTCAAGTCTTGCAGCTAAAATATATGAATTAAAAACAGTCGATGAGAGTTTTGCTAATTCATCTAATAACATCACAAGATTTTATGTTATGTCAAAAAATGAAAATAAAGATTTTGATCCTGATAAAACTTATATCTCCTCATTTTTATTTTCTGTCAATAATACCCCTGGCTCTTTGTTTAAAGTCATGGGTGGGTTTGCTACCAATAACGTTAACATGATTAAATTAGAAAGTTACAACTATGGTGCTGACTTTGTTATTACTCAATTTTACTGTGAAATTGAGGGTCATCCGGGTCAAGAAAATACAAAATTTGCTCTTGATGATATGTACCACTATTGTTCAAAAGTTAGAAAATTAGGTGTTTTTGAAAAATCTACCTATCGTTCAAGACAATAACTTCATATTTGATATTATAACTGCTATAAAGTAATCCGAGAATTACATGGGCGGTGTTTTTTGCTAATCCGGTCAGGTTCGAAAGAAAGCAGCCGTAACATATAATATCGGGTCGTGTAATTCTCCTTAAAAAAATGAAACATCAATCAGATATTCTTGCTTTAAAATACAGACCCACTGATTTCAAGGATCTTATTGGTCAAGAATATCTTGTCGAAACAATCCAAAAATCTATTGAACTAAATAAAATACCCAATGCCTACATATTTACCGGGATTAGAGGTGTGGGTAAGACCACAACTGCTCGAATAGTAGCAAAGATGTTAAATTGCACGGCCTTTGATCAAAATAATAGACCTGATTTAAATAATTGTGATCAAGCAAAGGCCATCAGCGAAGATCGACACCCAGACGTAATTGAAATAGATGCCGCTTCCAATACTAGCGTCGAAAATGCAAGAGAGATAATTGAAAATGTAAAATACAACCCTGTTTTAGGTAAGTATAAGGTCTACATCATTGATGAAGTCCACATGCTTTCTAAGAGCGCTTTCAATGCACTTCTTAAAACATTAGAAGAACCTCCACCACATTCTAAATTTATTTTTGCTACAACTGAAATTTCTAAAGTGCCTATAACAATTTTATCCAGATGTCAGCGTTTTGATTTAAGACGCATTGATAAAAAAACACTTTTCTCTTTTTTAGAGGAAATTGCTAAAAAAGAAAAAATTTCAATATCCAAAGAGGCAATAAATCTAATTGTTAGAGCCAGTGATGGATCTGTTCGCGACTCTTTGAGCATACTAGATCAATCAAATATTTTTAAATCCCAAGATGAAATTCAGGCCGAGGAGATAATCAATATGTTGGGCTTTGCAAAGCAAAGTGATTTATACAATATATCAAGATATATTTTAGAAAATAATCTTCCAGAAATTATTAAAATGCTCAATGACATGTACCAACGAGGTTCTGAGACTTTAAAAATAATTGAAGATTTAATGAATATTGTTAATTGGTCTTGTAAATTAAAAATTGATAAAAATTTAATTAATGATGAATTTAATACTGAAGAGGATAATCAATTTGCCTCTTACGTTACCCAATACGATCACGGAAAGTTAAATATTTTTTGGCAAAGTTTAATGAAGGGCTATGATGAGATTAAAATTTCTCCCCATCCTCATACTACATTAGAAATGGTTCTTTTACGGTGCTCATTTTTGCTTAGTGATCAAAGTTCGGATGGATCTGGCGAAAAAAAAAAGTCTGAAATAGCTCCAACTCCATCTAAACCTTCCCCTATACTTGACCAAGCTGTTCAAAATAAAATTGATGCCCCCGAGTCATTGTCACTAAAAGATAGAATTGAGCTACACCAAAAATTTTTTCATTTCTATGGTCAGAACTTTTCCCCTTTGATGGCAGGTATTATTATGGAGAATTGTGAAATAATTGAGTTTTCAGAAAATGAAAAGCAACTATTGATACATGTCGTAAATGAAAATTTTGAAGGAGGTGAAGAGTTAAAAAATAATTTAAAAAATGAATTCCAGCTTTCTATTGTAGTCAAAGAAAATATCGATACTTTGGAGTCTATAAAAATGCTTTACAAAAAGGAACTTATTGCAATTGAAACTCAATCAGAGGATTTTCAAAAAGTCCTTGCTAAATTTCCGAATGCAAAGATTATAGATATCGAAGAAGTAGAAAGAGGTGATCAGAATGATGGGTAATATGGGCGGAATGATGAAAAAAGTCCAAGAAATGCAGGCAAAAATGCAAGAAATGCAAAAAGAGTTAGAGAATAAGACTGTGGAAGCAGAGTCAGGCGGTGGGATGGTCAAAGTAACCATGAACGGAAAACAGGTTGTCCAATCCATTAATATCGATCCCTCTTTATTATCGGAAGATGAAAAAGAAGTTTTAGAGGACTTAATCAAGGCTGCTCTTAATCAGGCAAAAGAAAAAGTGGAAGAGATGTCTGCAGAAGAAATGAAAAAATTAACAGGAGGTTTACCATTACCTCCTGGAATGAAGATGCCTTTTTAACTTGGCTCAAGACGAATTACAAAAACTTATAAACTTAATTTCTCGTTTGCCTGGAGTTGGTCCACGCTCTGCTCAAAGAATAGCCTTATATCTGATAAAAAATAAGCAAGAATTAATGCTTCCTTTGGGAGAGAGCATTAAAGAGACTGCAGCAAAAGTTAGGAAATGTGAAATTTGTGGTATGTTAGATGTAAATTTACCTACAAAGATATGCTCATCTGATACAAGAATAAAAAATACAATCTGTATAGTCGAAGATATGGCAGATGTATGGGCATTTGAGCGATCAGGTTTTTATAAGGGGCAATACCATGTCATCGGAGGTCTTTTATCAGCCTCAAAAAATTTTACTGAACAGGATCTTCGCTTACATAAACTTAAGGAGAGAATAGAAAAAAATAAAGTAGAAGAGATTATTTTAGCCTTAAGTGCTACAATTGAAGGCCAGACCACAGCCTTAGTTATCCGAGATTATTTAGAAAAGATGAATTTAAAAATTACTCAGTTAGCCTATGGAGTTCCTGTGGGAAGCGAAATTCATTATCTTGATGATAATACTTTAGGCGCCGCTCTGGAGTCTCGTAAAAATTTAAGCTAGTTGGGCTATTATTTTTGTTGAAAAAGCACTCGATTTTTTAGTTTCGAGATCGACATTTAAATTTAAAATTTTATAGTCAGCAATCGTTTCATTATTTGCATTTAACATTTTTAAACCCACTATTAATTTCTTTCCTTTACAAACTAATTCTTCAAGAGAAATAATGAAGTTTTCATGAAGATTAATTTCTTTTCTGTAATTAATTTCACATTTGATGACGAAAACACCTTTTTGTTCTTCAATTGCATACCGATAACCTAAGCCAATATATTCTAAGAGAAAGTCTGAACTCTCCTCAAAACATTGAACATAATAAGCCATATTCATATGCCCGTTATAATCAATCCAATCTTCTTTTACTGTTCCTTTAGAGACTTTTATTGGCAAGCTAAGTTTTTGATTTTTTTCTAAAAGATTTAATAAATTATTAAATATTTTCTCCTTTTTATTTCCCATATTTTTTGTTTTTATCCTATATTACTTTTAATGCTCAAACTAGTATACGCACCTGACCCTATCTTGAAGAAAGAATGTCAACCTCTTGCTCAAGTAGATGATCATCATCGCACATTAATTAAGGAGATGTACGAAGTGATGTACGATGCCAATGGAGTAGGTTTAGCTGCTCCTCAAGTTGGTTTAGCTATAAGAATTTTTATTGTAGATGCTGCAGCGCGTGAAAAAGAAAAAACACCTATAACAATGATTAACCCAAAAATCATTTCTATCGAAGATGATTTAGTTCCTTACGAGGAGGGATGTTTATCATTTCCAGAACACTTTGCAGAAATTGATCGTCCAGATAAATTAAAGATAGAATACATTGATGAAAATAATAAAAAAAAAATACTTAGCACAGATGGTTTTAACTCTCGTATTATTCAACATGAACTTGATCACTTAAATGGAATTTTATTTGTTGATCATTTGAGTCGTTTAAAAAGAGATGTCATTATTCGTAAGATGAAAAAGTTCAAAAAAGAAGAAAAAATTGTTTAATGAAAAAAAAACATCGTCTTATTTTCTTTGGTTCTCCTGAATTTGCCCTACCTCCATTAAAAACATTATATTTAGGAGGATATGAGATAGTTGGTGTTTATACTCAAGAGCCAAAGAAAAAATCTCGGGGTATGAAGGAATTAAAAACCCCCATTCATCTTTGGGCAGAGAGTCAGTTATTGCCAGTTTATTTCCCTTCAAAGTTAGACAAACAATCACTCGAGCAATTTGAATCATTAAAACCAGATGTGGCTATCTTATTTGCTTATGGAAAAATAATTCCTCTGGAATGGCTTAACATCCCTATATTCGGTTTTATCAATATACATGCTTCATTGCTTCCTCGTTGGAGAGGAGCTGCGCCAGTTCAAAGAGCTATTGAAAATAATGATAAAAAAAGCGGTATTACGATTATGAAAATGAACGAAGGTTTAGATGAAGGCCCAATCATTGCTAGCCAAGAAATAGCTATAAAATCTGAAACTAATGGACAAACATTAATTGATCAGATCAGCCATGACTCATGTTCTTTACTTTACAATAACTTAGAAAAATATCTTAAGGGATTACTTTCTCCTGAAGATCAAGAACATGAAAAAAGTACTTATGCCTCAAAAATAAATAAAGATGAATCTAAATTAAATTGGAACTTAGATGCCAATATTTTAGAACAGAAAGTAAGAGCATTTTATCCATATCCTGCAACTTGGTTTAGTCATAAAGGTAAAAGATATAAAGTATTAAAAGCTAAGGTATCATCCTTCGAAGGAGAGTCAGGGAAAATTTTACAATCTCCATTAGTTGTTGGATGTAAAAAAAATAGCTTAGAGATATTAGAAATTCAAGCTGAAGGAAAAAAATCTCAAATGATAGATCAGTTCCTTTTAGGAAATAATAATTTTGAAATTAACTCTTTAATAACGAATGACTAATATAAAATTAACAATTGAATACCATGGTCTTCCTTATTCTGGATGGCAGTCTCAAAAAAATGAAAAAACTGTTCAAGATGAAATTCAAAAAGCAATTTTTAAATTTTCAGGTGAAAAAAAAATTATTCAAGGTGCTGGGAGAACTGATGCAGGTGTCCACGCTTTAGCACAGTGTGCTAACTTTTCATTAGAAAAAGATTTTAGTGAGTATCAAATTCTAAGCGGCATTAACTTTCATCTAGGAAATGAAAAAATTAAAATTATTCAGGTAGAAAAGGTGGATGATAATTTTAATGCAAGATTTACAGCGAAGCTAAAAACCTATTATTATCAAATTTATAATTCTATATCCCCATCAGTATTACAAGATGAGATTAGTGTTCACATAAGGCAGCCTCTTAATGTTGAAGCTATGAGAGAAGCAATTCCAAAATTTATTGGCAAACATGATTTTAGTTCTTTTCGAGCTAGAGGTTGCCAAGCAAAAACACCGATTAGATCTATTAATATGACTGAAATAGATCAAGAAGATAAAAAAATAATCTTTATTTTTCAGGCACAATCTTTCCTTTATCAGCAAATTAGAATTATGGTAGGCAGCCTATTAGAGATTGGTTTGAATAATCAAAAACCTCCCTGGATTACTGATTTATTAAATCAAAAAAACCGTTCTTTGGCTGGTCCAACTATGCCTTCCAAAGGATTACTTCTTAAGGACATTCAGTATTGAATATCTTAATTTACACTCAATGTTTTGCTCCGAAATTAGGGGGGATTGAGTCTGTGATGACAAATATTGCAACTCAATCAAGCAAATTAGGACATAGCGTAAGTGTTTTAGCAGATGGATCAAAATCAAAGAGTTCATCTTTTGACAGCCAACAAAACTTTGAGATCAAACGATTTGATCAAATTAAATTTTTTAGAAATAAAATAAAATTTAGTTTTGCTTATGATTTACTAAAGAATAAAAACTTTGATTTAGTTTTTTTTGACAGCTGGAAATCAATAGAACATTTTAATTATACAAATAAAATTAAAAAAATATGTTTGATACATGGTAATGAAATTCTAAATCTAAAAAAAAAAGAACGTATAATTAAATCTCTTAAAAAAGTTGATAAAATATTATTTAACTCAAATTTTTCCAAAAATTTATTTCATAAACAATTACCAGAACTCAGTGATCTACCTAGTATGGTTATTTTCCCAGCTTTTATTGAAAACATTAACTACACAGATGATGAAAAGAAATATGATTTATGTACGATTGCTAGATTAGAATACCGCAAAGGTCATCATCTAGTCTTAGAAGCCTTAACAAAATTAAAAAAAGAAAAAAATCTTATTTTAACTTATGCAATTCTAGGAGATGGTCCTGAGCTTTCAAAATTAAAAGACCTCGTCGTTAAAAATAATTTGCTTCATCAAGTTAATTTTATTAATGATACAAATTCATCAGATGTTTATAAACAGAGTAAAATTCATGTCATGCCAACCATTACTACCCCAGACAGCATCGAGGGATTTGGGATTTCCAATGTGGAAGCCGCTTCCTTTGGACTACCTTCTATCGTTAGTTCGAGCGGAGGGACACCAGAGTCAATTGATCAAAATGGTTATGTTATCAATGAAAATGATATTAATGAGCTATCGAATAAGATTTCATTAACGCTTGAAAATTATTCTGAATTATCAAAAAAAAGTCTTCTTTTCGCTAAGAATTTTGAAAAAAATATAAAAATTAAAGAATATTTAAATTGTTTTAACGATTGACTCGTAGGAGGTTTTATCCAGTTGACCAGGATCATCCATAATAAGTTTAATAACTTTTAAATTATCGATCATAATAATAGATCGGATTAGACGATTACCCATAAAGCTTTTCTCATGATTTCGAATTAAATCAGATTTTTGCAGAAATTCTTGATTACCATCAGATAAAAACTTAATTTTTGATTGACCTAATTCCTGTCTCCATAAATCTAGTACAAAAGGATCGTTTGTTGTAATACAACAAATCAAATCAATGCCCTTTTCATTCATCAGAATCTCACAATTCTGTACGTAAGGAGGTAAATGTTGATTATGACAGGTTGAAGTAAATGCTCCTGGAACACAGATAACTAAAACTTTTTTATTTTGAAAGTGTTCAACTAAATTAAAGTTTTGAATTCCATCAGAGTCAACAGAGCGCAGAGTAATGTTAGGAATTAAATCCCCTTCATTCATGATTGAAAAAAGTTTTCTAAGGTTTTGTAATAAATTTGCTCTGTTGTTTGGAGGTCGCTGATTGATACACATTCATTGACTTTGTGTAAAGTTTTATTAATTGTACCGAACTCAAAAACAGGACAAATTCTTTGCATAAATCGAGCATCAGAAGTACCCCCACCTGTATCCTGCTTTGCTTCTAATCCAGTCACATCTTTGATGGCTTTTAAACAATGTATAGTAAAAGGATCATTAAATGCTTGAAATGGCAGACCTCTAAAAGTTAATTTAAGTTTATACTGGCAATTATTTTCACCACAGATACGAGTAAGATGCTCATTAAAATAGGCCTCAATTTTTTCTTTATCCCAATTATCATTAAAGCGCATATCGCCTACTGTAATTAACCTCTCTGGGATAACATTCTTGGCCTTATTATTTAAGTTTACTTGCGTAAATTGAAGGCTTGAAGGTTCAAAATATTCTGCTCCTTGGTCGAGCACTTGGTCATCAAAAAAAGAAATTATTTTGGATAAGCAATGGACAGGATTTTGAGCTAATTGAGGGTAGGCAGCATGACCTTGTTTGCCAATTACCTCAATTTGAACATCAACAGCTCCTTTTCTTCCTACTTTTATTTGATCGCCGATCACTTTTTCAGAAGACGACTCTGTTGCTATAGAACCATCAATGCGGATATTATTTTCTTGTAGCCAATTAACAACTTTATCTACACCATTGATTGAGTCAGCCTCTTCATCTCCAGTAATAATAAAACTAATTGTTCCATTAAAATCAGGGTGATCTTTGATGAATTTAAATACACTAACCATACTAGCAGCAGTACAACCTTTCATATCTTCCGAGCCACGACCATATAAGTAACCATCTTTAATTGTGGGTTCAAAAGGATGGGTATCCCAATCTTCTATATTGCCAGGTGGGACTACATCCACATGACATAAAAAATTGAAATGCTTTCCATTAGTCTGAGGAGACCCATAGGTTGCCATTAAATTAATCACTTCATAACTTCCATCGCCATCAAAGTTTAACTGCTTTGTATCAAAACCTTGTTCTTTAAAAATTTTAATTAGAAAGTCAAAGATATCTTGTCTTGCTGGTGTAACTGAATCGAACTCAATGAGCTTTTTGGATAATTCAATTGTATCTAGCATTAGTCTCTAAGTAATTCGTTAACAGAAGTTTTGGATCTTGTTTTTTCATCAACTGTTTTCACAATGACAGCACAGTAAAGAGACACATTTCCTTTTGAGCTTGGCATACTGCCAGGCACAACAACAGAGTAAGGAGGAACTGATCCCATATGTACTTCCCCGGTCTCTCGATTGATGATTTTAGTCGAGGCACCGATAAAAACTCCCATGGATAAAACTGAACCCTCTCCAACAATTACTCCTTCTGCTACTTCTGATCGTGCGCCAATAAAACAATTATCTTCAATGATGACGGGATTAGCTTGAAGGGGTTCTAAAACACCACCAATACCAGCGCCTCCAGAGATATGACAGTTTTTTCCCACTTGAGCACAAGAACCAACTGTGGCCCAAGTATCAACCATAGTTCCTTCGTCCACGTAGGCACCAAGATTAACAAAACACGGCATTAAAACGGCACTTTTAGCAATAAATGCAGAACGACGAACAACACAATTAGGAACAGCACGAAAACCAGCATTTTGAAAATCTACATCCGTCCAATTTTGAAATTTTGAAGGGACTTTGTCCCACCAAGAAGTATTTCCTCCTTTGACGGTTGGTCCATTATCAATTAACTCCATGTCTTGGATGCGAAAACTTAAAAGAATGGCTTTCTTCAACCATTGGTTAACATGCCACTCACTATCTTTTTTTTCACAAACTCTAAGCTGCCCTTTATCTAAAAGATTTAGTGCATCGAGCACTGAATTTTTTGCCTCTTGATCATTAATAAAATCGATTTGATCTTTGTTATCCCAAAGTTTTTCTATTGTTTCTTGGTTACTCATTGTTCTCCTAGTTTATATTAATTAAAAAATTTTCTAAGTTATCTGTGACTTCATTAATATAACCTTTTTCCTCAATAATTTTTTGGATATCCTCCTGCTGATTAACATCTTTATTGAGATTATATTCAAGATTATTTGTAACCCAGACAGTTTTCCATCCCATAGCGTGAGGTTCTTTTAAATTGATATGTAAATCCTCAAACATTGCAGTTGATGAATTATCTAAGTTAAATTTTTTTTGAAAGGCATCATAAACATCTTTATGAGGTTTTGGAAGATAGTCACTTTCAGAAATATCAAAACATCCATCAAAAATATTATTCATCTTTAATTTATCCAAAACTTTTTCTACATGACCGTAATTAGCATTGGTAAAAATATATTTTTTACCCGATAAATTTTTAATCGTTTCACCAAGCTTTTCATCGGGAGAGACGACATCATAATTAATTTGATGGACATAATCTAAGTAGTCATCAGGATCAATCTGATGTTCCATCATTAACCCTCGTAGAGTTGTTCCGTATTGATGATAATATTTTGATCGAAGAGCCTGAGCTTCACCTGAGGCGAGCCCTAACTTTTCTTCAATATATCGACCCATTAAAACATGCACTTTATCAAATAATCCACACTCTGCTTTATATAAGGTGTTATCTAGGTCAAATACCCAATTTGTTACATTATTCATAAGCGTGATAAAGTAATGCTTTCTCTGTTAAATTCAAAGTGAAATTATAAAATTTCTATAATTTTCTTCTGAAGCTCAAAAATATTGTCATTAGTTTTAGAACTAACAGTTAATTGATCATAATCTGCGAGTTCATCGATATATACTGACTTTTCTTTTATTTTTTTATCGCTTTTTGTATAGCAAATAAAAATTTTATCTTTAATAGATTGCATTGCGTTGATCATTTCGATATCAATTTTTTTCGCACCTAGTCCATTATCAATTAAGACAAAAATCTTTTTTAGATTTTCTCTTGATGTTAGATATTGGGAAACCAAATCAGAAATTTTATAGGCTTCTTTTTGTGAGATTTTAGCAAATCCATATCCTGGTAAATCCACCACCATCATCGAGTCTCCGTGATTAAAAAAATTGATTTGACGAGTTTTTCCTGGGGTATTCGAGATGTGTGCTAATTTTTTCATAAAGACCGCATTGATTAAACTAGACTTTCCTACATTGGACCTTCCAATAAAGGCTACTTCAGGAAATACAACATTAGGATATTGTCTTGGTTGAGTTGCGCTTAAAAGAAAGTCTGTCTTTTTTTTGAAATAACTAGTTACGTTATTCATCAACTATTAATGATTTTTCTCTGGATCACATATTGTTGTGCCATCGATAAAACATTATTAGTTGTCCAATAGATTACTAATCCAGCTGCAAAACCACCTAAAACAAAGGTAAAGACTATTGGCAAAAACATAAATATTTTTGCCTGCATCTTATCTACTGGTGCTGGGTTTAATTTTTGTTGAAGGAACATTGAAATTCCCATAAGTATCGGCCAAATACCAATGTTAAATAATTGAAGAATTCCTGGAACGCTCCAATCAACAAAACCAAAAAGAGTTAATAATCCTAAAGGGTCTGGTGCGGAGAGGTCGTGGATCCAGCCAATAAAAGGCGCGTGTCTCATTTCAATTGTTACAAACAAAACTTTATACAAAGCAAAGAAAACAGGTATTTGTAATAAAATAGGAAGACAACCTGCGACCGGATTTGCTTTTTCTCTTTTATACAGAGCCATCATTTCTTTTTGCATTCCAGCTCGATCGTCACCGTACTGCTCTTTTAGTCTCTGAAGCTCAGGACCTAATTTTTTCATTTTGGCCATGGACTTGAATGATGCTTGAGCCAGTGGGAAGAAACATATTCTCATTAAGAGTGTGAAAATAATAATGGCCCAACCAAAGTTGCCAACATATCCAAAAATAAATTCTAAAACATGGAAAATAGGTTTGGTTAAAAAGTAGAACCAGCCAAAATCAACCGAGCGATCAAATTCTTGGACGCCATATTCATCCATATACTGTTCAATAACACTGACGATCTTTGGACCAGCAAAAAGCTTGAGATTGTGAGAAATATTATCTCCATTCCCCACAACAATTTTAGCTCCAACTAAATCTGTTTGAAAGTTATCAACATTTTCAACAAAACTATAGCTATAGGTTTGCTGAATAGGTTCGTTTTGGTTTGGGATGATGGCTGTCTGCCAGTACTTATCAGTCATGCCTATCCATCCACCTACAGAATTATGTTTAATTTTCCCATCCTCTTTGAGGTCGTCATAATCATATTCTTTTAAAACACTGTCTGTGATCGACAGAGGGCCTTCATGTAAGATAAAAAAGTTCTGCATTTCAGGTATACCCTGTCGCTTAGACAATCCAAAAGGATACAAATCAAAGGATTTATCAGAGTTATTAATGACTCGTTGATCAACACTAAATAGATAATGTTCATCCAGAGTTATAATTTTTTCAAATGTTATGTTTTGTGTATTGGTCCATGTTATTTTGACCGGATCGTTAATTCCAATAGAGGATTTATCTGCAGTCCATTTAGACTTATTATTTGGTAATTCTATGGAGCTGTCTGGGCTTACCCAACCAGTATCAAGATAGTATGCATCTTCTGATCCAAGGGGATTTAAGAACCCTATAAAATCTGAAGTAGGATCAAGAGTTTCTCTGTACTCTTCTAAGACTAGATCATCGATAATACCTCCTTCTAAGTTAATAGAGCCTTTTATTTTAGAGTTATCAAATGTAACTCTCACTGTTTCTTCTAGCACTTGATTTCGATCAAGTAAAACAGCTGAAGTAGTACCTTGAATATCAAGACTGACAGACTCTTGTGTGTTTGTCTCTCCTGTTACTGGTACTCTTTCCGGCTGAGGGACTAGTAACTGAAATCCAAATATGATTGCCATGGAAATAATGATGGCTAGAAATAAGTTTTTTTGATTTTCCATTTTATTTTTTTATAGGGTCGTATCCTGATGAACCTAAAGGATTGCATCGAAGAATACGATATGCTCCTTTGAGAATTCCCTTAAAAACACCGTGTGTGTTGATAGCTTCAATTGTGTATTCAGAACAAGTTGGCAGGTGTCGACAAGTGTTCGTTAACATTGGAGAGATTGCTAATTGGTAAAATTTTATAGGAAGTATAAAAAGACTTTTCCATAGTTTTATAAGGTTTTTACTCATTTGATAAAAATTTTTCAATATCTTGTTTTAAATCAATAAAAGGTACTTTCAAGATTGTTTTTTTTAATATTAACACAAATTTAACTTGATTAAGTGAGCTTATTAAAGCAGATGTACGAATTGCCTCACGAGTTCGCCTTTTGGCACGATTTCTTTCTACCGCATTACCCAATCGCTTACTGGCCACAATACCTAAGACAAATTTTTCAGTAGAGGAGTCCTTTAAAAGAAAACCGTTAAAGTTTGGGCTTTTATAAAAAGTTCCTTTATTTCGAATTTGAGTGAATTCTGAGGATTTTTTTAGAGTGGGGAGTCTCAAAAATTAAGCAGATAGTCTTGATCGACCTTTAGCTCTTCTGGCGTTAATAACTTTTCGACCACCTACAGTGGCCATTCTGGAACGGAATCCGTGTCTTCTTTTCCTGACAAGTTGACTTGGTTGATATGTTCTTTTCATTATTATATGCCTATAAAAAAGTGTTCATACAATTAACAATTATTGATATGAAGTCAATAAATAAAATACCAATATGTTGATAATCAAAGATATTTACAACCTTAAAACTTATTTAAAAGCCTTTAGGGATAAAGGGTACTCCATTGGGTATGTTCCCACAATGGGAGCTCTTCATGAGGGCCATGGATCTCTTATAGAAAAATCTCATAATGATAATCAAAAAACCATCATATCTATTTTTATAAATGAAAAGCAATTTAATGACACTCAAGATTTTGAAGCTTATCCAAGAAACAAAGGTGATGATTATAATTTTTGTCAGAAACACAATGTCGATATAATTTTTGAGCCAAGCGCCGAAGAAATTTACCCTAAAGAATATAAATCAATTCAAAATTCTCATTTCCAAAATATTTTATGTGACGAATACCGACCTGGCCATTTTAATGGGGTCGTTACTGTTCTCAGTCGATTATTTACCATAATTGAAAGTGACAAAGTTTACTTTGGTGAAAAAGATTTTCAGCAACTTAAGATTGTTGAAAAATTAATTAAAGAAAATTTTCCTAATCTAAAATTAGTACCCGTATCTACTGTCCGATCAGATGAAGGGATCGCTTTATCATCTAGAAATAAAAAGCTCAGCAAGAAGCAGATGTTAGACCTTATACTATTTCAAAAAGAGGTTGTTCAATTTATTGCTAATTTAGATAAAAAGATCGATTTAATCGAAGCTAATAAAAAAGCAGGAGAATTTATTAAACCTTATGAAAAATTTGATTATTTTGAATTTAGAAATGCATCTAATTTAAGCTTTGAGGGAAGTTTAAGTGAATCTAGATTGTTTTACGCAATTTACAAAAGTGGTGTTCGATTAATTGATAATCTAGAATTTTAGAATGGCGGTTCTGCAAGGATTCGAACCCTGAATTCTTGATCCGTAGTCAAGTGTGATATCCGTTTCACCACAGAACCGTGGTTGATTTATATCCTTTTTAGACAAATAATAAACTCCTATGAGAAACATTTTATATTTAATTTTTACTTTGTTTCTTTTTAGGGGTTTTTTTCAATTATTCGAAAGTGCTTCATGGACATTGTCTTTTGGTTCCATAATCGTCAGCTTTCTAGGATTATTCTTTTTATATAACAAGTATGAAATGAAATATGTAAGTTCTTCTCTAATTCCTTTGTTATTGATATTCTTGATCAGTCACTGAGAACTTTGAGAAAATTCTGATAAAGCATTTTGCATTGATCTTGCATTGTGGAAATCTCAGCGTTTACAGCATTTTTCATTTCTGGAAGTGCCTCCGACCCAAGAGATTGTTCTAAAGCATTTTTATATTCTGGAACTACTGCCCATTCATCAACCGTGGTGCTGCGTATCTCAAGATGAAATTGAATTCCATAGGCAAATTTTTTGTATCCAAAAATTTGATATTTAGTTGTGGGTGATGACCCTAAAACAGAAACATTCTTGTTATTTTCTAATCCAGCAACTTCATAGGAATGCCATTGTAAAACTTTAAAAGATTGAGGTAAAAAATTAAAAACAGGATCTATCTTTGTATCCTCTTGAGATTGAATATCTAACACTCCAATTTCTGAAGGATTAGATTTTACTACTTGTCCCCCTAGTACCTCACCTAATAATTGGCATCCTAGGCAAAATCCTAAAAATGGTTTTTCTAAATTTAAAACATATTCACCTATTGCTTTTTTTTCATGAACTAACCAAGGATATTCTTGTTCCATATGTGTATCCATCGGACCTCCCATGCAAAGCATGGCATCAAATTCATTTAAATTAGAGGGAATATTTTCGCCTTCATCAAGTTGAATTGTAGTTAGAGAGTGACCATCTTCTAAAAGGAAATCTTTAAATGTTCCTGGATCTTCTATAGCGATATGTTGGAGGGATAAGAATTTCAATGTTAACTAAAAATAATAATTAAAGCCGATTATTCCTAATACTAAGGTCATTAGAAAGAGGTTAATGACTACAATGAACCTTCCACCAATTCCCATTTTGTGGAGTTTTGGAAGCTTCATTAAATATGCTTATTCTTTATCGCCGCCAGTAACTGCATTTTTTACAGAGTTATAACCTTTTGAAACACCACCAGCTACAAAATCATATGCATTGTTGGCCTTTTCACTTACGGTTGCACATCCAGTAAACAAAAATGAAGAAAGAATTAAAATAATAATTTTTTTTGACATGCGTGATTATCAAAAATCTGCTCCAAAATGTCAATTTATTTAGTTGAAATATTAGAATAAAATTTTTTTATGAAAAAAAGAGATTTAATTTTTCTTGACCAGATGATTAGAAAATTAGCCTCTCCGTATTTTGTAGAGAATGATCTCTATGAGTATGATCGTCTTCAATGGGCCACAGGCGTTACTAAAGACGATCTATATCAGGCTGTAAAACTAATTGAAAATCATTATAAAAAAGCCAAAGAGTAGGGAGATCTGAGGTTTCATGATTGCAATAGATCTGACGGAAGATTTAAAGAAAAACTTTCAAAAGGATGGCTTCTTGATTTTAGAAAACTTTTTAGAGAGCCAATTTATTCCAAATTTAAGTGAAAAATTTCCTAAACTTTTCTCCGGTGACTTTGAAACAGGAATTGAACCAGATGAGTGGAATTGGAGGCAAGGACGAGATCCGGAAAATGTTACACGCCAAATTTGCAATGCATGGAAATCTGATAAATCAATTAAGAACCTAGTATGCCATGAAGCCATAGGAAAAGCTTGTGCTCAACTCATGAATTGGACTGGATCGAGACTACTTCAAGATAATGTTTTGTGGAAACCTCCAGGGGGAAAGACTTTATCATATCATCAAGATGCCGCTTATGATGATTGGATATCACCACAAACAATGATGACTTGTTGGATACCATTAGATGACGTATCTCAAGAGAAAGGCACATTAGAATACGTTAAAGGTTCTCACTTATGGGGCCTAGCTCCACCTCGAGGACAATTTCATTCACCTGATGATTACAAAAAAGAATTAACAAATTTTGCAAAAAAAAATGATAAGAGAATAGAAATACAATATGTAGAGGTTCCTGCAGGCGGGGTAGCTTTTCATCATGGATATACTTGGCATGGTTCAGGTATTAACACTTCTAGTGACAATCGAAGAGCAGTAGTTGCACACTGTGTACCTTCAGGTGCAGAATTTCATCCAACTAATGTTGGTGGCACTGCTAGAATTTATAAAAAATATAAAAAATTAAACTCAAACGAATTAGAAGAAAGTTTTTTTCCTATTTTGTGGACAAAGAAAGGATATCGAACAAATGTTTGATGAAGAAGAACCAAAAAAAGAAAAGCCTATTGATACAGATGATCTAAGTGTTGAAGAAATTGAGAAAATGATCAAGGGGCATCAGCAAGAAATTGAGACGCTTTCATTGCTATTAGAGAAAAAAAAAGAAAGATTAAAGTTAGCAGAAAACTTTTTTAAAAAAAATTAGTAGCCTTCAATCAAAATGAAATCTGTGTCAGCACTCTTTTGTCTGACATTTTTTGCCTCGTTGTATTCAAGAGAGTTATAAAATTCTTTAGCTTTTTCGAAATTTTCAAACTCTACAACTGTTGTTCTCTCAGCAGGCCATTCGCCTTCAACAACATCATACGCACCTCCACGAATTAAGTATTTTCCTCCAAATTTTTCTACTGCTTTAGTGGATAAAGGAGGATATTGCTGAAATAATTCAGCATTTTTGATGTTTATTCTAATAATAAGATAGCCTTTTTTCATATTTTGAAGATTATTTTTAGACTTTTTCACAGAGTTATCCACAGTATTATATGAATTTTCAAAAACTAGTTTTGAATATGTAAAAATTCAATTTGACTTTTTGATCTAGAATCAATATTTATAGCGGCAATTTAAAAATTTTTTAAAAAATCATTTATAATTTAAAACTTTCAGTTCATATTTAAGAAAAAAATAATAATCTCGTACAAGTTATGCACAGTTTTGCAGCATTATCTCTAAAAGTTATTATTTTCATTATTTTTCAATGCTTTTTTGTCATAAAAACTTCATATTCTAGCCATTTAGAGGTTAAAGTGACTGGATTTGAGAGTGCCACTAACCCCATTTATGTCTGGGGATATGATCGAAAATTCTATTTTGATGATAAATCAGCACCATTATTTATGGTTCAAGAAAATGATGTAAATAACTTTCTTAATATCAGTCTTAAAGCATTTCCCCATATTGTGATCGGTTTATTTGCCTTCCAAGATACTGATGGAAATGGAGAGTTTACTCTTGATTTTAAAGGAGAGCCTTTAGAGCCTTATGGGTTTTCTCTTAATCCAGAAAAAAATTATCAAGAGGTGATCTTTGAGGATATTGCTTTTGATATGCAAAAATTCGAACTTGTAGAAATTAAACTTAAGTAATTATTCCTAAAATTTTCTTAACACTTTGAGCGACAGAGGTCTTAGAGGTATCGATGGTTAATTCTGGTTTTATGGGTTTCTCATAAGGACTATTAATTCCAGTAAAGTTTGGAATTTCTCCACTTCGAGCTTTTTTATACAATCCTTTAGGGTCTCGCTGCTCAGCGATTTTTAAAGGGGTGGAGATAAATATTTCTTTGTATTCACCAGATTGAAATAACGAACGTGCCATCTCTCTTTCTGCGCGGAAAGGAGAAATAAAGGCAGTGATAACAATTAAACCTGCATCGCACATTAATTTCGCAACCTCTGCTACACGTCGAATGTTTTCTACACGATCTTTATCGGTAAAACCAAGATCCTTATTGAGGCCATGACGAATATTATCACCATCTAGTACATAGGTTTTTTTTCCTTCTGCATATAATTGTTTCTCTAAAGCATTGGCGATTGTAGATTTACCAGAACCCGATAGCCCAGTAAGCCAAAGCACTTGACCTTTGTGCCCATTCATTTTTTCTCTTAATTCTTTTGTAATGCTTAGTGATTGTAAATGAATGTTTTGCGCACGACGCAGTGCAAAATTAATCATCCCAACACCTATAGTTTGATTGCTGATAGGATCGATAATAATCATTGAGCCCATATTTTTATTTTCTTGATAAGGCATGAAAGGGACATTCTTATTCAGGGAAACAGTTACCTCTGCAACATCATTTAAATTTAATTGTTTCCCTGGAGAATGCTCCAATGTATTGACGTTATAAATTTTTTTGATGTCTAAAATTTTGATGCTGCTGGAGTTATTATGAATTTTTGCAATGTAAGATCTTCCAGGAAAGCAATTTTCCTCTGACATCCAAATCATATTAATATTAAACTGATCAGCGCTCTCAACAATAGAGTCTTTTTTGCAAATAATATCTCCACGGGAAATATCTATTTCTTTATTTAGAGTTAGAGCAATGCTTTGTCTATCGGAGGATGATTTTATTGCTTTATCGCCAATAAATATCTCTTTTACTTTAGCTTTCTGATTGGAAGGAACGGTTCGAATTTCTTCTCCAACCCTGATATTTCCAGAGGCAATGGTCCCTGAGTATCCACGAAAATCTAAATTAGGACGGTTTACTCTTTGAACAGGTAAAATAAATTTAGAAGACTTTGATGCAGCTACTTTTACAGTTTCTAAGTAGCTAAAGAGAGTCTTTTCAGAATACCACTTCATCATTTTTGACTTTTCATAAACATTATCACCTACGAGTGCGGAGATAGGAATACTTTGAATATGTTTAAAATTTAAATTTTTTGCGAAGCTCCGATAATTTTGATCAATTTGTTGATAGGTTTTTTGATCGTAATTAACTAAATCCATTTTATTAATAGCTAAGATCACTTTTTTAATTCCTAGAAGAGATACAATAAAAGAATGACGTTTGGTTTGGGTCATTACACCATTTCGAGCATCTACTAACAAGATAGCTAAATCAGCTGTGGAAGCACCCGTAGCCATGTTGCGTGTGTATTGTTCATGACCAGGAGTATCTGCAACAATAAATTTTCTTTTACTACTAGAAAAAAAACGATAGGCAACATCAATAGTAATTCCCTGTTCACGTTCAGCGGATAGACCATCTACAAGTAAAGCGAAATCAATCTCTTCACCTTGAGTGCCATGTTTTTGAGAGTCTTTCTTTAAAGAAGCAACTTGATCATCAAATATCATTTGAGACTCGTAAAGCATTCTTCCAATAAGAGTGCTCTTTCCATCATCTACAGATCCACAAGTTATAAAACGAAGAAGATCTAGTGAAGCTTGTTCTTTGAGATAATGATTAATAGCTGTTGATTTTGTCATTAAAAATAACCCTCTAGTTTCTTCTTTTCCATCGAATTGCTAGAGTCTGCATCAATCGCTCTTCCTTGGCGCTCAGAGGTTTTAGATTGAAGCAATTCTAAAACAATACTCTCTAAGGTATTTGCGTTAGACTCAATCGCACCGGTTAGGGGATAACAACCTAATGTTCGAAAACGTATCTTTTTTAATTCAATTTTTTCATGCGCCTGTAAATTTAGTCGATTGTCATCGACCATAATTAGCATTCCGTCACGATTAATGACCGGTCTTGTTTTGGCAAAATAAAGAGGAACAATAGGGATTTGTTCTTGATAGATATATTGCCAAATATCTAATTCAGTCCAATTAGAAAGGGGAAATACCCGTATACTCTCAGATTTATTGACTTTAGCGTTATAAAGGTTCCAAAGTTCTGGTCGTTGATTTTTGGGGTCCCACTGATGAGAAGCTGTTCGAAAAGAAAAAATTCTCTCTTTGGCACGAGACTTTTCCTCATCTCGACGAGCACCCCCAAAAGCAGCATCAAATTGATACTGATCCAAGGCTTGTTTGAGGCCTTGTGTTTTCATGATGTCTGTATGAACAGATGATCCATGATCGAAAGGATTAATATTAGATTTTACTCCTTCTGGGTTAATGTGAGTTATGAGTTTCATATTTGATTTTTGAGCCATCCAATTTCGAAATAAATACATTTCTCTAAACTTCCATCTCGTATCTACATGCATTAATGGGAAAGGAGGAGGGCTAGGATAAAAAGCTTTCTGAGCTAAATGAAGCATCACCGAGCTATCTTTGCCAACTGAATACAACATTACAGGGTTTTTGGTTTCACTCACAACCTCTCTAATTATATGAATGCTTTCTGCCTCTAAGTCTGAGAGATAACTATTTTGCTTAAGACTAAAACTTTTTGTGAATGTAGTTTTTGTAGGGTCAACTTCTGTGGCTTGAAAAATATGATTAGGAAATTCTAATTGATAGTTACTTTTATTTCTTGGAAATTTATAGTTTTGAAATTTTTGAAGTAATTCCTGATGAGGAAAAAGCACAATATTTTTTTTTCGAAGCTTCGATAAGTATTTTATTCCCTCATATATATCCTTCATTTGATTCGACTTCACCTTTACCCAAAGTCGTCCTTTTCGACGATCATTAGCAAAAATAAATTTGTTATTTTTACTTTCAAAGAATTGAATAAATAAAATTAATTTTCTTTGTTTTTCATATTCTTGAATAAAGTAATTTTGAATTAAGGAATTAATACTTTCACTGAGAGTTTTAGTATAATTTTCAAGATCAATATTATCAGGAAGAAAATTTCCTTTTTCTACCCATCTCTCGTAGGAGCGCTTTGTTTTAAAAACTTTTTTTTGAGCTAAATATTTAAAATGACTATCAGCATCCCAAGCAGGATGTTTTAATGATGGGTTATTGTTATAAAATAAAGTAGGATTCATAGTAATAAAGCTTCATGACGTATTTGCGCAAATTTACTAAAATTTATTCAAATGTATACAGAAAAATTATCAATTTAGTCAAAAATGGAAATTTATAACAAATTACGACATTTTGAGTTAGTTGATCAAATCATCCCTTGTTTAGAGCATTGTGGTCAAAAAATTATGGAAATTTATGAAGATTTTAATATCGATATACAAATTAAAGAAGATAATAGCCCACTAACTAAAGCCGATATTGCTTCTCATCAGATTATTTGTGAATGTCTACAATCTTCAGGATACCCAATTATATCTGAGGAGTCAGATGATATTTATACAAAAGCACCCAAATATTGGTTAGTTGATCCTCTGGATGGGACCAAGGAATTTATAAATAAGAATGGTGAATTTACCATCAATATAGCTTTAATTGAAAATCGATATCCTTCAGAGGGTTATGTTTATTCTCCTTCTAGGAAAACTCTTTATATTGGAGGCGGCAATAAAAATTCTTATAAAATACAAAACTCAATCTTAGAGCAAATACAAACTTCATCAATTTCTGATCCTATACGAATAGTTGCTAGCCGAAGCCATTTAAACGAAGAAACAAAAAAATATATCTCTCAATTTCCTCAATATGAATTACTACAGTCAGGGAGTTCTATAAAACTTTGTATGGTTGCAGAAGGAAGGGCTGATGTTTATCCTCGTTTTGCTCCTACTTCAGAATGGGATACCGCTGCCGCTCAAGCAGTTGTTGAAGGTGCAGGAGGATCGGTACTAGATACTAATGGTGACAGACTGATTTATCAAAAAGATAACATTTTAAATCCCTATTTTATCGTTAAAGGAAATAAGTAAATTACTTACTGGGATTTTTTTCTCGGTAAGTTTTCTCTAAACTAACATCATCGACTTCTGTATAAATTTGAGTCGTAGATAAAGAACTATGTCCTAAGAGTTCCTGGATTACTCGTAAATCACCACCATTTTTAAGAAGATGAGTTGCAAAACTATGTCGAAGTGCATGAGGTGTTGTTGTATTAGGAAGCCCTAAATTAATTCGAGCCTGTTTCAAATCCCTTTGAAAAGCTGAAGCCTTCAAGGGAGCACCTCGGTCTCCAACAAAGATAGGCTCATTAGGTTTCAAGTCGTGAGGTAGTTCTTGTAAATAATTTTCGACTGATTGATAAACAATATCTAACATAGGAATTATTCTTTCTTTATTCCCTTTACCCATTACTGTAATCGATTCCTTTTCGGTTAAATGATTTTTTGTAATAGATAAGGCTTCAGCTATTCGCAATCCACAACCATAAAGCAAATAGAGAAGGGCCAAATTTCTTTTTTGTACCCAGCTTTTTTTCGATATTTTGACTAGTTGATCCATGAGTTGATCTATTTGCTCCTCAGAGATAGGCTTCGGCAAAGACTTTGGAATTTTAGGATTTTTTAAAAGTTGTATTTCAGCATAACCAAATTTGTAACCCTCTATTTTCGAAGAGGAGAACTTCAAAAAGCTTTTTAAAGAGCTAATTGATCTTCGACGAGATCTTGCGGAGAGAGGTTTTTTGTAGACATTATTATATTCTCGAGGAGCAGCCATATCAGCAACCCATGCTCGAAATGTTTGAAGGTTCAAGTTTTGCAGAATTCCGTGAGATAAAGGTTCTTGATGGTAGAACTGATAGAAGATTAAAAAATCACAAATATCATAACAGTACGAATGATAGGTGTTATCAGAGTAGCCTTTGATATCTTTGAGATGAAACAACCAACCTTCAAAATCATCAATGACAGACTTATCAACATTTGAATGTTCTAGGAGTTCTGTAAAATTCATTTCATTATATTATAAGTAAGAATCGAATATAAAAAATGACTTATTATTATGAAGTTATCCCTTTCAGCCAGATTAATGAGGGTTTAACTTATCAATCAGATGAACAAATTGTTCTCGGATCGATTGTTCAAATTCCCTTGAGAAAAAAAAGCGCCACAGGAGTTGTTTTATCTGAGACTAAAGTTGAGGATATTACTTTCGATGTAAAGAAAATTCTAAAAATTCAAAAGACTTATGCTCACTCTATTAATCAAGAAAATTTAAATTTTTATCAATATCTTTCGAGTCACTACTTTATTGATTTAGGGATGGTTTTTAAAATGGCTATTCAACAATATCCAGATACGCGACTAAAAAGTTTTTTGAGCTACAAAGGAAAAACTTTTTCATCTCAAAAAGACTTAACCAATATCTTTGAATTAAAACCTAAACAATTCAAAGAGCTCATCGACTCAAAAGAAATATTTTTGACTTCAAAAAACTTTCTTTTTCATCAAATGAAAAAAGAAATCAAATTAAATCAAGAACAGCAAAAAATTTTTCATGATGTATGGCAACATAAAAAACAAGGTTTTAAAACTCATTTGATTGATGGTGTAACAGGTTCTGGAAAAACAGAATTATATTTAAAATTGATTGAAGAAACTTTAGTTCAAGGTGGACAATCCCTTGTGTTATTACCTGAAATAGCGCTTACTGAGGAATGGACAAAACGGTTTAAAAGTTATTTTGGATGCGAGCCTTTTGTATGGCATTCCAAACAAACTCGATCCCAAAAGAGTAGAATTTTACAATCTTTATTAAAAGGTGAACCTTGCGTAATCGTGGGTGCCCGATCAGCTGTCCTCTTGCCTTTTGAAAACTTACAAATGTTGATTTGCGATGAAGAACACGACTCTTCTTATAAACAAGAAGAGGGGCCTCGATACCATGCTCGAGATATGGCGATTTATAAAGCCAAATGCTCTCATAGTATCTGCGCCTTGGTAAGTGCATCCCCCTCACTTGAGAGTTTGTATAATTCTGAAAATCAAAAAATCACCTCTCATCATTTAACCCAGCAGTTTCATCAAACAGCATTACCTGAAATTTCAATTATTGATATGAATATCCATAGACCCAGTTCAAAAAGTTGGATTTCTAAAGAAATTTATGACGAGACAATGTCGGTCCTAAAAAGCAAAGGGCAAGTTTTGTTTTTTTTAAATCGTCGAGGATATGCTCCTACAAAAATTTGCGTGAGTTGTCATACAGCAATCCAATGTCAACACTGTGCTGTGAATTTAGTTTATCATAAAAAAATTGATCGACTGATTTGTCATCACTGTTCCAGTTTTTATGATCCTCAACAAATATGTAAAATGTGCTCCTCTGATAAATTTGTTTCTTTAGGCATCGGACTGGAACGACTTCAAGAAGAAGTGATGCGATTGTTTCCAGGATATCAAAGTCAGGTTTTCTCTAGCGATACACTTAGCTCAAAAAAAAATAAAAAACTCATGATGGAAAAAATTTTCGAACAAGAAACCAATCTGCTTATAGGCTCACAAATTATCGGTAAGTCCTTTCATTTTCCTAATCTGAAGTTAGTCAATATTATTGATGGGGACTCAAGTTTATTCAGTCCTGATTTCAGGGCGATGGAAAAAACTT